>NZ_FPCI01000002.1:320878-641757 GCF_900116385.1 Pseudoxanthomonas sp. YR558 | reverse complement strand
AGGTTCGCATCAATGCGGAACAGGCCGCGGCGCGTGCCCAGCCAGACGCGGCGTTGCGGGTCGACCGCCAACCCGGTGGACTCCACGGCGGGTAGTCCCTCGGCTGCGCCGATGCGACGCTCGCGGATCCACTTTCCACCCTCGTGCCGCCATGCTTCCACGCCCGACATGCGATGCAGCCAGAGGCGGTCGGCGTGTTCGAACGCGAAGGCGTAGACGCGGTCGGTGCCCATCTCCGCCACCGCCGAGAAGCGTTCCGAGGTCGGATCCCACTGCAGCATGCCTTGTGCACCGCCGACCCAAGCGCGCCCATCCGGCGCGACGGCGATGCCCTCGATATCGGGCAATCCGGTACCCGCATCGGGGTCCTTCAAGATGGTGCGCAGCACGTGTCCGTCGGCGTCGCGCTGCTGCACGCTGCCCATCTGCGTGACCAGCCAGACGCTGCCGTCCGCGCCTTCCACCAACCAATCGATCGACGTGGAATCGGGTACGGCATCGTCGCCTTCGTGCGCCCATTCCGTTCTCGCACCCGTCGCCGGATCCACGCGCATGAGCCCATTGCGATGACCGATCCACAACAGCCCGCGCCGATCCTGCAGCACCGACGTCAACCGCAGCTCGGCGAGCGCGGCTGCGTGATGCGCCAGCGGCGCGACATGGCCGTTGCGGGTATCCAGGCGTTCGACCTTGCCGGTGCTGCTGGCCATCCACAGTCCACCGGGACCGGCTTGCGAAAGGCCGCGATACAGACCGCCGCCGAGCCCCTGCGCTGTCGAGAACGCCGCGATACGGCGCCAATCCGAGCGAAGGTAGGCGAGGCCGCGCGTCGGTACCGGCACCCACAGGCCGCCGTCGGGCAGCGCGAGCACCGTCTGCAGCACGCGGCCGATGCCGACACCTTGCGCGTCGTAGTTCACCGGCGCGGGTGCGCGATCGCCTTCGGTACGCCACAGTCCGCCCTGGCTGGCCAGCCAATACTCACCCTGCCCGTCGCTGGCCATCGCAATGACGGCATTGGGGCGGGCGAACATCGGCGACCAGGGCGGCGATACCCAGCGCCCATCCGCGAGGCGACGGTGCACGCCATCGGACGCGCCCACCCACAGCGTGTCGGCATCGGCCGTGACCGAGTAGATGATCAGATCTTCGCCTGCGGGCAAGGCGACACGCTGCACGCGCCCGCCTTCGACCTTCGCCAGCCCGGACATCGTGCCCGCCCACAGCACGCCCTTCGCATCGAACGCAAGCGACAGCACGTTGTCCGACGGCAGGCCTTGTGGGTCGGCAGCGTCGGAGGCGAACCGCGTGATGCGGCCATCACCCGCCAGCCGGTGCAGTCCGCCGCCGAACGTGCCGAACCAGACATCGTCGCCGCGACTGGTGATCGCGAAGACATCATCGCTGCCCATCTGCGGATGGTCGGCCTGGCGGTAATGGCGGAAGCCGGCGCGGTTGGCGCCCATGACGCTGAGCCCACCGTTCTCTGTCGCCACCCAGATCCTGTCTGCCGCATCGATGTGCAGCGCCTGCACGACGTTGCCGGGCAGCGAGGCCGCGTCGGCCGGATCGTGGCGCCACACCTTGAAGCCGACGCCGTCATAACGCGCCAAGCCATCCCAGGTGGCGACCCACAGGTAGCCCGATCGATCGCGTGCGAGCGCGGGGATGGTGGCGGACGGCAAGCCATCACCGGCGCCCAGCAGGCGGAAGCGCGGAATCTCGGGCACCGTCGCCTGCACGGACGCGCAGACCCACCACAGCAGCAACAGCCATCCCGCGCGCATCGCCATTCCTGCCTGCCCTCGTCCCTGTCGACCGTTCCGGCATCGTCGCAACGGACCGTTGCACGTGCAAGCGGGGTATCTTCATGGGCCGGCCCCTAGAATCCGCCCCATGCCCGGATCGTCCGCCCGCCGCCTGCTGTTGAGCTCGCTCTTCCTGCTGGCCTTGTTGCCCGCCGCAGCGCGCGCGCGCGATGCGTTGGCCGAGTACCGGCTGGACCCGGTTCACACGCGCGTGATGTTCGCCCTCTCGCACGCGGGGTTCTCCAAGGCCCTCGGCACCGTGTCCGGCAGCACCGGCACGCTGGTGTTCGATCCGGACGACTGGACCCGCGCGAAGGTCGACGTGCGCGTGCCGATCGCCCGCGCGGACCTCGGCGACGCCGACTGGAACAAGGCCACGCTGGCGAAATCCCTGCTCGATGCCGAGGGTCATCCCGAAGCCCGCTTCGTCTCCACCCGCGTCGAACCGGTCGATGCGACGCATGCCCGCGTGCACGGCGACCTGACCCTGCGCGGCGTCACGCGCGAGGTCGTCCTGGATGTGGTGCTCAACGCCGCCAAGCGCCATCCGATGCCGCCGTTCCGCCGCACGGTGGGCTTTTCCGCCACCACCACGCTGAGCCGCGCCGACTTCGGCATCACCGCGTGGAAGTCGGTGATCGGCGACGAGGTGGAGCTGCGCATCGAAGCCGAGGCCACCTACGACGGCAAGGCCGACGATGATGCGCCGGCCACCGACACCCCGCCTTCCCCACCCCCACCGCCGGAGCCGACGCCATGACCTTGAAGAACACCGACGACCGTTGGGGTGCGGTAAGCCAGCTATTCCACTGGGTCATCGTCGTGCTGATCCTGGTGATGGCGTATATCGGCCTGACCATGGGCGACCTGCCCAACGGTCCACGCAAGATCAATATCTATGCGCTGCACAAGTCGATCGGCCTGACAATCCTGGCGCTGGTCGTGCTGCGCGTGCTCTGGCGCGTGTACGCCGGCGCCCCGGCGCCCGTCGCCGGCACGCCCACGTGGCAGCAGCGCATCGCCTCGGTGACGCACGTGTTGCTGTATGCCCTGCTCTTCGCGATCCCGTTGTCCGGCTGGGTGCTCAATTCGTCGGCCGGCTATCCCCTGCAGTGGTTCAAGCTGTTCAACCTGCCGGCGATCACCGGCCGCAACGACGGCGTGCACGAAGCCGCCGAAGGCGCGCACGAGCTGCTGTTCTGGGTGCTGGTGGTGCTGGTGGTCGCGCACGCCGGTGCGGCGCTGTACCACCACCTGTTCCAGGGCGACACCACGCTCACCCGCATGCTGCCGGGACGCCGCAAGGCCCTTGCGCCGGCACCCGTCGCGGCGCCCGCTCCCTCTTCCCCCACTCCGCAGGATTCCCCCGATGAAAACCCCTGATCGCGCGCGCCTTGCGCTCGCCTTCCTGCTGCTCGCCACCGCAGGCCACGCGGCGGCCGCCGATTACGTGCAAGCCCCTGGCTCGACGCTGGTGTTCGCCAGCAACTACCAGGGCGAGACCTTCACCGGCAAGTTCGGCAGCTTCGCCACCACGATGAGCTTCGACCCCAAGCAGCTGGCCACCAGCAAGCTGGACGTCGCCATCCAGTTGGCGGGCACGCAGACCGGCAACAAGGACCGCGACGACACGCTGGTGTCGAGCGATTTCTTCAACGTGGGCAAGTTCGCGCAGGCGCGCTACACGGCGACCAAGTTCCGCGCGCTGGGCGGCAACCAGTACGCGGCCGACGGCACGCTCACGCTGCGCGGCGCGAGCAAGCCGGTGACGCTGACGTTCACCTGGACGCCCGGCGCGCAGCCGGTGCTGACCGGAAAGGCGACGGTGAAGCGGCTCGACTTCGGCGTCGGTGGCGGCGACTGGGCGGACACCTCGACGATCCCGAACGAGGTCGCGATCAGTACGAAGGTCGTGTTGAAGCCGCGTTGATACCCTGGGGCCGGCAGTCCCGCCGGTCGGTCGCATCCGGCGCCACGGTGACGCGGCCCAGCCCGTAGCTGAGGGCACCCAACACATCGCCCTCGCGGTGGTCGCGATGGCACGCCAGGCAATCCAGGCGGGCGCGGATGGGTCCCATCGCGCGCTCGCCGCTTGGTCCTGCTTGCACCACGATGTCGGCGCCACTGACCAGCCTGGCCAAGGCCTCGCGCTCCCACGCCTGCAGTGTGCGGGTCGACGTGGGTAACGCGGGCATGGCGGCATCATCGTCGCGGTGCTGGAAGCCCATGAACCCCGCGCGATGGACGACGGGAGGATCGTGCCGGGCGACGCCGACCAGTTCGACGTCGAACACGCAGCGCCCTTTCTCGCCTACGCCTTCGAACTGGTAGTGGCGCATGCGCGCCATCATCGGCGTGACCCGCCGCTTGCCGAATCCCTGGCTGTCGATGAAGGCCTCGACGAAGGCGTCGTGCATGCGGCGCAGGGCCGCGTCGTCTTCGCCCGGGGTTTGGCCGCGCGCGATCGGCGCACCGATTGCGATCACGGCAAGCACCAGCAACCCCCATCGCATCCGACCCATCGGTGAACCCCCGTACACAGACGACGCCAGCCTAGCCCGCCACGCTCACGCCGGGATGTCGCGTGCAGCCACCGTTTCGCGGACGGACAGCTTCAGGGTTGCAGGAACGCGGCCACGGCCTCGACGCCGAACGGCCAATCCAGCTCCGCACCGCTGTCGCTGCGATGCAACACGGGCACGCGGATGCCGTAGCGCGCTTCCAGCGCGTCGTCCTCATCGATGAAAACGCTTTCGAACTCGGGAATCCGCGCGTTCGCCAGCACGTCGAGGGCAAGGTCGCAGAGGTGGCAGTCGTCGCGCTGGTAGAGGATCAGGGGCATTGCAGCTACGGAGTGAAAGGCGACGGGTGCGTACCTGCTTAGAATAGCCGCCTTTCCGCAGCGGCTCGCAGCATGGCAGTCAGTACGTTCGACCTGTTCAAGATCGGCATCGGCCCCAGTTCCTCGCATACCGTCGGGCCGATGCGCGCCGCGGCGCGCTTCGTCGCGCGCTGGCTGGTCGATGCCGGGCGCCTGCAGGACGTGGGGCGGATCCGTGCGGAAGTGTTCGGTTCGCTCGCGCTGACCGGGCGTGGGCACGGCACCGACAAGGCGGTGCTGATGGGCCTGGAAGGCCACTATCCCAACGAGATCGATCCCGACATCATCCCGCCGGCGCTGGAGCGCATCCGCACCGGCAAGCGCATCCGGTTGGGCGGCACGCACGAGGTCGCCTTCGATGAGAAGCGCGACCTGTTGATGAACAAACGGCAGAAGCTGCCGTACCACACCAATGGCATGCGCTTCACCGCGTACGACGCCAACGACGAGGTGATCGCCACGCGCGATTACTATTCCGTCGGTGGCGGTTTCGTCGTCAACCAGGACGACGCGGCGGTGGACCGCATCGTCGCCGACGAGACGCCGCTGCCGTACCCGTTCAAGAGCGGCGACGAGTTGCTGGCGCAATGCCAGCGCAGCGGCTTGAGCATCGCGGCGTTGATGTTCGAGAACGAGAAGGCCTGGCGCAGCGAGGACGAGATCCGCGACGGCCTACGCGCGATCTGGAACGCGATGCAATCGTGCATGGCGCGCGGCATCCGCGAGGAAGGCACGCTGCCCGGCGGCTTGCACGTGTCGCGTCGCGCACCGACGCTGCATCGCGAGCTGTCCAGCAAGCCGGAAGCCGCGATGCGCGATCCGCTGACCGTGCTGGACTGGGTGAACCTGTATGCGCTGGCCGTGAACGAGGAGAACGCCGCCGGCGGCCGCGTGGTCACCGCGCCTACCAACGGCGCGGCCGGCATCATCCCGGCGGTGCTGCACTACTACGATCGTTTCTGCCCGGGCAACAGCGAGCAGCGCGTGTTCGACTTCCTGCTCACTGCGGCGGCCATCGGCATCCTCTACAAGGAGAACGCCAGCATCAGTGGCGCCGAAGTCGGCTGCCAGGGCGAGGTGGGCGTGGCCTGTTCCATGGCGGCCGGCGGATTGGTCGCCGCATTGGGCGGCAGCCCGAGCCAGGTCGAGAACGCGGCGGAGATCGGCATGGAACACAACCTGGGCCTGACCTGCGACCCGATCGGCGGCCTGGTGCAGATCCCGTGCATCGAGCGCAACGCGATGGGCGCGGTGAAGGCGATCAACGCCAGTCGCATGGCGATGCGCGGCGACGGCAAGCACAAGGTGAGCCTGGACAAGGTCATCAAGACCATGCGCGACACCGGCCGCGACATGCAGGACAAGTACAAGGAAACCAGCCGCGGCGGGCTGGCGGTCAACGTCATCGAGTGCTGACGGCGCCGCAAGCGCGGGCGTCCCGCGCACAGGCGGCATCGGCACGGTTGTCGCGCAGGGCCATGTCCTTGCCGATGGTGTAACCGAACCAGACCACCAGCAGGACCAACAGCATCGCCATCACCAGCCAGGCGGGGAGCCTGGCGGCGGGCGGACCCGTCATTGCTTCACTGGACGTTACCGACATGACGCCTCCATCGGCGGTCAGATCGCTCACCGCAACGTCCAGGGCCGAGGCCAGCGCCAGGCAGGTGTCGTGGGACGCGCCTGCGCCCGATTCGATCCGCTGCAAGGTGCGGGTACTCAAGCCGGCGACCGTCGCCAGGTGTTCCTGGGACCAAGCGCGCTGCTCGCGCAGGGTCCTGATCCTTCGTGCATCCAGTTTCATGTCCATGGGCGTGGGGGCGTCGCTGCCAGTGTAAGCGGGGCCTGATCGTCGCCCGGTGACGCCGCGCCGACCACGACACCGACCCGCCACCGGGCCGACAGCCTTGCGAGGCAGGGCTTTCGCGCCCTTTAGACACACCGTTGCGGGCCGATACGGTAGAGGTAAACAGACTTACCGGAGACGCGCCCTGTCCGATCACACGGACAAGACCCGCCGCGGCCGGCCTTCCTGGCGGCGTCGACTGGCGGCGTGGTGCCTGCCCTTGCTGGGCGGGATGGCGCTGCTTTGCCCGTCCGCGCACGCGTTGGACCCCTCCAAGTCGTTCCATCACTACGTCCGCAACCACTGGAGCCTGGAACAGGGCCTGCCCCAGCTCAGCGTGCTGGCGATCGCCCAGGACAAGCCCGGCTACCTCTGGTTCGGCACCCAGGCGGGCCTGAGCCGTTTCGACGGCGTGCGCTTCACCAACTTCGACCTGGACAACACGCCCGAACTGCCCAGTACCTGGATCCAGGCGCTGCGTACCGACCGCGACGGCCGCCTGTGGATCGGTACGCCGCAGGGATTGGCGGTAAGGGAAGGGAACCGCATCCGCGCCGTTCCCTTGGCACCGGGCGAAGCGGCCGGCGTGGTGGACGTGCTCGCCTTGTCGGCCGATGCCGCCGGACGGCTGCTGGTGGCGACCAGCCGCGGCGTGATGGTGGTCGCCGACGGTCGCCTGAAGATGCTGCACCCCATCGCCGATGGCGGCGCGCTGGCCCTGCATGTCGATGAGGACGGCGCGCTCTGGGTGGGTGGCCGCGGTCGTGTCCACCTGTTCGACGGCGAAGGCGAACGCACGCTGCCCCTGCCCGACGCCGCATCGCTCAACACGATCACCTCGCTGGCACGCCACGATGGCCGCCTGTGGGCGGGTACCGATGCAGGCCTGTTCGTCCTGATGGGCCGCCAGTGGCATCGCCATGGCGACGTGGCGGCCGCCAGCGGCGGCATCCAGGCGCTGCACGAAGATCGCGACGGCATCCTGTGGGCGAGCACGCGTGACATTGTCTACCGCCTGCGCCGGGGCCGGCTGCTGGAGCGGATCCGCGGCGACGGGCCGCTGGCGGAGATCCGCGCGTTCTACGAAGACCGCGAATCCAACCTCTGGCTGGGCAGCAACAACGAGGGCGTGAGTCGAGCATGGAATGGCTGGACGCGCCGCTACAGCCGCGCCGAGGGCTTGTTGCAACCGCTGCTGTGGTCGACGGCGCAAGGCCCCGATGGCCGCATCTGGGTAGGCAGCGACGATGGCGTGAGCGTGCTCGAGGACGGCCGCTACCGCCTGCTCGTCCCGGGGCCCGCGTTGCCGCATCCCGCCGCCTACAGCCTGTTGCCGGAAGACGGTCAGACCTGGATCGGCACGCGCGACGGCGTTGCGCTGTACCGCGACGGCCGGGTGCAGCGACCGCGCGTGCTCGACGCCCTGGATGCCGCGCAGGTGAATGGCATCGTGCGCGACCGCCAGGGACGACTGTGGTTCGCCACCAGCACGGGGCTTTATCGTTGGGATGGCGGTGACCGCCTGCGCCATTACGCCACGAAAGCCGGCTTGCGCGACGCGCGCGTCCGCGTCTTGCTGGAAACGCGTGACGGTCGAATGCTCGTGGGCACGCAGAGCGGGTTGTACGAATTCATCGACGAGCGCCTGGTACCGGTTCCGCTCACCGGGACTGGCATCGATGCGCCCCACATCGTCGCGTTGCACGAACTGGCGGGCGGCCAGTGGCTCGCCGGCGCGCTGTCCGAGGAAGTGATGCTGGTGTTCGATGGCCAGCGTTGGACGCGGCTCGACAAGACGCGCGGCATTCCCGCGAACGCGCCGTTCTTCTTCGCCGAGGACGGCAACGGTTTCCTCTGGGTCGGTGGGCTGCGTGGCATCTACCGGGTGCAGGTGGCCGACATCCTCGCGGCCACGCAGGACCCCGCCAAGCGCGTCACGGCGCGCACGCTGCTCAACGAGCGCGGCGACCGCCATGGCGGCCAGAAGGGCGACTGCTGCAACGGTGCCGGCAACAGCCGCGGCTTCATGACCGACAACGCGGTGTGGTTGCCCACCCGCGACGGCGTGGTGGTGATGGCGACGGACCAGCCGCTGGACAACGATTACGTGCCGGAATCGGTGATCGAGCGCGTGCAGGTCCAGGGCCAGTGGCGACCCGCCGATGCGGCGGCGATGTGGTCGCTGCCCAACGCCGCGCGCGACCTGCGGTTCGAGTTCACCACGCTGAGCTTCCAGGCCTCGGACCACATCGACATCCGCTACCGGTTGAAGGGCTACGACGAAGCATGGAAGCTGCTGGACGATCCGCACCAGCGCAGCGCGACCTACACCAATCTGCCTGCCGGGCGGTACGTGTTCGAGGTCATCGGCACCAATAACAGTGGCGTGTCCGGGCGTGCGGCAGCGATCCAGGCGTTCACCATCGCGCCCTATTTCTATGAGAGCCCCTGGTTCTACGTGCTGTTGGCGATGGCGCTCGGCGTGTTGGTCCTGCTGTCCAACCGTTGGGTCCTGCGTCGACACCAGAACCGCAACATCGCGTTGGAGCGCCTCGTGCAGCAGCGCACGCTGGACCTGCAGCAGGCCAACCGCCAACTCGAAGCGATCAGCCTCACCGATCCGCTGACCGGCCTGCACAACCGCCGCTACCTGACCCGCCAGCTGCCGGCCGACATCGCGTACTACCAACGCATGCCAAAATTCGCCACGGGCGCGGACGTGCTCGCGTTCGTACTGCTCGACATCGACCATTTCAAGTCGATCAACGACGGCCACGGCCATCAGGCCGGCGATCACGTACTGCAGACCGTCGCGCATCGCCTGCGCACGCTCTCGCGCGACGGCGACTACGTGATCCGTTGGGGGGGCGAGGAATTCCTGATGGTGTTCCGGCCGATGCCGCGGCACGACCTGCACGCGCTTGGCCGACGCATCTGCACCGCCATCGCCAGCGAACCGGTGGATGTCGCCGGCAAGCGTCTCCAGGTGACGGCGTCGCTTGGCGTGATCGGTTATCCGCCCTTTCCCGAAGCACCCGATCTGTTGGGGTGGGAACAACTCGTCTCGCTGGCGGATCGTGCACTGTACGAGGTGAAGGCGCACGGGCGAAATGGCTGGGCGCTTTACGAAGCCTCGCCGTCGCCCTCGCCATTGCCCGATGCCGACCACGTGCGCCGCGACCCCGGCGAGCTCGTGCGAGACGGCCACCTCACGCTGCGTGGCCCGCACCATCCCACAGCAGCGGCGCCATCGCCGTCCGATTGACGGCAGGTGGCCGTTCCTTAGCCGGCGTCATCCGTGCACCACAAAGCGCCGGCACGCTCCAATGCCGCCTCGTTGTCCGCACTGAAGTGATGTGCAAACGATCAGCGCGCCGTCGCGATCGCCAGCACGTCATCGAGCAACGCAGCGGCGGTGACATCGGCGCCTGCGCCCGGCCCCTGGACGACCAGCGGCTGTTCGTCGTAGCGGTCGCTGTAAATCGCCACCCGGTTGTCGGTGCCGCTGCCGCCACACAACGCGTGATCGGTCGGCAGCACCTGCAGGCCGACGCTTGCGCGTTCCGTGTCGAAACGGCCGACGAAGCGCAGCCGGCCGCCGTTGCGATAGGCATCCTTGAAACGCGCCGCCAACGGCGCATCCAACTGACCAAGCGCGCCATCGACGCTGTCCAGGGGCAGCGCCGCGAGTTCGGCGGGCACCAGCGATTCCACCCGCACATCGGCCTGCTCCAACGGAAGGCCCGCGGCGCGCGCGAGGATCAGCAACTTGCGGCGCACGTCCTCGCCGGACAGGTCGATACGCGGATCCGGTTCGGTATAGCCCGCCTGACGCGCCTGGCGGACGAAGCCGGAAAACGGACGCATGCCGTCGTAGTGGTTGAACAACCAGGCCAGCGACCCGGACAGCACGCCTTCGACGCGGTGGATGCGGTCGCCGCCGGCCACGAGCGCGCGCAGGCTGCGCAGCAACGGCAGGCCCGCGCCGACCGTGGCGGCTTCGCCATACCGTGCGCCCGATGTCGCCCCTGCGTGTTCGATGGACTGCGCGCGTGACAGTGCACTGCCCGAGCCCAGTTTGTTCGCCGTCACGACATGCACGCCACGCGACAGCCACTCGGCGTGCCAGCCCGCGACGGCGTCGCTGGCGGTCGCATCGATGACGATGTCGCCCGCGTGCAGCGCTTCGGCTTCCGCCCAGGGCGGCAGATCATCATCGCGAACGTCGGCGCGATTGGCTGCCTCCAGCGCGCGTTGCGGCGCGCCCGCGCAGTCGTGCAGGGCGCGGGAGTTCGCCAGCCAGGCCAGCGTCGGCAGCGCTACGTCTCGCGCCTGCAAGCGCTGGTAGCGGGCCACCAGCGCGCTGCCTACGACGCCCGTACCGAGCAACGCGAGTCGCGGTGCACGGCGTGCGGCGGTGCGCAGCGGGACGACCGTACTCATGCGTCGGCGAGCTTGCGTTTGGAGTCGGCCACGACCGCCTCGGCGCGCGCAAGCGCCGCGGCGATATCAGCCAGCAGGTCGTCCGCGGCTTCGATACCGACCGACAGGCGCAGCAGGCCGTCGGAGATGCCGGCCTTGGCGCGCGCTTCCGGCGTCATCGCCGCGTGCGTCATCGTGGCCGGATGCGCCACCAGGCTTTCCACGCCACCCAGTGATTCGGCCAGGGTGAAGTAGCGCAGGCCCTCGACGAAGGCGCGCACGGCTTCTTCGCCACCTTCGAGCTCCAGGCTCAGCATCGCGCCGAAGCCCTTCTGCTGGCGCGCCGCCACCGCATGGCCGGGATGGGTGGCCAAGCCCGGGAAGTAGACCTTCGACACCGCAGGATGCGTCTCCAGCAACGCGGCGATGGCGTCGGCGTTTTCCTGGTGCGCGCGCAGGCGGGCGTCCAGCGTGCGCAGGCCACGCAGCGTCAGGAAACTGTCGAACGGCGAGCCGGTCAGGCCCAGCGCATTCGCCCACCACACCAACTGCTGGTGGGTCTCCGCATCGCGCGCGATCACCGCGCCGCCGACCACATCGCTATGGCCGTTGATGTACTTGGTGGTGGAATGCAGCACGAGGTCGGCGCCGAAGGCGATCGGCGTCTGCAACGCCGGCGACAGGAAAGTGTTGTCCACCACCGTGCGTGCGCCGGCCTTGTGCGCAGCCTCGATGACGAAGCGCAGGTCGGTAATCCGCAGCAGCGGGTTGGACGGGGTTTCGATCAGCACCAGCTTCGGCGACTGCGCCAGCGCATCGGCCAGCGAACGCGGATCGGTCAGGTCGGCGGTGATCAGCTCGAAGTGGCCCTTCTTCGCCAGCGCGTTGAACAGGCGCCAGCTGCCGCCGTACGCGTCGTGCGGCACCACCAGGCGGTCGCCCGGTTCCAGCAGCGCATTCAACACCAGCGTGATCGCGCCCATGCCGGTCGCGGTGACGACGGCGCCGGCGCCGCCTTCCAGTTCGGCCAGCGCTTCGGCCAGCAGGTCGCGGGTCGGGTTGCCGCTGCGGGTGTAGTCGTACTCGCGCTTCTGCGCGAAGCCGGCGAAGCTGAAGTTGGACGACAGCACGATCGGCGGCGTCACCGCGCCATAGGCGGTGTCGCGGTCGATACCGGCGCGCACGGCGGCAGTGGCGGGACGACAGGGCGCGTCGGTATCGGTGGGGGTGTAGCTGCTCATGCGGAATCTCCGGCGGCGCGCAGGGCCGAGGTCAGGATGGAATCGATGCGGTCGGTTTCTTTCAGGAAGGCGTCGTGGCCGTAGGGCGAGCGCAGCACGCGCAACTGGCCCAGCGTGCCGAGGCCTTCCACCAGCGCCACGGAATCGGACAGCGGCACTAGGCGGTCGCCTTCGACGGCAACCACCAGCGTGGGTACGCGCACCTCGGCGGGGTCGACGCGGTGCAGATCGATGGATTCGGACAGGCGCACGTAAGCGTTCACCGGCGTACGTGCGACGTACTGCGCGCCGGCCGCATCCAGGTAATCCTCGGCAGCCACGCGCACGCGGCCATTGACGATCTCGGGCGCCGCGTCGAAGCGCTCGCCGAATTCCTCCGGCGTGCGGTAGCTCAGCATCGCGAACTGGCGTGCCAGCGACAGGCCCTGCGCGTCCGCACACTGCAGCTGGCCGAGCGTCACCGCGCGACGTTGCAGCGCGCGCCACGCGGCGGCATAGGGATGGGCGCGGTGCGCGCCGCTGACCGCGATCAGCTTCTCCACGCGATCGGGGTGGCGCACCGCGAACTGCAGGCCCACCAGCGCGCCGTAGGAATAGCCAACGAAAGCCTGCAGACGCGCGATGCCCAACGCCGACAGCAGCTTGGCGATGGCGTCGGCCTGGTCGGCCGTATCGATCGGGGCGTCGAGGCGGCCGTCGGCGCCGACAAAATCGAACGCGAGCAGCTGCCTGTGCGCCGGATCCAGCGCGCGGCCTTCGCCGACCAGCGCGTTAAGCCAACCGGCTTCGGCGAACACGTCGCTCGCCGCCAGGTGGCGATGCGCGGAGATGCCGCCGGCGACGAACACCACCGGCGCGCCGACCGCGCCCTGCAACTCGTAGCGCAGCGTGACCGCCCGGTTGCCGGCGTGGCGCATCGACAGTTCGACCACGACCTCGCCCCGCACGGCACGCGGTGCGTCGTCCTGTAACGAGGGAATCGCCGCACTGTCGATCGACGACGGTTCGGCAAGGCGGTTGAGCGCGGGACTGGCGTAACTCATGGCGGCTTCCGGTGGGCATCCCTCGCGGGACGGGACTACACCACCGAGCTTCGCGGAGCTCGCGTTCGCCGTGCTGAGGGCACGGTACGAACCATCTTCCGGCAGACGCTGAGGTCCCCGCAGGATTTGGCACCACCACGGCGCTTGCGCGTCGCTGGCTGCCCCGGCTTCTTCGGGCCTGTCCCTCTGCCGGTCTCGATGGTGAGGGTACTTTGCCGGGCGCCGGGACGGATGTCAATCGCTTTATTCGGATGAAGCGATGGACTTTGAACCCGGTCACGCTGCCCCGCGTCCGCGGGATCACGCATAATTCGCGCCATGATCCGGAAATGCCTTATCGGCGGTCTCTGCGCGGTGCTGCTGGCCGCCTGCTCCACCGCCCCCCTGCACACCTCCACGCCCCCGGCGCCCGCCCCGAAGACCGCGGCGGACGCCATCGTCCCGGAAGCCTGGGTGTCCGAGCCGGTACCCGGTGACGAACTGGACTCCCTGGTCGCCTGGCCCACCGAAGACGGCAGCGTCTGGCTGATCGCCACCGCCAAGGCCACCCACCATCTGGCCCTGTACGACGCCGACACCGGCCAGCGCCTGCGCACGGTCGGCGGCCCGGGTTCAGCGGTTGGCCAGTTCAACCGCCCCAACGGCATTGCCGTGTTCGGCGACCTGCTGTTCGTGGCCGAGAGGGACAACCACCGCATCCAGGCCTTCCGCCTGCCCGAGTTCGCGCCGCTGGGTGCCTTCGGCGCCGACGCCCTGCGCGCGCCCTACGGCCTGTGGGTGCACGAAACCGCGCCGGGCGAGTTGGAGCTCCTGGTCACGGACAGCTTCATGGCCGATTTCCGCACCATGACGCTGCCGCCGATGGAGGCGCTGGACGGCCGCGTGAAGCGCTTCCGGGTACGCGTGGAAGAAGGCGGCAAGCTGGAAGCTTCGCTAGTGGAGCAGTTCGGCGATACCGGTCCGGCCGGCGCACTGCGCATGGTGGAGTCCATCGCCGGCGATGCCGTGCACGATCGCCTGATGATCGCCGAGGAAGACCGTCGCGTCGGCTCCACGTTGCGCGACTACTCGCTGGCCGGCCGCTACCGCGGCCACAGCCTGCCCACCTTCGACGCCGATGCCGAAGGCGTCGCGCTCTGGGCGTGCAGTGTCGAGGAAGGTTACTGGGTCGCCGTGGACCAGCTGACGCCAACCCGATTCCGCGTGTTCGATCGCGCCACCCTCGCCCCTGCCGGCGTCTTCTCGGGTCGCGTGACCTCTAACACCGACGGCGAGACCGTCTACGCCATGCCGACCAAGCGCTTTCCGGCAGGCGCGCTGTTCGCGCTGCACAACGACGTGTCGCTGGCCGCGTTCGACCTGCGCGACATCGGCCACGCGCTGAAGCTCCGCGAAGACTGCCTGCGGTGAACATCCGGTGGGCCATGGCGGCGCTGTGCGGCGCGGCCCTGCTGCTCGCCACCGTCGGCGACCTGTCAGCTGCGCGCCTCTACCGCTGGAAGGACAAACAGGGTTACACCCAGTACGGCGACCAACCGCCGCCGCCGGACCAACTGGCCGGCAACGCACTGGACGTGGTGCGCTTCCGCAATCCACCCAGCGCGCTGGTGCGGCTGCGCCTGGAGAAACAGGGTCTTCGTTACGAAGCTTGGGCCGACAACCTGATGCACGGGCCGGTGGAAGTGCAGTTGGGTTTCCGCCGCCAACGCGACGTGCGCAGTGCCCCTGCCCTGCCCGCCCGCGCGGTGGTGCCGGCGCGCAGCAGCGTGCTGGTCGCCAACATCAGCGTGACCGATCCGCTGCGCGGCGGGGATTTCGAACTGACCCTGGACGGCATGCCCGGCGATCCCGGCAGCCGGCCGCAGGACTACGACTACCGCCTGCCGTTCGACTACGGGCGCGTGCGCGTGGACCAGGGCCCCGGCGGCCGCTTCAGCCACAGCGATGCGCAGAACCTGCATGCGGTGGATTTCGCGGTGCCGGAAGGCACCCGGATCGTCGCCGCGCGCGAGGGGCTGGTGATGCAGGTCGAGTCCGACTTCGACAAGGCCGGCCTGAACCGCGAGAAGTACGGCGGCCGCGCGAACTTCATCCGCATCCTGCACAGCGACGGCAGCATGGCGCTGTACGCGCACCTGAAGGCCGAGGGCGTGCAGGTGCGCGTCGGCCAGTACGTCCGTAAAGGTCAGTACATCGGGCTGTCCGGCAACACCGGCTTCTCGACCGCGCCGCACCTGCATTTCGTGGTGCAGGCCAACCGCGGCATGCGGCTGGAATCGGTGCCGTTCCGGATGTTCGGGCCGTTGGGTCAGCTGCAGTTCCCGTCGGCGCGCTGACCGGCGTCCGCGCCGGCACCCCGGTATAATCGCGCCCTTCCCGCCTTTCCAGTGCCCGTCCGGGCGCCCGCCCCATGTCCGATCCGAACAGCGCCGTGGCCAACGAAGCCACCCGTCGCCGCACCTTCGCCATCATTTCCCACCCCGACGCCGGCAAGACCACGCTGACGGAGAAGCTGCTGCTGTTCGGCGGCGCGATCCAGATGGCCGGCTCGGTGAAGGGTCGCAAGGCCGCGCGCCACGCGACCTCCGACTGGATGGCGCTCGAAAAGGAGCGTGGCATCTCGGTCACCTCGTCGGTCATGCAGTTCCCGTACGAAGGCAAGATCGTGAACCTGCTCGACACGCCGGGCCACGCCGACTTCGGCGAGGACACCTACCGCGTGCTGACCGCGGTCGACAGCGCGCTGATGGTTATCGACGTGGCCAAGGGCGTGGAAGAGCGCACGATCAAGCTGATGGAAGTCTGCCGCCTGCGCGACACGCCCATCATGACCTTCATCAACAAGCTCGACCGCGAGGGCAAGGACCCGATCGATCTGCTGGACGAAGTCGAAAGCGTGCTGGGCATCCAGTGCGCGCCCGTCACCTGGCCGATCGGCATGGGCCAGCGCCTGAAGGGCGTGGTGCACTTGATCACCGGCGAAGTGCACCTGTACGAACCGGGCCGCAACTTCACCCGTCAGGATTCGACGATTTTCCCGTCGCTGGATGCGCCTGGTCTGGCGGAGAAGATCGGTGAGGAAATGCTGGCGCAACTGCGCGATGAGCTGGAACTGGTCCAGGGCGCCAGCCATCCTTTCGATAAGCAGGCCTATCTCGACGGCAAGCAAACGCCGGTGTTCTTCGGCTCGGGCGTCAACAACTTCGGCGTGCAGCCGCTGCTGGATTTCTTCGTCGAGCACGCACCGTCGCCGCAGGCGCGCGAAACCACCGGCCGCGAAGTGCAGCCCGACGAGAACAAGCTCACCGGTTTCGTCTTCAAGATCCAGGCCAACATGGACCCGCAGCATCGCGACCGCGTGGCGTTCATGCGCGTGTGCTCGGGCCGCTTCGAGGCGGGCATGAAGACCTTCCACGTGCGCAGCGGCAAGGACATGAAGCTGGCCAACGCGCTGACCTTCATGGCCAGCGATCGCGAAATCGCCGCCGAGGCCTATCCCGGCGACGTGATCGGCATTCACAACCACGGCACGATCTCCATCGGCGATACGTTCACCGAGGGCGAGGCGCTGTCGTTCACGGGCATCCCGAACTTCGCGCCGGAGCTGTTCCGCCGTGCGCGCCTGCGCGATCCGCTGAAGCTCAAACAGCTGCAGAAGGGCCTCGCGCAGCTGAGCGAGGAAGGCGCCACCCAGTTCTTCCGCCCGCTGATGAGCAACGACCTGATCCTGGGCGCGGTCGGTGTGCTGCAGTTCGACGTGGTGGCCTACCGGCTGAAGGACGAGTACGGCGTAGACGCCTCGTTCGAGAACGTCAGCGTGGCCACGGCGCGCTGGATCCGCTGTGACAACGCGAAGAAGCTGGAAGAGTTCCGCGACAAGAACGCGATGAACCTCGCCCTGGACGCGGCCGGCCAGCTGGTCTACCTGGCACCGACGCGGGTCAACCTGCAGCTGGCCCAGGAGCGCGCGCCGGACGTGCAGTTCCTCGCCACGCGAGAACACGCGCACAGCGTCGATCTGGGCTGAGCCGCCGCCGCACCCGGCGTTTCATTGGTTACGCTTGCAACGGCCGCGCGCCCCAGGATTCCTCCCGTCACGCCGATCCGCTACGCTTCCCGGGCCGCCATCCGGCGGCCATATTCGGGGAGATCAGGGATGTATTTTCTAGGGGCTTTGTTGCTGCTGGCGGGCGCCATCTGGATGACCGTCAATGCCGCCAAGAAGGACGGCGCGGTCGCGGCGATCCTGTGCTTCATCTGCGGCTTCTACACCATCTATTACGGCATCAAGAACTTCGCCGAAAACAAGGTGCCGCTGATCCTGTTCCTGGTGGGCCTGGTGGTCTGCGTCGTGTTCCGTCCGGACATGGCGGCGATGAGCGGGGCCGCGGCGATCTGATCCGCCACGCCCCGCACGGAAGAGGGCTCCGGCATTACCGGAAGCCCTCTGTCCGCTGACCCGCGAACGCGCCGGTCATGCACCTCGTGCTGCATTGCGGTAACGTGACCGCATGAGCCGCTCCTCTTCCCTCCAGTCCCTGCGCGCACGTAAGCGGGCCGACCACCTCGTCGACCTTCGCGACGAAATCGCCAGCGCCCTCACGCACGGGCTGGGCGCGGTCGCCGCGCTCGCCGGTGGCGCCGTCCTGATCACCCTCGCCGCGATTTACGGCGACGGCTGGCAGCTGGGTGCCTCGATCGTCTTCGGCATCACCCTGCTGCTGCTCTACACGGCCTCCACGCTGTACCACGCCATCCAGCACCCGGTGGCAAAGGGGCGCCTGAAGGTCTTCGACCACTGCGCCATCTATCTGCTGATCGCCGGCACCTACACGCCCTTCACGCTGATCGGCCTGCGCGGGCCTTGGGGCTGGGGCTTGTTCGCAGCGATCTGGACGCTGGCCATCGCCGGCGTGGTCTTCAAGCTGTTCTACACCGGCCGCTTCAAATTGCTGTCCACCATCATCTACATCGCGATGGGGTGGCTGGTGGTCGTCGCGATCAAGCCGATGCTGCAATCGATCGATGGCTGGACACTCGGTTGGCTGTTCGCCGGCGGCCTGTTCTACACGCTGGGCACATTCTTCTATCACCGCGAATCGATCCGCTACTCGCATGCGATCTGGCATCTGTTCGTGATCGGCGGCAGCGTCTGCCACTTCGTCGCCGTGACCAAGCAGGTGCTCTGACGCGCATGTGAAGCCGTCGCGAGGTTCATGTCCCGCACATGAACCGATGACGGCCGATTTCGCGGCGCGTGAACGCACGGGCTTCAACCATGGGGCCATGAACGACGCGCTCCGCCCCCGCCGCCGTTTCGCCCTGCGCCCGCTCTCGCGGTCGCGTGCCGTGGTGCTCGGTATGTTCGCTGCGCTCATCGTGGTCGGCGCCCTGCTTTTCGAATGGAATTGGTTGCGCGGCCCGATCGAGCGCGTCGTGACGTGGAAGACGGGGCGCGCATTCGACATCGGCGGCAATCTCGATGTCGACCTCGGCCGCGTGACCACGATCCGCGCCGATGCGCTGAGCTTCGGCAATGCGACGTGGTCGAAGACACCGGCCATGGCCGTGGCGGATCGCGCGGAGTTGAGCGTGGCGGTGTGGCCGCTGATCTTCCGCCGCCAAACGCACCTGACGTCCATCCGCCTGACGCGGCCACGGCTGCGCCTCGAGTTCGGCCCCGACGGCACCGGCAACTGGGTTTTCGGCGACAACAGCGGCGAGAGCCGTCTCCGCTACGACGGCCTGTGGATCGAAGGCGGACGACTGGTATTCGTCGATCCCAAGCGGCGTACCGATCTCGACATCCAGATGGACAGCGTCGCCGGCGACGGTGCCGCGTCGCCGTCGGTGGACGTAAAGGGCAAAGGCCGCTGGGCCGGCAGTGCCTTTACCGTCGCAGGACGCGTCGAGTCGCCGCTGGCGCTGCGCCAGACCGACAAGCCGTACCGCATCGATCTGCGTGCGACCGCCGGTCCCACGCGGGCACACGCGCGTGGCACGGTGCTCGATCCCTTCCGGCTGCGCGACTTCGACCTGCGTCTGATGCTCGCAGGCCAGAACATGGAAGACCTGTTCCCGCTGATCGGTGTGGCGACGCCCTCCTCGCCGCCCTACCGCTTGGACGGCCGCTTCACCCGCGACGGCAACACGTGGCACTACGACGCCTTCAACGGCATCGTCGGCGACAGCGACTTGGGTGGATCGGCCAGCGTCACCGTGGGCCGTGACCGTCCGTTGCTGAAAGCGAATCTGATCTCCAAGCGTCTGGACTTCGATGACTTGGCCGGTTTCGTTGGCGCGCCACCGCAAACCGGCGGTTCTGAGGCGAGCAATGCGGAACAGCGCAAGGAGGCCGCCGAACTCGCCGTCGACGCACGCGTGCTGCCGGACACGCCCTACGATCTGACCAAGCTGCGCGCGATGGATGCCGACGTTCGCTGGAAGGCGCACCGCATCAATGCGCCGAAGCTGCCCATCGACGACATGGATGCGCACCTGTTGCTGGACGCCGGACTGCTGCGCCTGGAACCGCTGAATTTCGGCGTGGCGCAAGGCGACATCCGTTCGACGATCCGCATGGACGCCCGCAGCGACGTGATCCGCACGCGGGCCGACATCGCCGTGCGTGGCCTCGACCTCGGCAAGCTGTTCCCCACCGCGCAGCTGACCCAGAGCGCGATCGGCCGGATTGGCGGCAACGTATCGCTCACCGGCACCGGCAACTCGATCGCCGGCATCCTCGGCAGCGCGAATGGCGACATCGCCCTGGGCATGGGGCGCGGCCAGGTCAGCAACCTGCTGATGGAACTCGCCGGCCTGGATATCGCCGAAGCGCTGAAGTTCCTGCTGACGAAAGACAAGACGGTGGCGGTGCGGTGCGCGTTCGGCGATTTCGCGGTGAAGGATGGCGTGATGCAGACGCGCACGCTGGCCTTCGACACCACCGACACGATCATCGTTGGCAAGGGCCAGGTCAGCTTGAAGGAAGAAGCGCTGGACCTGGAACTGAAGCCGCGACCCAAGGACCGCAGCATCTTCGCGCTGCGCTCGCCATTGATCATTGGCGGCACGTTCAAAGACCCGTCGTTCCGGCCGGACTTCAAACGCCTCGGCCTGCGCGGCGCCACGGCGCTCGTGCTGGCGAGCATCACTCCGCCCGCTGCATTGCTGGCGACGATCGAAGTAGGCCCTGGCGAAGACAGCGGCTGTGGCGGGCAGTACGCGAAGTAGCCGTGTCGCTCAGCCGGCGATGTAGCGTTGAAGCTGGTCGAGTTCCACCTGCTGGTCTTCGATGACCGCCTTGACCAGGTCGCCGATCGAGATCACCCCCACGATGGCATCGCCCTCGCTCACCGGCAGATGGCGGATCCGGTGCGTGGTGACCACCTGCATGCAGTGGTCGACGGTGTCGTCGGGACCGACGGTGACGACCTTCGCCGTCATGATGTCGCGCACCGGGGTGTTGGACGACGACCGCCCCTGCAGCACGACCTTTCGCGCATAGTCACGCTCGGACACGATGCCGCACAGTCGCGGCCCCTGCATGGCCAGCACGGCGCCCACGCCTTTCTCCGCCATCAGCTTGATGGCGTCCAGGACGGAGGCGTCGGGAGATACCGCGAAGACTTCAGGGGTCTTGGACCCCAGCAAATGACGAACCGTGCGCATGGCGATCTCCGGGGTGGGGAGCGGGTCGGTCTGGTGCAGGCAAGGATACTCCTGCCGCCCCGGGTTGCCACGTATCCACCAGGTACAGCGGCCGCTGCTTGGACTCCTCGTACAAGCGCCCCAGGTATTCGCCGATCAATCCCAACGCGACCAGCTGCATGCCGCCCAGGAACAGGATCACCGTCATCATCGTCGGCCAGCCGGCGACCGGGTCGCCCCACAGCAGCGCTTTGAGCACCACCCAGATCGCGAACGCGAAGGCGAGCACCGCCGTCATCACGCCCACGTAGGTCGCCACGCGCAGCGGCGCAGTGGAAAAGCTGGTGATGCCTTCCAGGGCGAAATTCCACAGCTTCCAGAAACCGAAGCTGCTCCGCCCCGCTACCCGTGCCTCACGGTGATAGGGCACGGCGATCTGGTTGAAGCCGACCCAGCCGAACAGCCCTTTCATGAAGCGATGGCGTTCGCGCAGTTCGCGTAGCGCGGCCAATGCACGTGGCGACAGCAACCGGAAGTCGCCGGTGTCGGCGGGGATCGGCGTCTTGGAGAGACGCCCGATCACGCGGTAGAACGCATGCGCGGTGCTGCGTTTGATCCAGCTTTCGCCGTCACGCTCTACCCGCGTGCCGTGCACGTTGTCGTACCCGGCCTGCCATTGGCGTACGAACTCGCCGATCAGTTCCGGCGGATCCTGTCCATCGGCATCGAGGATCAGCGCAGCGCCGGCCTGCACACGATCCAGGCCTGCGGTCAGCGCCGCCTCCTTGCCGAAGTTGCGCGACAGGCGCAGGGCGGACACGCGCGGATCGACTGCCATCAGCGCCTGCAGCACCGCCCAGGTGCCGTCCTGGCTGCCGTCGTCGACGTACAGCACGCGACCCTCGATGCCCGGCAATGCATCCAGCGTGGCCGCGATGCGCGGCTGCAGCAGCGGGATCGCCTGGGCTTCGTTATAGGCGGCAATCACGACGGTCAGCAGGGGCGCTTGCATGCGTTACAGGCTCTCCAGATAGGCCTTGCCACCCAACTGCCCCACCTGTCGCTGGATCCAGCGCGCACGGCGTTGCACGTAGGGGCCCGGGTTCGCGGCGTTGTAGCGCCGGGGCGCCGGGAGCACCGCCGCGAGGCGGGCGCTCTCGGCGGGTGTCAGGCGCGCCGCATCCTTGTTGAAGAAACGCACGGCCGCCGCCTGGCCACCGTATACGCCGTTACCGAACTCAGCCACGTTGGCGTACACCTCAAGAATGCGCGATTTCGGCCAGAGCGTCTCGATCAGCAGCGTGTACCAGACCTCCAGGCCCTTGCGCGCCCAGCGCGACACCCGGCTCTGGCCCTGCCACAGGAACAGGTTCTTGGCGACCTGCTGGCTGATCGTGCTGGCACCGCGCAGGCGCGTGGCCGGACGGCCGCGCTTCTCGGCGCGCGCCGTCATCCGCTTGTTGTGGGCCTGTGCCTTTTCGATGGCAGCCAGGTCGAAGCCATGGTGGGCGGCGAAGTTCTGGTCTTCGGCCGCCACCAGCGAAACCGGCAGGCTCGCCGCCATCTGGTCCAAGTCGCGCCAGTCGTGCGCCAGACGGAGCCCCCATTCACCTTCGCCCCACGCCTCGATCTGGCGTGCCGCCATGAACGCCGTAAAAGGCGGATCGACGAAGCGCAGCACCGCCACCTGCAGGATGCTGGCGGCGGCGAACAGAAAAGGGGCCGCCAGCAACCAGCGAAACCAGCGGCGGGCCTTACGAGGGCGGGAAGCATCGGGGCTGCTGTAATTCAAGTTACCGACACCAAGTGTTCAGTTCTCGTTATTCTGCGACCTGCCGCCCCTTCTTGTCTCGCCACCATGTCATCTCCGCCGCTCTCGGCCATGCCCGACGCCCTGAAGCAGTTGCTGGAGCAGGCGAACTGGTGGTCCCAGCAGAACCAGCCGGAGAAGGCGGCCGGCTGCTGGCGAAAGGCACTGGAGCAATTCCCCGATACGGCGCCCGCGCTCAACGGTCTGGGGACGTACCACTTGGCCCGGGGCGATCTGGCCGACGCGCAGCGCTTCCTGGAACGCGCCGCCGCCGTCTCGCCGCAGCCGGCGATGGCGTATGCCAACCTGTCGCGCGTCCACTCAGCCCGAGGCGATCGGACCCAGGCGCTGACCGCCATCAAGCAAGCCATCGACGCGGAGCCCACCGCGTGGGGCGCTCACGTGGAGAAGGCGCGACTATTGCAAGGCTTGGGGCGCGAACGGGAGTCCGCCTCTGCGTGGTCGTCGGCCATGTCCTACATGCCGCCCGCCTTCATGCAGGCGCCTCATATGCAGGCCCTGATTAACGAGGCCAATGCCGCGATCAGCGCCAACCAGGCGCAGCTGCGTGATTTCCTTACCTCGCACATGCAGGGCGCGACGCGCACGGGATCGCCGCGCGAACTGGAGCGGTTCGAGCATTGCCTGGATATCGTGACCGGACGTCGTGCCTTCGTGACGGCGCGCCCGTTGACACTCCCCTTCCCTCGCCTGCCTGCCATTCCATTCTTCCATCGCGAGGACTACGACTGGGTGCCACGGGTCGAATCCGCATTTCCCGAGATCCTGGCGGAGCTGGAGGGACTGCTCGCTCAGCAGCGCTCGTTCGAACCCTACGTGCAAACGCCTGCAGGCGAACCCATGGGGCAGTTCGCGACGCTGGACCGCAAGCTCGACTGGGGTGCCTACTTCCTCTGGCGCAACGGCCGACGCATCGACGCACAGGCCGACCTGTGCCCGCGAACTGAAGGGACGCTGCTCACGCATGCCCCGCTCAACACGATTTCCAACCGGGCGCCGGTCGCGTTCTTTTCAGCCCTGAAGCCAGGCACGCACATCCCACCCCACAATGGCGCAACCAATACCCGTCTGACGGTCCATCTGCCGTTGATCATCCCGCCGGATTGCGCCCTGCGCGTAGGCGGCGAAACGCACGTTTGGAAACCGGGCGAATTGGTGATGTTCGACGACACCATCCAGCACGAGGCCTGGAACTTCAGCGACCGGCTGCGCGTGGTCCTCATCTTCGACGTTTGGCACCCGATGCTGACCGACTTGGAAAGGCAGCTGGTCGCCCATACCGTGGAAGGCATCATGGCCTACTACGGCGAAGGCGCCGACCTCGGAGAACTGTGAGCACCGACCTCGACACCCTGACCCGCTTCCTGCTTCCTGCCGCCGGCGTCCGCGGCGTGGCGGTCCGCCTGGACGAGACCTGGCAGACCGTCGCGGGCCGCGCCCACTACCCGGCCGCCGCGCGCGAACTCCTCGGCGAAGCGGTAGCCGCCGCCGCGCTGTTCACAGGACACACCAAGGTCGACGGCCGCCTGTCGATCCAGCTCCGCAGCCAGGGCGCCCTGCGCACGCTCTTCGCCGAATGCACGGCGACAGGCACGGTGCGCGGCATCGTCCAGGTGCAGGACGGTCTGGACGCGCCCCGCGATCTCCAGGACCTTGGCGAAGAAGCCCTACTGGCCATCACCATCGAAAATCCCGGCCTAGACCCGCGCGAGCCCCAGCGCTACCAGAGCCTGGTCGGCCTGCAGGCCAGCCGACTGGCCGAGGCGTTTGAGGACTACTTCCGTCAGTCCGAGCAACTGCCGACTCGCCTACTGCTCGCCGTCGACGAGAGCCGCGCCAGCGGTCTGATGCTCCAGAAGCTGCCTGGGGACGAGGGTGACGCCGATGGCTGGAACCGGGCCGGCGCCCTATTCGAGACCCTGGGCGAGCCCGAGCTCCTAGCCGTTCCCACCCGGGAACTGCTCCACCGGCTGTTCCACGAGGAAGCCCCGCAAATCCTGACAGAGAGCCCAGTTCGCTTCGGATGCTCTTGTTCCCGCGAGCGGGTTGCGAGCATGCTGCAATCGTTGGGGGAAGAAGAAGCAACGGCCGCTCTGGCCGATGGCGTGGCGGAAGTCCGTTGCGAGTTCTGTGGGCAGGAATACCGGTTCACCCCCTCGCAGATCGCGGAACTTTTCAGCCTGCCGCCGGTCGATGTGGAGGCGCCGGGTCGTTTGCAGTGATCCGGCGGTCGGGCAGCCGCCCCCGGGGACTTGTTAAAGAAACATAAACGGCATAGCATCAGTTCCCCTTCGGGAGGGGAACTCCGGGTTGTCCTTAGGAGTCTGAAGCGAGCCATGAACCTGCGTAGCCTGACACTGTCGCTTGCCCTGCTGCTCGCCTCCGGCGTAGCGGTGGATGCGCATGCGCAGAAGGCGCCGCGCAAGCCCATTGCGGAGCCTCAGGCCACGGCCCTCCCCATCTGGAACAACGACGGCAAGGTCGAGGCGGTACTGCTGCTGGAGCCCACCGGCGAGGCCGAGGCCGGCGCCCGCTGGCGTCTGGGCCGCAACACGTTGACCACCGCCTTCGGTCTGGATAGCGGAGACGCGCTCGGTCTGGTCTGCAACCGCAAGGCAGGTGTGGTCGGCAACATCGGCAACCTCGCCAGCCACTGCATGCTCGCCACGCTGGGCGACGACGACGACGACACGGACAGCCAGCGGATAGGCGCCTCGGCGGTGCTGAGTCGCCCCGGCGGCAAGTTGGGCCTGTCGGCCGGCACCGGTCGCGATACGCTGCCCGCTTGGCTCTCTTCGGGCCGCGCGACCGGCCGCATTGAACAGAACGATCTGGCCGTGTTCGGTCAGAAGAACATCGGCCGCGAAGGCTTCGTGTCGATCGGTGGCGCCGTGGCCAAGGCCACGCTCGTGCCCGCCTCCGACCTGCCCGCCTTCGCTGACCGCTGGAACACCCGCAGCTTGACCGTGGGCGGCGGCTATGGCCCCTTCAGTGCCAATATCATCGGCCGTGTCGTCGACGTGCCCGGCCAGCCCGGCAAGTGGGAAGGCCTGGGCCTGGGTCTGACCTGGCGCACGCCATGGAGCGGCCAGCTGACCGTGGGCGCGGAAAACGTCATCACCCGCGGCAAGAACCCCTTCTCGCTGACCAACGAGAATGCCGACGAAGGCACCGTGCCCTACGTGCGGTACGAACAGGATCTCTGATCCTCATTCGCGCGATGTCTGCCGTCTACGGTGGATTTCTCCACCTGGCCCGTGTCGCTGTAAGACAATAAGGGCTGTGTTGGCGACCTCGACGAGATGAACAAGCAAGGCTCGGCCGCTGCGGCCATCCATCAGGCAGTCGCCGCCGAGCGCGCGGGTCAGGTCGATACCGCTCTATATTGGCTCGAACAAGCCTCCTCGTCCGAAGGACACGATCCGACGCTTCAGCGCTTCGTGGCGCACGCCGCCTTGCGTCTCGGCAACGCAACGCTCGCCCTTGCAGCGATGGCGCGTGCCGTGGAACTCGCACCCAATGACGACGAACTACGATTCCAGTTCGCCTGCCTGCTCGCCCATCAGGGTCGTCATGTAGAAGCCGTGGTGCACTTCCGTGCAAGCCTGCTTGCACAGCCGCAGAACGCCGAAGGGCGCCGCCTGTTGGGCGTCACTCTGCAACGTCTCGGAAGGCACGCGGAAGCGTTGGCGCCACTCCGCGAAGCGCATGCGCTGGCGCCCGGTCACGTGCGCATCCTGGAGACACTCGCCGAGTCGGAGTTCCATGCAGGATATCCGGACGATGCGCTTCCGCTGCTGCAAGCCTTGAACGATGCGCGGCCAGGCGAGCCCCGCACGGCGCTCCGGCTGGCGGAGACGTTCAATCGTCTGGGACGTCACGAGGAAGCGAGGGCACTGCTGGCCTCTGCTGCGATCACGGCCGAAGATCCGAGCGATGTGCTGGTCGCACTCGCGCAGACTGCCGAGGATCAGGGCGATCGCGACGCCGCAAGGCAGGCATATCACGATGCGCTGCTGGTGCGGCCCGGCTGGGCATTCCCGCTGAGCGGTCTGCTTGGACTGGATCGCGCCAAAGCGGACGATACTTTGGTCGAGCACGCGGAGAGGTTACTGGACGACCCGGCGTTACCCGACCCGGATCGCGCCCTACTGGGCTACGAACTGGGCAAGGTCATGGACGGCCGCAAACGCTATACCGATGCGATGCAGTGCTGGCGGCAAGCCAACGATGCGCGGCAGCGCATGGTTGGGCCCGCTAACCTGGACACGTTCGGTCGACAGATCGTCACGATGATGGAGACGTTGACAGCAGAGCGGCTGCAGGCGATTCATGGTCGCTGGCCAGGTAATCCCGACCCTCGCCCTTTGTTCATCGTAGGCATGCCGCGTAGCGGCACGACGCTGACCGAGCAGATTCTCGCCGCGCATCCGTCCGGATTCGGCTGCGGTGAGCTACCGGACATCGGCCTCATCGTGCGCAATCTCCCCGGGAGTATCGGCCCCGGCGCGACCTGGCCCGAATGCGTAGAGACCTTGAGCCACGATGCGCTGGAGGCAGCCAGCCAGCGCTACCTGCGGGCCGCCACCCGCGGTGCACCGGAACACGCGCTACGCTTGGTCGACAAGCTACCCTTGAACTTCCATGAGCTCGGGCTGATCTCGCTGCTATTTCCGAACGCGAGGATCGTCTGGTGCCGGCGCGATCCCCGCGACATCGCGGTATCGGTGTACAGCGAGAACTTCGCGCTTGAGGAACGCCTGGCGAACGACTTGGGCGCGATCGGACACTACATCAATTTCCAGACGCGACTGATGCGGCACTGGCAGAATTCGGTTCCATTGCCGATCCTCGAATTGACCTACGAGGACTTAGCGCGCGATCCGGAACCCTGGGCCCGCACGATCATCGATTTTGCCGGCCTGCCCTGGGATCCAGCCTGCCTGGAGTTCCATCAGAACGAGCGCGGCGTGCAGACGCCGAGTCGCTGGCAGGTCAAGCAACCGATCTATACCCGCTCTATCGGTCGCTGGCGGCACTACGAGGCGTATCTCGGGCCACTGCTCGACGTCCTGGAGCCGGATACCTATCCCGCCATGTCCGATGGACCGGCTACCCAAGCCCAACCCACGATGCCTTCGGCTTGACGGAGCACGCATGACGAAATTTCTGCATCGGGCCTAAGCACGGAGAAGCGGCGACTCAATTCCTCCAGCGCCGCGTCATCAAGCGCGTGATCCACCATTTCCGCTGTGCGCAGCCGAGCGTCGTCCAGTTCCGCTGCATACGCCTGCAGCGCATGGATCGCAGGCGACGGATCTCGCCCGACACTCGCTACCAGACGATGGATCGCGTCGCGCGCCTCCAGCAGTAGATCGGGCGCCACAGAGACCGCCGCACGCTGCGCCAGCACAGCCATGGCTTGATTGTAGAAACCGCGCGCCGCCCTGGCAGCGCTCGTCGGGGTAGCCCCCTCTCGAATGCGGGCGATAAAGGGAACCACGTTCGAGGCCGCCACAAGAAGTCCTTCTTCGGTGCGCAGCCATGCATGGTGCTCCAGTTCCTCACGCCCGACTTTCATCAGCACCGACTCCGTGTGATGCATCACCAATGCGATACGCGCGTTGGGACGCGCCACACGATCGCACTCAGCCAGCGCAGCTTCGCGATCCGCGTACTCGAATCCGTACTGACTGACGACCTGATCGAAACTGGCGTCGCCGAATGGCAACGCTTCGATACGCACGCCGGAATGGAATTGGATGCGCGCATGGAGGACGGGGTCGTGCCAGGCAGGCGCAACGGTGGACAGATCGACGGCATCAATCTCGACGGCATCGCCGAGCAGGTCGTGCATCAACGACGGAAGCGGCCCATTGCCGGTAGCGACGTCAAGGATTCTCGTTCCTCCCGCACCTTGGGAAAAGTGCGAGCGCCAGAACTCACCTATGGCACCCTCGTAATTCCGATCGGACGCGTCCGCGCAGGAGTGGAGGCGACCACTTGCCCAGTACGCCGTCCACGCTTGCCTACGGGTGGCTTCGCCATCACTGCTCATCGTAGACCTCCGATCAAGGACGCATGCTGACACTTCGGGCGCGACACGTCTCCCTTACTCCCCAAAAAAAGAAGGCCCCGTTTCCGGGGCCTTCCAAAACACCGTACTACAGCTTTATCAGAACTGCTGCGTGTAGCGGATGTAGGTGGTGCGACCGTACGCATCGTACAGGTAGAAGTTCCACGGACGGCCGTCATAGGCGACCAGCTCCGGATAACGGTCACCGATGTTGGTGGCACCAACAGCGATGGTTGCGTTCCACGGGGCCTTCCAGGACAGCTGCAGATCGTTGGTCGCGTAGCCGCCGACGCCGAAGCCGCCGGGGGTCTGCTGACCGTCGATGTAGTTGATGCCCCAGATCGCGCTGAAGTCACCCAGCGACCACTCGTTCTGCAGGTTGGCGCGCAGGTCCGGCGTACCGAGGCGGCCGGCGTAGTCGATCGTGCCGCTGACGTCGGTGATCTCGTACTTGTTGATGTACGAAACCGACAGGCGGTTCTTCAGCTTGCCGGCGCCACCGAAGTCGAAATCGGTGTTAGCGCGGAAGTCGTAACCGTCGGTCTTCAGCGTACCCACGTTGCCGTAACCCGCGATGATCTCCAGCACGCGACCGGTGACCGGGTCACGCGTGATGCTCAGGCCGGCCGGGATGGCGCCGTAGGTGTCCGGATCCAGATCGCTGTTGATGATGTCCTGCGCCGAGATCTGCGAGATGTTGTCCTCGACCTCGATGTTGTAGTAGTCCAGCGACAGGTCCAGCCAGTCGACCGGGTCATACACCACGCCCAGGCTCCACTGCGTGGACTGCTCGGACGACAGGCCCGGGTTGGCGATGAAGAACGTGTCGACCTGCACGGACTGCGGGACGCCACCGCCGTTGGTGCAGTCGGCGTTCAGGCCGGCGAACACGCAGCTGGCGGGATCTTGCACCGGCTCGGCCGAGAACGAACGGGCGGCGGTCAGGATATCCAGACCCGGGGCGCGGAAGCCCTGGCCGTACGAACCACGGAAGGTCAGGTTATCCAGCGGCTGCCAGCGCGCAGCGACCTTCGGCGAGAAATCGTTGCCGTAGTCGCTGTACTTGTCGTAGCGACCGGCGACGGTCACGTCGAACGAGCTGGTGAACGGGAACAGCCACTCGAAGTAAGCCGAGGAGACTTCGCGGCCACCGGCCGACGAACCACCCGACGAACCCAGCACCACGCCAGCGCGCGACAGCGAGTCGTAGATGTCCTGGTACTGCTCTTCGCGGTATTCGGCACCGACGATGGCGTTGGAGATGCCGCCGCCCATTTCGAACAGGTCGAACGAGACGTTACCGAACCATTCCTTCGTCTTGAAGAAGGAGTCGCGGCCGATCGTGGCGGTGAACGAGTCCAGCGTCTGCTGGCTGGCACCGAAGGGGTCGGTCAGCAGGTAGTTACCGGCGTCGATCTGCTGGTTGGCCAGGCTCTGGATGATGTAGCCGTAACCCAGTTCGTTGTACTTGTAGTTGGTGCGACGGGCACCGAACTCGACGGCGATCTTGTCGGTCAGCTGGCCCTGGAAGCCCACCAGGAAGTCCGCGTTGTTGGCGGTGGTGAAGTTGTCGCGGTTACCGGCCGCAGCGAAGCGGTGGTAGTAGTAGGTCGGACGACCATCGCCCACCCACAGGTCCTGCGAGGTGCCTTCCGACGCCCACACCAGACCCGGGACCGGCGCATAACGGCCGAACGACTCGACGCGGGTGTTGGTGGCGCTGAGGTAGACGTTCCAGTCGTCGTTGATCTGGTACTCGCCGAAGGCGAAGACCGAGGTGTTGTCCACCGAGGCTTCGTTGGCGGCGACCGAGTTGAAGTCGAACGAGCAACGGCCGTTCGGCTGCGCCCAGAACGTGCCGGTGCAGTCGAAGCCCGGAACGGCGCCGACGGTGCGGGTGTTCGGGTTGTAGACGTTGTTGCCGTAGATGGAGACGCCGAGCGTCTGGCCACCGATCTGGTCACGCGTGAAGACCATGCCGCGGCTGGACTTGGACGCGCCGCCGACCAGGCGACCACGGTCGCTGGACACACCGAACACGGCGGAGGCGTCTTCCAGATCACCACCGGTGACCTTGGTCTGGCCCTTGCCGTAACGCAGCTCGGCGCCGTTGAAGTCCTTGCGCAGGATGATGTTGACCACGCCGCCGATCGCGTCGGAGCCGTACACGGCCGAGGCGCCGTCGGACAGGATTTCGATGCGCTCAACAGCAGCCAGCGGGATGGCGTTGACGTCCGTACCGGACGAAGCCGACATCGGGTTGGTCGGGGCACGGCGGCCGTCGATCAGCACCAGCGTACGGCCCGAACCCAGACCACGCAGGTCGATGCTCGCCAGCGACTGAGCGGAGCTGCCCGACTGCGGCTTGAAGTTACCGAACGAAGCGAAGGTGCTGTCACGCAGCACGTCGGCCACGGACACGTCGCCGGAAGCGTCGATGCTGGCGCGGTCGATCACGATGACCGGCACAGCGCCTTCGATGTCGGCGCGCTTCAGGCGGGAGCCGGTGACCTCGATGCGATCCAGGGTCTTGGCTTCGGTATCGCTGCTGGCAGCTTCCTGGGCGAACGCATTGCCCGTAGCCAGCGAGGCGGCGCTGGCGAACAACGCAAACTTGATCGCGTTGGGCAGCTTCTTGAGGTTAGTCATTAGAGGCTCTCTCTCCAAATGTTCATCAGTAAAGCCAAAGCCTCGCGGCCCAGGCCAATGGTTCAGACGCATGAATGACAGCGACTGGTGTCCGAAGGATAACGTAAATTTTACGGCGATGAAAAGAACCCGCTGATTTTCTGAGAAAAAAGCGTTTTTTCTTGCCATATCAGTTACTTGCGAAACAGTTTCGAGTGCAACGAAAGTGGAGCTGACATGCCGCACGTCGGGCGGATCCCATTTGCGAGGCGAGGACGCCTATTCATAAAACGCAACGGGGCCGCGATGCGGTGTCGCGGCCCCGTCAGATTCCGATGACGTTCTGAGTGTTACTCGACTCGCACTTCGGCGCTGCCGGAGAACGTCTCCACACTCACGCGCGCGCTCCCATCGCCGTAGCGCGTCGTGAAGCTCGATCCGGGCCCACGACGCTTTTCGATGGTCACACCTGTCGCCTTGAGCGAGCCGCTGAAACTCTCTCCGCTCACCTGCGCGGACACGTTCTTCGGCAGGCGAAGGATCAGGTCGCCACTGACGGATTCCATGCTGATCTCGCCTGCAGGCGCCACGTCGGTGCTGACCTCCACGCGACCACTGACCGTGCTTGCGCCCAAGTCGCGGACTTTCTCGCCGTTGACGATCACTTCGATACGTCCGGACACCGTCTCTGCGTCGATCTCGCCGGCAAGGCGGCCACGCAGCAAGATCGAACCGCTCACGGTGGCGACATCGACATCGTCGCTGTTGAGCGTCAGGGTGGCATTGCCGCTTACGGTCTCAACGTCGGCCTTTCGCGGGGCGGCGGCGGCCACGACGTTGCCGCTCACCGTGCTGATGGACAGCTCGCTGGACGCCAGTCCGGTTACATGCACATCGGCGGCCACAGACTCGACATCCAGATCGGCACGCAGCGGCACCATCACCACCAGATCGGTCGGACCGGTCTTTTCGCCGCCCCAGCCGTTGTTCTTCGGGTAGCGCACCTCGATGCTGACCTGCGGGCCAGAACCGTCGATGTCCAATTTCTCCACGCCCTTGCCGAGCGTGCCGGTAACCTGCACTTCGTTGCGCTCCCAGCCGCGCACTTCGATGCGGCCCTTGAGGTTGCTGATGTCCACGCGGCCGCGCGCATCCAACGGGCGGGTCTCGTTGATGGCGGTCTGGGCGAGTGCCGTGGGCGCAACCAGCGCCATCGCCAGCAGCAGGGAGAAGGAAAGTGTCGTACGCATGGGGAACTCCTCAGGTCATGGCCGCGCGCTGGGTCAACACCAGGCGACGGGCGTAGGTACGGCGCAGTTGGTCAAGCAGGAAGCGCGCGTTGGGATCGGTGGCGATGGCATGGCGGATCTCGGCCGCGCTCTCATCCAGCGCATGCAGCGCCGGGGCATACTCGGGCGAACCCTTGGCCTGCACATCCAACTGCGCGAGCGCGCCGGTGTAGTCGCGGGTCAGGGCGGCAGCCTCGCGCTGGATCACCGCATCGCCGGTAGGCGTACGCTGCAGCTGCCACGTCACGGTAACGGCCAACAGCACTGAGGCGGCCAGCGCGAACGGTGCCAGCGCCCGTCGCTTCGGTGCGGCGGCGTGCTGGGGTGCCGATGCCAGTCGCGCGGCGATGTCGGGCCACAGGTCGCGCGTTGGCGGCGTGTCCTGGCGCAGCGCGCGCAATTGCCAGCGCAATGCGTCATCGGACGGCGAAGTGGGATCGTGGGGATTCATGCGTGTACTCCTAAGCGCTCGCGCAGCAAGTGCCGCGCACGGTGCAACTGGGCCTTCGAACTGCCTACCGCCATGCCCAGCTCGGCGGCGATCTCTTCGTGCTTCCAGCCTTCGACGTCGTACAGGACCAGGACTGCGCGGGCGCGCGGCGGCAGGGTGGCGACGGCCCGCTCCAGGTCCATCGACAGGGCCGTGGTCTGCCCCGCACTGTCGGCCAGGCCCAGTCCCTCGATGGCGTCCTCGTCCTCGTCGAAGCGGGGACCGTTGCGGCGGCTGCGCAACTCCATCAGCGCGGTATTCACGGCCAGCCGATGCAGCCAGGTGCCAAAGGCGCTTTCGAACCGGAAGGCCGGCAGCGCCTGCCACGCTCGCACGAAAGCTTCCTGGGTCAGGTCCTCCGCACGGACGCCGTGGAAGCCCACCAGACGTTGGATGACGCCGTGCACGCGTCCGGCGTGGCGACGATAGAGCGCCTCGAAGGCTTGGGTGTCGCCGCCCGCGGCAGACCGCGCTAACGCGATGTCCACGGCGGCGGCCGCATCCGGCGAGGGGCTGTCGGCGATGGGTTCCATGACGGTTGCATTCAGCATACTGACTACGATGCCCGTTCGTGCGGGAAGGTTTAAGGAGCCGGAAAACGCAGAAAGCCGCCCGGAGGCGGCTTTCTGCGAGGCCGGTGGCGGCTGGCCTTACTTCTTCAGGCGGGCCGCGATGGCCGCACCCAGGTCGCCCGGCGAACGCACCGTGGTGACGCCGGCGGCTTCCATGGCGGCGAACTTGCCTTCCGCCGTGCCCTTGCCGCCGCTGGCGATCGCACCGGCATGGCCCATGCGCTTGCCGGCCGGGGCCGACGCGCCGGCAATGAAGCCCACGACCGGCTTCTTGACGAACTGCTTGATGTACTCGGCGCCGGCTTCCTCGGCGTCGCCGCCGATCTCGCCGACCATGATGATGCCTTCGGTCTGCGGGTCTTCGTTGAACAGCTTCAGGCAGTCGACGAAGTTCAGGCCGTTGATCGGGTCGCCGCCGATGCCGATGCAGGTCGACTGGCCCAGGCCCACTTCGGTGGTCTGCTTGACCGCTTCATAGGTCAGCGTGCCCGAGCGCGAGACGATGCCGATCTTGCCGGGCATGTGGATGTGGCCCGGCATGATGCCGATCTTGCACTCGCCCGGCGTGATCACGCCCGGGCAGTTCGGGCCGACCAGCACCGTGTCCGGATGGGCACGCGTCAGCACGTTCTTGACCCGCAGCATGTCCAGCACCGGGATGCCTTCGGTGATGCAGACGATGACCTTGATGCCGGCCGCAGCCGCTTCGAGGATGGCGTCGGCCGCGAACGGCGGCGGCACGTAGATGACGGACGCATCGGCGCCGGTGCTCTTGACGGCATCGGCGACGGTGTCGAACACCGGCAGGTCGATGTGGGTCGTGCCGCCCTTGCCCGGGGTCACGCCGCCGACCACCTGGGTGCCGTACTCGATCATCTGGGTGGCGTGGAAGGTGCCCTGCTGGCCGGTGAAGCCCTGCACGATCACCTTCGTGTTCTTGTTGATCAAAACGCTCATGGAAGATTCCTGGTTCGGTGACGTGGATTAGGCGGCGGCCTTGACCGCTTCAACGACCTTCTTGGCGCCGTCGTTGATGTTGTCGGCCGGGATGATGGCCATGCCGCTGTCGCGCAGCAGCTGCTTGCCTTCTTCCACGTTCGTGCCTTCCAGGCGGACCACGACGGGCACCTTGACGCCCACTTCCTTCACCGCAGCGATGATGCCCTCGGCGATCATGTCGCAGCGGACGATGCCGCCGAAGATGTTCACGAAGATGCCCTCGACCTTGTCGGAAGACAGGATCAGCTTGAACGCCTCGATCACGCGCTGCTTGTTGGCGCCGCCGCCGACGTCGAGGAAGTTCGCCGGCTCGCCGCCGTTGAGCTTGATGACGTCCATGGTGGCCATCGCCAGGCCGGCGCCGTTGACCATGCAGCCGATGTTGCCGTCCATGGTCACGTAGTTGATGTCCATCTCCGAGGCCAGCACTTCGGTCTCGTCTTCCTGGCTCTTGTCGCGCATGGCGACCAGGTCCTTGTGGCGGAAGCTGGCGTTGTCGTCGCTGTTGAACTTGCCGTCCAGCGCGTACAGGTTGCCGTCGTCCAGGATCGCCAGCGGGTTGATCTCGACCAGCGCCAGGTCCTTCTCGTTGAAGATGCGGTACAGGTTCACCATGATGTTGGCGAACTGGCCGGCCTGCTTGGCGGTCAGGCCCATCTTGAAGCCGAACTCGCGGCCCTGGTACGGCTGCACACCTTCGACGAAGTCGACATTGAGGCTGTGGATCTTGTCCGGCGTCTCGGCCGCGACCTGCTCGATCTCCACGCCGCCCTCGGACGAGGCGATGTAGGTGATGGTGCGGGTGCCGCGGTCCACCAGGACCGACAGGTACAGCTCTTTGACGATCTCGCCGGCGGTGGTCACCAGCACCAGATTGACCGGCAGCTCGACGCCGGCGGTCTGGTAGGTGGCCATCTTCGTGCCGAGCATCTTGGCGGCAGCCGCCTTCACATCGTCGGTGGTCTTGCAGAACTTGACGCCGCCGGCCTTGCCGCGGCCGCCTGCGTGGATCTGGGCCTTGACCATCCAGGGGCCATTGCCGAGGGACGTGGCGGCTGCGACCGCTTCGTCCGCCGTGGAGGCGACTTTACCGGCCGGGACCGGGATGCCGTACTCGGCCAGCAGCTGCTTGGCCTGATATTCGTGGAAATTCATGCGTCACCGTGGGTAGGGAACAGAAGACATCGCCCACGGCCAGTGCCAGGGGCAGTGTCGTGGGCAAGCCCCCTATTGTCGCCGACCGGGGCGGGGGGCGCAAAACCTCGGGTCTAAGCCTTTGGTGGAAAAGGACTCGCTGGGCCATGCGGGGGCCGTCATGCCTATACTGTGGGCCTCGCTACAGGGGAAGTACGCGTTTGCGCCAGGCCCAGTCGCTCCTGTCCCGCATCGAATCGGTACCGCGCCGCGAGCTGTATTTCTTCGCGCTGTACCGGCTTCTGGAAGCGGGAATTCTGGCTGCACTGTTGTTCAGCCCCCTCGGCGAAGTGCTGGGCCAGCCCAGGCACGCCGAGCTCGGCACCGCCGTCACCATCGGCTACCTGGTCCTTGCCCTCGTCCTGTTCTTCGTGGGCCGCAACGTCGGCTGGTTGACGTGGATCGTCTTTGCGAGCGTCTGCATCGATGTCGCGGCCGCCGCCCTGGCGACCCATGCCCTGCCCGGCGCCACCGCCGGCATCGCGATGATGCTGCTGTTCAACGTATCGGCGGCAGCCCTGCTCCTACCCTCCACGCGGATGGCATTGCTGGTGGCGCTGATCGCGATCGCGGCGCTGTTCGGCGAGTACTTCTTCACCCTGTCCCACGACAGCACGACGAGCCGCTCGGTGGCCGAGGTCATCATGTTCGCGGTCAGTTATCTGGCGCTGGCCTACCTGGCCCATCAGGCCGGCCAGAAAGCGCGGACGAGCCAGGCATTGGCGGACAAGCGCGGCGAGGAAGTCGCCAACCTGTTCGAAGTCAACGAACTCATCATCCGGCGCATGCGCACCGGCGTGCTGGTGGTCGATGCCGACAACCACATCAAGCTGGCCAACGAAGCCGCGAGCTTGCTGCTGGGCGATGGAGCCGATGGCCAGGGCACGGACGGGAAAGGCGTTTCGCTGCTGCACGCCGCGCCCGAGCTTGCCCGTCGCCTGCAGCGCTGGCGCAATGGCTGGCAGACGGACGAATCGCCGATGCAACTATCGCCGGAGCAACCGGAGGTCCAGCCCCGATTCGCCCGCCTGCTGGCGGACAGCGAGACTTCACTGATCTTCCTGGACGATGCCACCGTAGTCTCCCGCCGCGCCGAGTCCCTGACCCTGGCGGCCCTCGGCCGCTTCTCGGCCAGCCTCGCGCACGAAATCCGCAACCCCCTAGCTGCGATCAACTATGCCGTGCAGCTGCTGGAGGAATCCCAGCAAGTCACCGACGGCGACCGTCGCCTGCTGCAGATCATTCACCAGCAATGCCAGCGCACCAACGGCATCGTCGAAAGCGTGCTGGGCCTGGCCCGCCGGGAACGCGCGACGCCGGAGCACGTGGACCTCAACAGCTTCGTCCGCCGCTTCGTCGACGAGTACCAGCAGACCCTGTCGATCGAGACCGATACGCTGGAGCCCATCATCGGCGCCCGGCCGGTTCCCGCGCTGGTCGATCCCCGCCATCTGCAGCAGGTCGTCACCGTGCTGGTGCAGAACGCACTCAACTACGGCCGCCTGCCGGGCGAATCGGCGCGGGTGCGCCTGCGGGTGTTCAACGCGGAGGGTCGGCCGACCATCGACGTGATGGACCGCGGCCCGGGCATCCCGGAGGCGGTGGCCGCCCAGTTGTTCCGCCCTTTCTTCACCACCTCCGAGCACGGTACCGGGCTGGGCCTCTACATTGCGCGCGAACTGTGCCGTGCCAACCAAGCCACGCTGGAGTACGTACCCGTACCCGGCGGCGGCAGTTGCTTCCGCATCACCCTCCCAGGTCCGCACGCATTGTTGCCGGCCTGAGCGGGACGCCCCGCGGCGCTCGCCTATCATGATTAACATTCAGCCGTTACACTGGCCGTACAGGGGCATGAGGGGGATGCATGAATCAAAGCCGTAGCGCCCTGATCGTCGACGACGAACGCGATATTCGTGAGCTGCTGACGCTGACGCTGGGCCGCATGGGCCTGCGCATCGACACCGCAGCCAACGTGGGCGAAGCCCGCGAATTGCTGACCCGCAATACCTACGATCTCTGCTTCACCGACATGCGCCTGCCCGACGGCAACGGCATCGATCTGGTGGGCGAGATTTCGCGCAACTATCCGAATACGCCGGTGGCGATGATTACCGCCTTCGGCAATATCGAGCTGGCAGTCGAGGCCCTGAAAGCTGGCGCCTTCGACTTCGTCAGCAAGCCGGTCGACCTGGCCGTGCTGCGCGGCCTGGTGAAGCACGCACTGGAACTCAACAACGCCGAGCGCGCCCCGCCCCCGCCTCCCCCGCCGGAGCAGGCCAGCCGCTTGCTGGGCAACTCTGCCGCCATGGCGTCCCTGCGCGAAACGATCGGCAAGGTCGCCCGCAGCCAGGCGCCCGTCTACATCATGGGCGAGTCCGGCACCGGCAAGGAGCTCGTTGCCCGCACCATCCACGAGCAGGGCGCGCGCGCGTCGGGCCCGTTCGTGCCGGTGAACTGCGGCGCCATCCCCGCCGAGTTGATGGAAAGCGAGTTCTTCGGCCACAAGAAAGGCAGCTTCACCGGCGCGCATGCCGACAAGCAGGGCTTGTTCCAGGCGGCCAACGGCGGAACCCTCTTCCTCGACGAGGTCGCCGAACTGCCGCTGCCGATGCAGGTCAAGCTGCTGCGCGCGATCCAGGAGAAGGCCATCCGCCCGGTGGGTGCGTCCAGCGAAGTGCAGGTGGACGTCCGCATCCTGTCGGCCACCCACAAGGACCTCGGCGAGCTGGCGGCCGACGGTCGCTTCCGCCACGACCTGTACTACCGCATCAACGTGATCGAGTTGCGGGTGCCGCCGCTGCGTGAGCGCACCGGCGACCTGGCCCAGCTGACCAGCGCGATTCTCGAACGCCTGGCCAACCAGCATGGTCGGATGTCGCCCTCGGTATCGCCCGAGGCGATGGAGGCATTGGGCCGCTATGCCTTCCCCGGCAACGTGCGCGAGTTGGAGAACATCCTCGAGCGCGCCCTCGCCATGTCCGAAGGCCACAGCATCGAGATCGACGACCTGTACCTACCCCAGGCCCCGGCCGGCAAGAAGTTCGGCGTCGATTTCAGTCCCGGCGAAGTCATCCGCGACGCCCCCGGCGCCGTGGACGTAGACCCCGCCGCAGGCGCCCTGCCCGACTACATTGAGCAACTCGAACGCGCCGCCATCCAGAAGGCTCTGGAAGAAAACCGCTGGAACAAGACCAAGGCCGCCGCCCAGCTTGGCATTACCTTCCGGGCGCTGCGCTACAAGCTGAAGAAGCTGGGGATGGAGTAGGCGACCAGGCATCCCGGCCGGGATGCCTGGTTACGCTCTCGGTAAGCGTCAGCGCGCTGAGGATTGCCTCGCCGCACCGGTCGAAAGCGCGCGCTGCCACACATCAAGGTAACGACGCACGTACATCAGGCGCGGGGATGGCGGCAACGTTTCTTCGTACTGCTTGCTCAACGCGGTCGCCTGCGCGGCATCGCCTTGAGCCAAAGCGCCGAGCTGCGCAAGAACGAGCATCTGCTCCTTAAGGAAAGGGCTGACTTGCTCATCTGAATAAGTCAACACCTTGACCGCAGCGGGTAACACTCGCTCCCAATCACGTGCAGCGCCCGCCGCCAGCGCATCCAGCACATCGAGCACTGCCTGAGGCTGCCCCTCGCGGGCGATCCATGCGGGCGATATCCAGACGCCGACCTGCTCTTCCGCAGGCAGCTGCGCCAACGTGCCCTCGGCGATCGACGATGCGAGTCGCGTCCATAGCAGCAGATCCTGCTCCGGCACAGGCTGCGCAGACTGTTGCAGCAAAGCCATGGCCTGCGGCAGCAGGCTGGGGTCGTCACCGAACAATGCCGTCGCCGGCTTTCGCTGCAGCAACGTCTCGCGCACCGCTAGCGCGGCCCGCTTCGACTTTGCAAAGCGTGAGTGAACGTCGTACTGACTCAGGTCGGCGGATACCTCCCGCCTGCCATCCAGAACCTCCAGAACAGGCATGCCGCTATCTACAAGGTCCAGCAACGATAGTGCGGACTCCTGCTTGAAGCGACTCTTCGGCGCGTTCAACGACACGACCGGGAAGAAGTCCGAGTGAGGTCCCGCCCCCGCGACGCGCACAAAATTTGCCAGCACTTCCGGGCCGCCGATCCGCCGCATTGCGAACTCTTGCGGCGAGCGCAGACCCACACGCGGAAGCTCCTGCATCAACGGCCCCTGCATGATCGCCGACCAGTTGGGCTCTGAGGACTTGCCCGTGCGCGCCAGGATCAAGAAGTCGCCTGCGTTGGTGACATACAGATCGCTATCCGGAAACACCTGGACCAACGCGGCGATCATCGTACCCAGAAGCTCGTCGTTGAGCTCGTAGGCCTGCACCCATTGCACCAGCATGCCGTCCTGCTTCAGGTGACGACGAAGGAAGTCGTAGAACTCCACGGTGAACAGGCTTGCGACGCCACTGACCCACGGATTCGAAGGCTCGGACACGATGACGTCAAACTTCTTGTTGCCCATCGAGAAGTAAGTGCGCGCGTCGTCGATGTGGAGCTTCGAGCGCGGATCGTCGTACGCTCTAGCGACACGCGTTCCGAAATTGCGCGCCGCGTCGTGCATCGACTGCTCGATCTCGATCGTGTGGACTTCCTTCGGCACCGAGCTACCCAACAACGTATGCGTCGTCAGGCCCGATCCCCAGCCGATCACCGCGATCTCCTCGGGCTTGGGATGCATCACCAGCGGCAGCGCGCCGGCCATGATCATCGTGACCTCATCCGCGGTGGTCGCTCCCGCCATGTCCGGGATCAGAGAAGCATCGGGCTTGCCGTTCGTAGAGATGTTGACGATACCGTCCGGGCCCACGGAGCTCGAAACCGTGGCGGTCTTACCGTCATGCAAGTAGAGAATCTTCACTTGATCCGAAACCGTTGCGCGTGCGGTACGGAAAACACCGGCGACCAACGCACGTGGATCGTGCTGCCCCCATACCAGGGTGGCGCCGCCGACCACGAGCGTCGCGACACTCGCCAACACAAGGCCCAGCGAGCGGGGCTTGGGGCTGATCGCGTGCAACAGGTACAGGCCCAGCACCGCATCCGCAACACCCGCGAAAATGATCGATAGGCGAACGCCCATCAACGGGATCAGGACGTGCACCATCACCAGCACGCCGATGATGGCACCCAGCGTATTGGTCGCATACACGCGGCCGATCTGCTTCTCGCCACCCCCGCGCCGCAGGAGCGCCAGCGTGAAGAGCGGCAGCGTCATGCCAGCGAAGAAGGCGGCCGGGAACATCACCAGCAGCGAGATCAACGCGCTGCCAGCGCTGAACAAGGTGTATCCGTTGTCGGTCCGCGACAGCGACTGCATCATCCAGCCGACCCAATGGAACGACCGGCCCAGCACCACCACCGAGACGAACGCGGCCAGGCCCATGAAGACCTGCGCGTAGGCCGCGTAACGGATGGCGTCGACGATGCGCGCGGCGTTGCGGCGCACCCACAACCCGCCGAACGCCAGGCCGAGGATGAAGGCTGCCAGCATCAGTTCGAACGAATGGATCGTGGTGCCGAGCGCCTGATTCAGCAAGCGGACCCAGCCAATCTCGTAAATGAAGGACGTCGCCCCGGTGATAAAGGAAGCCACCAGCACCACGAGGGAGAGCCTGCGGATATCCACGCCACTCGCATCACCGCTGGCAATCGCCGGGGCGGCAGACTCAGCCGCCGGAGACTCCGCTTGTGGATCCGAATCCACCGATTTCCAAACCAACCAGGCGCCGAGACCCACAAGAATGTTCAGCAAACCCGCGGTCATCATGGTGCCCGGCATACCCAGGGCCGGCAGCAGCAGGAACGCTGTCGCAAGCGCACCCAGCGCCGCGCCAAGGCTATTGCTGAAATAGAGCCCACCGAGCACTTCGCCGGCATTGTTGGGCGCCAACCGCAGATAGCCCGCACTAAGAATGGGAAAGGTCATGCCGAGCAGAATGCATTGCGGCACCATCAGCAACGCGCCGCTGAGCCACTGGTACGCGTGACCCGCTACGGACGAAGACAGCGTCGGCAGTACCGTTTGTTGGGAAAAGTCGACGTACGCAACAAACAGTGGATGGAAGACCAATCCAATGAAGCCGATGATCAGCTCGATGATGCCGTAAGCGAGGATCAGGTTGCGCCAACCCGTACTGCGCCGACTGGCCAGCCAGGCACCCAGCGCCATGCCCCCCATAAAAATCCCGAGAACCAGCGTTTGGGCATACGCGGCATGGCCCAGGACCAACCCGAGGTAGTGAGACCAGATGGATTGGTAGATCAGCCCGGCGAAGCCGGACACGATGAACAGGCCGATCAGGGCACGGCCAAGCGCTGCGTTCCGCATATGAGTCCTAGAGACATTCCCCGCCGGCAGCATACTCAAGCCCGGTCACCACGTCACAGTGTCTACTCCGTCAACATCCACCGGGGCGTTCCCGGCATGAGGCCGGGTTGTGGCCTATCAACCCGAGTGACGCGGAACGTCACAAAGTGACAAAATTTTCCCGTGACGGGCTGCGCAGTTGGAACATCCCTGCAAGGAGGCGGCAAACACGCCGATTTCCAATCTGTGATCGCCCGCAGGAATGACCCACGGTCCGGATACACATCACCCCCAAATGATGCGATAGTCCGCCCCGACTTCGGCGTCTGGGTTCCATACCGGGGAAGGTTTGGGGGAACCGCTGGGGGCTCTGAAAGTTGGCACACATCCTGCTCCATATACCTAGCCACGTGCAGCCGTAAGCGCGGCGCCCACGGTCCAACGCTAGGGACACGGGGCTTGTGTGTCCCTACCAACCAAGCCAAATCCTGAAAGGGGAATTGTTATGAAGAAGAACATGCAGGGCTTCACCCTGATCGAATTGATGATCGTCATCGCCATCCTGGGCATCCTGCTGGCCATCGCCATCCCGGCCTATCAGGATTACCTGGCTCGCGCCCGCGCCGCCGAAGGCCTGAACATGGCCGCCCCGGCCAAGCTGGCCGTGTCTGAAGCCACCCTGGGTTCGGCCGACGGCAAGACCCTGCCGCCCACCTCGACCGCCGCTGGCTACACCGCTGCGACCTCGAAGTACGTGGCCAGCATCAAGATCGCCGCCGGCGTCATCACCGTGACCACGAAGAACACGGGCTGCGCCGCAGACCCGGTGTTCACCCTGACCCCGGCCACGGGTACCGGCAAGGTCAACTGGACCTGCACCTCGGGTTCGGCCTGCGCCCCGGCCTCCTGCCGCTAAGGCTGGTTGCACCGCGCTGTATCCAGGACCCCGGCGCAAGCCGGGGTTCCTGTTTCTGGGGCTGACATAATGCGCAGCCGCTCTTCCGGAACCGCCCGCTTGCCTTCGAATCCGGCTCTGCTCTCTGGCCCGCCGCGCGACACCGCCCGCTGGCGCTTTCGACTGGCAAGCCTGCTGACGGCCCTCCTCGCCGCCGCCATCTACTGGCCCGGCTTGGCAGGCGGATTCGTCTTCGATGACTTCAGCTTCATCGTGGCCAACAGGGACCTCCACGTCGAGCGCTGGGCGTTGGGCGACTGGGTACGGGCGGCGATGTCCTTCCCGTCCGCCCATCAGGGCCGCTGGCTGACCATGCTCAGCTTTGCCGCGAATCACATCGCCCATGGGCTGGATCCGTTCGGCTACAAGCTGGTTAACCTGGCCATTCATCTGCTCAATGGATGGCTGGTCTACAAGGTCTCGCGCGGATTGTTCGCTTTGTGGACCGCACAGCGCCCGGAACAGGCGCTCCCCGACGAAAGCCAGCGCTGGGTGGCTCTGCTGGTGGCCGCGCTTTGGCTGTGCCTACCGATCAACCTGACCGGCGTGCTGTATGTCTCGCAGCGCCTGGAATCGCTCTGCAATCTGTTCGTCCTCGCCGGCCTAGCCTGGTATCTACGCGAACGTATGAACCTGCTGCTCGGTCGCGGCAGCCCTCTTCGCCTCGCCGCGGCACTGATCGTCCCCACCCTCCTGGGCCTGCTTGCCAAAGAATCGGCGATCCTGCTTCCGCTCTATACCGCCTGCATCGAGATCGTGTTCTTCCAGGACCCGAGAAGCCGCCCCCTGAGGCGACCCATCGTGCAGCTCTATGCCGCGCTGTTGATGGTTCCCTTGTTTGTTGGAATGTATTGGCTGTCGACCTGGCTCGGCACCGAACAGAGCTATGCGCGCCCGTTCACCATCGCGGAACGCCTGCTGACCGAAAGCCGGGTAATGCTCCACTACATGCAGTGGACGCTCCTGCCCCAACCCAACGACCTGACCCTCTACCACGACGATGTATTGCTATCGAGGGGTTTGATGTCGCCGCCGTCGACATTGCTGGCTATCCTGGTCATCCTCGGCCTAGTGGTAGTTGCCGCGCTCCAGCGCCATCGGCGCCCAATGCTTAGCCTCGGCATCGCCTGGTTCTTCGGCGGGCACCTTCTGACCGGCACCATCATCCCGCTGGAGTTGGTGTTTGAGCATCGCAACTACTTCCCCGCGATGGGTCTGCTGCTGGCCTTGGTTCCGACGCTCTACGCGCAGTTCGTCTCGCGCCGGGGAGCGCTGATCGCCGCCGCACTGGTGATGTTGGGCTTCTACACGTTCTCGACGGCCTTGCGTTCTGTGGAGTGGGGCGATCCGAGCCGTCTGGGGTTGTCGGAAGCGCGCAAACGACCGGAATCCCCCCGCGCCCAGTACGAATTTGCCCACAATTATTTGACCCAGGCGGGTGAGGACAAAGCATCACCGCTACGGCGGGAAGCACGGCAGGCCCTGGAACGTTGCCGTCGAATGCCAACGGCCGATACGCAGTGCGATGCAGCCCTTATCCTGGATGCCAATAGGACCAACCAGGTGCCGGATCCCGACTGGTGGACCTCGTTGACCCACAAGCTTTCCACGCGCACGCCCAATGTCAGCGACTATTCTGCTGTGATGGTCCTGATGCAGTGCCAAATCGCAGGGCGCTGCTACTACCAGCCTGTCGAACTGGAAGCAGCGATCACCGTGGTGATGTCGCGCCCGCACCCCGGCCCGTTGTGGGTGGATCTTGCAGCACAGTTCGAAACCTTCTTGGCGCGGCGCCCGGAGCGGGCGCTCGCATTGTTCGCGGAAGTCGTGCGGCTGGAGCCAGGCAACACGATCACGCTGAGCAACCTGGTTCGCGCACAGATCCTCTTTGGGCGCCTGGACGATGCCGAGCGCGGCTTGGACGTGATCCGACGAGCCAACCGCGTGGGCGCGTACGATGACTTGGTATCGGGACTGGAAGGCGATCTGCAACGAGCGAGGCTTGGACAAGCCTCGCCAGCGACCTCTCCACCTGCATCATCGGCCACCACCGCGCCACAGGACGCTCCGGCTCCATGAAGATCGTCATCCAGATTCCCTGTTACAACGAGGCCGAATCGCTGCCCGTAACGCTGTCGCACCTCCCCAGAACGTTACCGGGATGCGACGAAGTCGAGTGGCTTGTTGTCGATGATGGGTCGGCCGACGACACCGCGCTCGTTGCCCAAGAGCGAGGCGCGCAGCACGTTGTCCGCCACCCGGTGAACCAGGGCCTCGCCGCCGCGTTCATGACCGGCTTGCAGGCGGCCATCGACCGGGGCGCGGACATCATTGTCAACACGGATGCGGACAACCAGTACGATGCCCGCGATATCGAAGCCTTGATTCGTCCAATCCTGGATGGCAAGGCCGAAATGGTCATCGGCGCGAGGCCAATCGCGGACACGGAGCACTTCTCCTGGATCAAGAAGAAGCTGCAGTCGCTGGGCAGCGCCGTCGTGCGACTGGCCAGTGGAACCTCGGTGCGCGACGCGCCCTCTGGATTTCGCGCGTTCACCCGCGATGTGGCGATGCGGCTGAATGTCTTCAGCTCCTACACCTACACCCTGGAAACCATCATCCAGGCTGGCCAAAGCAACATCCGCGTCGTCTCGATCCCGATCCGCACGAACCCGGATCTGCGGCCGTCCCGCCTCGTGAGGAGCATTTCCCGCTACGTCTGGCGCTCTGCCTCCACGATCGTCCGGATCTTCGCGACCTACCGGCCCCTCACATTCTTCTGGATGGCCTCGGGCGTCTTCTTCGCCGCGGGTCTCGGCATGGGCAGCTGGTACCTCTACTTCAAGTTCATCGGGGAAGGCGCAGGCCACGTGCAATCGGCGATTCTCGCCACCGCTTGCGTGATCATCGGCTTCCTGCTGGTCATGATGGGATTCATCGCCGACCTGATCGGCGTGAATCGCCGACTGCTCGAACGCATCGACTGGCGCCTGAAACGCCTGGAACAGCGCGCGGTGTCCAGCCCGTCGCAGGAGCGATCGCCGTGAACCTTCCGATCAGTCAGCCAGCCGGCAACCACTACGACAAATACGGTACCCGCAACCCGATTGCGCGACAGCTGATGCACGGCTTTCTGTCGGACTTTGATCGGCTGGCCGCACATGTCCCTGCAGGCGACGCGCTCGAAGTCGGTTGCGGCGAAGGGGAACTCTCGATCAGGCTCGCTCGCAAAGGACGCCGCGTAAAGGGGTGCGACATTGCGGGCGAGGTCGTCGACGAGGCACGTCGGCGCGCCGAACTGGCGGGCGTCGATATCAGTTTCCGCGTCGAGGGCATCCAGAGCCTGACCCCGGCGGATGCCTGCCCATTGGTCGTCTGCTGCGAAGTACTCGAGCATCTCGACGATCCCGAGGCCGGGCTGGACACGCTGGCCGAACTGGCATCCCCTTGGTTGCTGACCAGTGTGCCGCGCGAGCCGATATGGCGAGTGATGAACATGGCTCGAGGCAAGTATCTCGCCGACTGGGGGAACACCCCTGGACACCTCAATCACTGGAGCCGTAAGGGCTTTCTGAAGTTCCTCGGCAGACGCTTCGACATCGTGCAGGTTGCCTCGCCCTTGCCATGGACGATGGCGCTGTGCCGGAGCCGATGAGGCCCTGGAGAGCGTCTGCGGCGGCGGCTTACCGATGGCTGGGCCGTGGCTTGGCTGCGGCAGCCTTGGTGTTTTTGGCGCACCAAGGACGGATGCACCGCCACACAGCTATTGGTGCGTTCGAAGAACTCTCGTTCGCCCGTACCGCCTCGTCGCTCTTGCTGTACATCGTGGCTTGCCTGGTGTTGTCACTGGCGTGGCCGTTGACGTTGCGCGGGATAGGCTCTCCCGGCATTCCATTGCGTCCATTGGCAGCGCTGCATCTTCGTGCGCAGTTGTCGAAATATCTTCCGGGCGGGGTATTCCATTTCGCCCAGCGACATATAGAAAGCCTACGTTGGGGCTTTAGCCACGGAGAGCTCACCGTGGCACTGGCGGCTGAAGCCGCACTGCTTCTGGGCACGGCGTCGCTGGTCGCGGTTGGCATCATCGGGGATCCTCGGCTGGCGCTGCTCCCGGATTGGCTGCTGCCGTTGACCTACGCGATGCCGCTCGTCCTTCCTGTCGCTTGGCTCGGGCTCCGAATGTGGTCTCGCCGTATCGACAACGGCATGCGGCACATCAAGTTGGTGCCGCTGCTCTGCGTGGTCGGCATCGATCTGGCTTTTTTCCTTCTCAGCGGGCTCGCCTTGCTGACATTGGGCAACCTTGAAGGCGATCCTGCGTTCTGGCTGGGCTGGCTTGCGTTGGCTTGGTTATGCGGCTATCTGGTCCCGGGAGCGCCGGGTGGCATCGGCATCAGGGAGACGGTGCTGGTGCTGGGATTGGCGCACGCCATAGGCTCGGGACAAGCCCTCGCCCTCGCTTTGGCGTACAGGGTAGTCACCCTGTCTGCGGACGGCATATGCACCGTGCTCGGTTTCCTGTTGAGCGGAAGCTCCTCAAAGGCGGACGGAAACTAGCGCCCACGGTGCCGCATCGCGTCACGTTGTGACGCAGCGCTCGTTCGGCGGCCAAGCCAGTGCCCGGCCGCGCGACGCCTGCGCTAGAGTGTGTGCTGGCCCGCTTCTTGCAGGGTCACCAATAGCCGAAGCACCAGGATCCGATCGCCATGAACGCTGTCGCCAGCACCAACGCCAATCTCGTGGGCATCACCGGCATCGCCCGTCGCCTGGTCATGGATGGCGCTATGGACGAGGCCGCCGCCCGCAGCGCGATGGCCAACGCCACGGAGGCCAAGGTCCCCTTGGCGCAATGGGTGGCCGAGAAGCGGCTGGTGGCGCCCGCCCATCTCGCGGCCGCCAACGCGATCGAGTTCGGGATGCCGCTGATCGATACCACCTCCTTCGATCCGGCACATAACGCGCTGAAGCTGGTCAGCGAAGAGCTGATCCAGAAACACCAGGTGCTGCCGCTGTTCAAGCGCGGAGGCAAACTATTCGTTGGTACCAGCAATCCCACCCAGACTGCGGCCCTAACGGAGATCCAGTTCCACACCAATTTGGTGGTGGAGCCCATCCTGGTAGATGAGGAGCAACTGCGCCGCACGCTGGATCAGTGGCTCAATGCCGCCAGCAGCCTGTCCAGCAGTTTTGCGGGAGGCGACGACGAGGGCTTGGACAACCTGGAGGTCGGCACCGACGACGACATGGGCGCGAACGCCGATAGCGCAGTCGACGCCAAGGGCGACGACACTCCTGTCGTTAAGTTCGTCAATAAGGTGCTGGTGGATGCGATCAAGCGGGGCGCGTCCGATATCCATTTTGAGCCTTATGAAACGGACTACCGCGTGCGGCTGCGCATCGATGGCATCCTCAAGCAGGTGGCCAAGGCACCGGTCAAGCTGAGTGCACGCATCGCCGCGCGATTGAAAGTGATGTCGCAGCTGGATATCGCCGAGAAGCGCGTACCGCAGGACGGTCGCATCAAGCTGAACTTGTCCAAGACCAAGCAGATCGACTTCCGTGTCAGCACCTTGCCCACGCTCTTCGGCGAGAAGATCGTGCTGCGTATCCTCGACGGCAGCGCGGCCAAGCTGGGCATCGACAAGCTGGGCTACGAGCCCGACCAGCAAAAGCTGTTCGAGGACGCCATCCAGAAACCGTACGGCATGGTGCTCGTCACCGGCCCTACCGGCTCGGGCAAGACGGTGTCCCTGTATACGGCGCTTGGTATCCTGAACGATGAAATCCGCAATATCTCCACGGTCGAAGACCCGGTGGAAATCCGGCTTCCAGGCGTCAACCAGGTCCAGCAGAACACCAAGCGCGGCATGACCTTTGCTGCGGCGCTGCGTAGCTTCCTGCGTCAGGACCCGGACATCATCATGGTCGGCGAAATCCGCGACCTGGAGACCGCCGAGATCGCGATCAAGGCCGCGCAGACCGGCCACATGGTGCTTTCGACGCTGCACACCAACGACGCGCCGCAGACCATCGCGCGCCTGATGAACATGGGCATCGCCCCGTACAACATCACGAGCTCGGTGACCCTGGTCATCGCCCAGCGTCTGGCCCGCCGCCTGTGCCCCAAGTGCAAGAAACCTGTCGAGCTGCCACAGAAAGCCCTGCTTGCGGAAGGCTTCAGCGAAGCGGAGATCCAGGCCGGCTTCACCCTGTACGACGCCGTCGGCTGCGACGAGTGCACCGAAGGCTACAAGGGCCGTACCGGTATTTATCAGGTCATGCCCATGTCTGACGAGATTCAGGCCATCGTATTGGAGGGTGGCAACGCGATGCAGATCGCAGCCGTCGCCCAGCAGGCCGGTATCCGCGACCTCCGTCAGTCCGCCCTGATGAAGGTCCGCCACGGCGTCACCAGCCTGGCCGAGATCAACCGCGTCACCAAGGACTAAAGGGGCGCTGCGTAAACCCTGCCCCCCGTCACACGGGGGGTGCTTCCCATGGGCCGATAACCGGCTACCATGGGCAGAGACAGTCCGGTTGGGGAAAGCCGGACAGGGGAAAACCTAATGGCCGTCACCCGTTCCGCCGTCAAGAAAGCACCCGCGCCCGTTCGCGAGAACCCGCTGAACCTGTTCGTCTGGGAAGGCACCGATAAGCGCGGCGTGAAGATGAAGGGCGAGCAATCGTCCAAGAACGCCAACTTTCTGCGCGCCGAGTTGCGCAAGCAAGGCATTACGCCCTCCGTCGTCAAGGTAAAGCCTAAGCCGTTGTTCGGCTCAGCGGGCAAGCCTGTATCGCCGAAGGAAGTTGCGTTCTTCAGCCGCCAGCTGGCCACGATGATGAAGTCCGGCGTACCCATCGTGACATCGCTGGAGATCATCGAGGGCGGCCAGAAGAACGTCCGCATGACGAAGATGATCGAGCAGATCCGCTTCGACATCGAAAGCGGCTCGTCCCTTTCCGAAGCGATAAGCAAGTTCCCCGTCCAGTTTGATGAGCTGTACCGCAATCTGGTGCGCGCAGGCGAAAGCGCGGGCGTGCTCGAGACGGTGCTGGATACCATCGCCAGCTACAAGGAGAACCTGGAAGCGCTGAAGGGCAAGATCAAGAAAGCGCTGTTCTATCCTGCAGTGGTGATCGCGGTCGCCCTTCTGGTGAGCGCGATCTTGCTGATCTTCGTGGTGCCCCAGTTCGAGGCAGTCTTCAAGCAATTTGGCGCAGACCTGCCCGCGTTCACCAAAGTCATCGTGGGCGCTTCGCGCTTCATGGTGTCCAACTGGTACATCGTATTCGGCACCATCTTCGCCGCAATTTTCGCATTCATCTATTTCAAGAAGCGCTCCCTGGCGTTCCAGCATTTCCTCGACCGGGTGATCCTGAAGGTGCCGGTCATCGGCCAGATCATGCACAACTCGGCGATCGCCCGGTTCTCGCGCACTCTCGCGGTGACCTTCAAGGCCGGTGTGCCGCTGGTCGAGGCTCTCGATACGGTTGCCGGCGCCACCGGCAATACGCTTTATGAGAAGGCGGTCTTTCGTATCCGCGATGACGTCGCCGTGGGCTACCCACTCAACATGTCGATGAAACAGGTAAACCTGTTCCCGCACATGGTGATCCAGATGACCGCAATCGGTGAAGAGGCCGGCGCGTTGGATACCATGCTGTTCAAGGTGGCGGAGTATTACGAGCAGGAGGTCAACAACGCGGTCGATGCGCTGTCCAGCCTGATCGAGCCGTTCATCATGATCTTCATCGGCGGCGTGATCGGCGCCATGGTCATCGGCATGTACTTGCCCATCTTCAAGCTCGCGGCGACGATGTAAGCTGGCCTAATGGCATTCTTGGATCAGCACCCCGAACTGGGGTACCCGGTGGTGGCAGGCCTCGGCCTGCTGGTGGGCAGTTTCCTCAACGTCGTCATCCTGCGGCTGCCGCGGCGGCTGGAGTGGGAGTGGAAGCGCGACGCCCGCGAGGTGCTCGAAGAGCCCGAGATCTACGACCCGCCCCCACCGGGGATCGTGGTCGAGCGCTCGCATTGCCCGCACTGCAAGACACCGCTGTCCTGGTACGAGAACATCCCACTGTTCAGCTGGCTGGCCTTGCGCGGCAAGTGTCGCCACTGCAAGGCACCCATCTCGCCGCAATACCCGCTGGTCGAACTGCTGACCGCCTTGCTGGCCGTGGCGTCGGTATGGCGATTCGGGTTCGGCTGGCAGGGGTTCGGCGCCGCGTTGTTCAGCTGCTACCTGGTGGCCCTGAGCGGCATCGATCTGCGTACGCGGCTGCTGCCCGACCAGCTGACCCTGCCACTGATGTGGCTCGGTTTGATTGGCAGCCTGGACAACCTCTACATGCCCGCCAAGCCGGCGCTACTGGGCGCCATCGCGGGCTATGTATCGCTGTGGCTGGTCTGGTGGTTGTTCAAGCAGGTGACCGGCAAGGAAGGCATGGGGCGGGGCGATTTCAAGCTGCTCGCTGCCATCGGCGCCTGGGTCGGGCTCAACGGCGTGCTGCCGACGATCCTGCTCTCGTCCGTCGTCGGCGCGGTGATCGGGTCGGTGTGGCTGGCCTTGAAGGGCCGCGATCGGGCGACGCCGATCCCGTTCGGCCCCTACCTGGCCATCGCAGGCTGGATCGCGTTCTTCTGGGGCCCGCAGATCATCGACGCTTACCTGCGCTTCGCCGGCCTGAAGTAGACCGCGCCCGTCGTCAGGCAGGCCCGGTCCGCACGCTCCATAATCGGCGCATGAGCGATTACTTCATCGGTCTGACGGGCGGCATCGCGTCGGGTAAGAGCGCACTCGAAAAGGCTTTCGCCGCCCACGGCATTACCGTGGCCGACGCCGACCTGCTGGCACGTGCCGTGGTGGAGCCGGGAGAGCCCGCCCTGGCGGCCGTGGTAGCGCATTTCGGCGACGGTGTGCTGCAGGCGGATGGCCGCCTGGATCGGGCGGCTTTACGGGTGCGTGTGTTCAACGACGAAGCCGCGCGACGCGCATTGGAAGGCATCCTCCACCCTGCCATCCGCGCTCGCCTGCAGGCGATCTGCGTCGCGGCGACCAGCCCTTACGCAATCGCCATGGTGCCGTTGCTCACCGAAGGCGGCGGGCGCTCGGCGTATCCGTGGCTCCACCGGATCCTGGTCGTGGATGCGCCTGTGGAAGTACAGCGCGCGCGCCTGATGCTACGCGATGGCATCGATGCCGCGTTGGCCGACAAGATGATGGCGGCGCAGGCCACGCGTGCGCAGCGGCTCGCCATCGCCGACGATATCGTGGTCAACGACGGCGACCTCGAACATCTGGTTCGCGCTGCGGACGCGCTGCATGCGCGCTATCTCGCGTTGGCGGCCGCAACGACCACCTGACGCCTGCCGCTTATGCGGCAGGCCAAAGCCCACGGATCGCCGCGATGCCTTGCGCGCCATGCTGCCGGGCCTGGGTGATGTCCGCCGGCTGCAGGCCGCCGATGGCGTAAAGGGGCAGCGAAACGTTTTCGCGCAGGCCCGCGAAGCCGGGCCATCCCAAGGGGTCGCCTCCGGGGTGCGTCTCGGTCGGGAACACGCTGCCGACGACTGCGAAGTCGCATGCGATCGCTTCGGCCTGCCGCAGTTCGGCGGCCGTATGGCAGGACGCAGCAACCAGGACATCTTCCGGCAGGGGCCGGAATACCAAATCGGGCAGTTGCGAAGCGCGCAGATGGACGCCTACGCCTAGCGTGCGCGCCAGTTCGATATCGCCGTTGAGCAACACCTCCGCGCCGGCGGCACTGCAGCAGGCGACCGCTTTGCGGGCGAACTGCTCCCACGCGTCGCCAGAAAGACTGCGCGCGCGCACATGCACGCGGCGGACACCCTGGGCCAGGGCGCGCTCGAGCGACGCCATCCAGAGGCTCGTGTCCGTGGGCTCGGGGGTGACCAGATACCGGTCCGGATGCAGCAGCGCGGCCACGACCGGACGGTCGGCGGGCGGCATGGCGTAGCGCATCAGTTTGTCCGGGACGACCCAGGCCAGCGCCTGCCCTTCATGCCCTCGCGGCGTGCCCTTCCAACCGGCGAGGTGGCGGACTTCGAGCTTCAGGCGCTTGTCGGGGTACTGCTGCGGCACGCTGATGATGTGCTCGCCCACTTGCGCTTCGATGCCCAGTTCTTCGCGCAATTCACGCACCAGCGCGTCTTCCGGGCTTTCGCCGGGCTCGCGCTTGCCGCCAGGGAATTCCCAGCGCCCGGCCAGATCCCGCCCCTCGGTACGTCGGGCCAGCAGGATCCGTCCGCGGGCGTCGGTGATGACGGCGGCCATGACGTGGATCGAACGCAACGGGGTCAGCATGGTGGAACTTTGCCGGGAACCGGCCGGTAGACGCAAATATCCCCGTGCTGAAAAAGGAAAAGCCGCGCAGTGCGCGGCTTTTCCAGGCGGTCCCGGGCGGGGACCTCAGGCCAACTGGCCGTGGCAGTGCTTGTACTTCTTGCCGCTGCCGCACGGGCACGGGTCGTTGCGGCCGACCTTGGGTGCGTCGCGCTGCGCCGGCATCGGTCCGGACTGCACATAGCCGCCTTGCATGGCCGCGGCCTGTTGCGCCTGCTCCGCTTCCTCGTCGGCGCCGTAACCGCCCGCTTCCTGGTGCTGGAACTGCATCTGCCGCGCCTGCGCCTCGGCCATCGCGCGCTCCTGCGCCTCCAGTGCGGCGACTTCCTCTTCGCTGCGGATGCGCACGCGCGACAGCAAGGTCACGACCTCGCTCTTCACCCGCTCCAGCATGCCGGAGAACAGTTCGAAGGCTTCCTTCTTGTACTCCTGCTTCGGCTGCTTCTGCGCGTAGCCGCGCAGGTGGATGCCCTGGCGCAGGTAGTCCATGCGCGCGAGGTGCTCCTTCCAGTTCTTGTCGAGCACGGTCAGCATGATGTGCTTCTCGAGCGCGCGCATGGTTTCGTCGCCGACCACCTGCGCCTTCTCGGCGAAATGCGCGTCCATGCCTTCCTGCACGCGGCGCTCGATCGTTTCCGCATCCAGTTCCTCGGCCTCTTCGCGCCAGCGGCTCACCGGCAACAGCACGCCCATTTCCTCCCCGAGCTCGCGTTCCAGGCCCTGCAGGTCCCACTGGTCGTCCACCGAGTTCGGCGGAACGAAGCGACCCACCAGCTCGGCCACCACGTCGCCGCGGATGCCGTCGATGTTCTCCTGCACCGTCTCGGCTTCCAGCAACTCATCGCGCTGGGCGTAGATCACCTTGCGCTGGTCGTTGTTGACGTCGTCGAAGTCGAGCAGGTTTTTGCGGATGTCGAAGTTGTGCGCTTCCACCTTGCGCTGCGCCTTCTCGATCTGCCGGCTGACCAGCTTGTCTTCGATGACGTCGTCTTCCTTCATGCCGATCAGCTTCATCGCCTTCTGGACCCAGTCCGAGGCGAAGATGCGCATCAGGTTGTCTTCCAGCGACAGGTAGAAGCGGGACGAACCCGGATCGCCCTGACGGCCCGAACGGCCACGCAGCTGGTTATCGATGCGGCGCGATTCGTGGCGCTCGGTGCCCACGATGTGCAGGCCGCCGGCGGCCTTCACTTCATCGTGGCGCTTCTGCCATTCGGCCTTCACCGCCGCGCGTGCAGCATCGTCGGCCTCTTCGCCCAGCGCTTCGTACTCGGCTTCCAGCGAACCGCCCAGCACGATGTCGGTGCCGCGGCCCGCCATGTTGGTGGCGATGGTGATCGCACCCGGACGGCCTGCCTGCGCGACGATGTGCGCTTCGCGCTCGTGCTGCTTGGCGTTGAGTACCTCGTGCGGCACGCCGGCCTTGTTGAGGAAGTCGGACAGCATTTCCGACGTCTCGATCGACGTGGTGCCGACGAGTACCGGCTGGCCGCGCTGGTAGCACTCCTGGATGTCGGCCAGCACCGCCTTGAACTTGCCCTGGCGGTTGAGGAACACCTGGTCGGGCGAATCCTTGCGCACGGTCGGGCGGTTGGTCGGGATGACGATCACCTCCAGGCCGTAGATGCTCTGGAACTCAAACGCTTCCGTGTCGGCCGTGCCGGTCATGCCGGACAGCTTCTTGTACATGCGGAACAGGTTCTGGAACGTCACGCTGGCCAGCGTCTGGTTCTCGCGCTGGACCGGCACGCCTTCCTTCGCCTCGACCGCCTGGTGCAGGCCGTCGGACCAGCGGCGGCCCGGCAGGGTGCGGCCGGTGAATTCGTCGACGATCACCACCTCGCCGTCGCGGACGATGTAGTCCACGTCGCGCTGGTAGATGGCGTGCGCGCGTAGCGCGGCATTGAGGTGGTGGACGACGGACAGGTTGTTGGCGCCGTACAGGCTGTCGTCCTCGCTGACGATGCCGGCCTGGCGCAGCAGCGCCTCGGCATGCTCCATGCCGGCCTCGGACAGGTGGACCTGCTTGCCCTTCTCGTCGACCCAGTAGTCGCCCTCGGCTTCTTCGTCGGCCTGCTTGTTGAGCTGCGGCACGATGCGGTTGACGCGGATGTAAAGTTCCGGCGACTCGTCGGCGGGGCCCGAGATGATCAGCGGCGTGCGCGCCTCGTCGATCAGGATCGAGTCCACTTCGTCGACGATGGCGTAGTGCAGCCCGCGCTGGAAGCGATCGTCCTTGGACATCGCCATGTTGTCGCGCAGGTAATCGAAACCGAATTCGTTGTTGGTGCCGTAGGTGATGTCGGCGGCGTACGCGCCCTGCTTATCGCCGTGCGGCATGCCCGGGTAAACCACGCCCACGCTGAGGCCGAGCCAGTTGTACAGGCGGCCCATCCATGCGGAGTCGCGGCGGGCGAGATAGTCGTTCACGGTGACGACGTGCACGCCCTTGCCTTCCAGCGCATTGAGGTAGGTCGGCAGCGTGGCGACCAGCGTCTTGCCTTCACCGGTGCGCATCTCGGCGATCTTGCCCAGGTGCAGCACCATGCCGCCGATCAGCTGCACGTCGTAATGGCGCATGCCCAGCACGCGCTGGCTGGCCTCGCGGCAGACCGCGAAGGCCTCGGGGAGGATCTTGTCCAGCGCCTCGCCGTTGCGGATGCGCTCCTGGAACTCCGGTGTCTTCGCCTTCAGCTGCTCGTCGGTGAGCTTGCGCAGCTCCGGCTCCAGGGCATTGATCTTGTCGACGATGCGTTGCAGCTGCTTGAGCAGGCGCTCGTTGCGACTGCCGAAGACACGGGTAAGCAGGTTGTTGATCATGTAGGGAACCGGATGGGAAAAGGACGCCGGGGCGCCGCGCTGGCGGCAGGCCCAAAATGAAACAGGGCGCAAGGCGCCCTGTCTGGCAACACCGTATTGTAGCTTGGGGCGCCGCCGGGGGAATCAAGACCGGCGATAGGACCGCCGGTTCCCCGTTTGGTTCCGCAGCCGGCCTCAGCCGCGCTTGACCTGTCCGACCGGCGTCGGGCCTTCACCCAGGAACTTGCGCGGATTGACCACGCGCCCGTTCTCCCACACCTCGAAATGCACGTGCGCACCGGTCGAACGGCCGGTGGAGCCCGCCTTGGCCACTTCCTGGCCCACGCGGACCAGATCGCCGGCCCGCACGCTGAGGCGCGAGTTGTGCGCATAGCGGGTGACGTAGCCGTTGCCGTGGTCGACGTCGATCACGTTGCCATAGCCGCCCTTCACGCCGGCGAAGCTCACCACGCCGTCGGCCACCGACAGCACCGGATCGCCGACGCGCGCCTTGAAGTCGATGCCCTTGTGGTTCTGTCCACCGCCGCCGAACGGATCGGCGCGGCCACCGAAGCCGGAAGTGATGTAGCTGTTGGCGATCGGCATGCGACCCGGGGTCGCGTTCTTGTCCAGCTCGCGGTTGAACAGCAGCGCTTCCAGCACGGACAGCTGACGGCCGGATGCCGCGAACTGCCGCTCGAGGTTGTCCACGCCCTCCTTCAGGTCCGCCGGCTTCATGTCGTAGGAAACGTCGTTACCACCGACGCCCACCGGCTCGTTGAAGTCGAACTCGCCGTCCTGCAACTGGCCCACGCGGGTCAGTCGCTCGCCCAAGGCATTCAAGCGGTTGGCCTGCGCCTGCAGCTCGCCCAGCCGCGCGGCCATGGCATTGATTTCCTGCTGGGCGCCGCGGCGCACCTGCTCCAGTTCCGCATCGCGCTGGCCGGCCTGCGACTGCAGCAGCGACACCTGGCCCATGCCGATCGCACTGCGGCCACCGACACCGACGAGCAGGCCGGCGGCGACGAGCACCGCGGCGCTCGCGAGCGGGCGCGCATGGAAGGCGAGGCGGATCCGGTACGCACCATGGGCGGACGCATGGGCCCACCAGGTACGCGTATTGTTTACGATGGTCTTAAAGCTCATAGATACCGATGTCTGATTCGAAGTCCAAGCCGCGCCGCGCCGGCATCGCACAACCTGCATTGCAGGCTGCCCTGACGGATGCCGCCACCGACCCGGTGCGTCGCGCCATGTGGCTCGACGCCTTGGAACAGCAGCTTCGCCCCTGCCTTCCGCCTGCCCTCGCGCCGCATTGCCGGTTGGCGAACGTGGCGGGCAAACGGCTCGTTTTTATCGTCGACTCCCCCGTCTGGCATGCCAGGCTTCGCCTGGCCGCACCCGAGCTGATCAACGTGGCCCAATCCATCGGACTGGCGGTCACCGAAGTCACCGCCAAGACGAGCCTCGCGCCGCAGGTGAAGCCTGCGCAGGGCCCGGTCGTACCCGTGTCGGAGGCTTCCCGTAGAGGACTGCAAGCGGCCCTCGACCTCCTGTCCGCACCGGACTCCGCCGGTACACCCCCCCAGAAGGGGAGCCATCGTGGCAGGCGGAAAATTTGACCCGGCCATCACGAAGGACGGGGCATGGTACCGGCCACCGCCTATCGGGTCGTTAGCCAAAGGTTAGGAAAATGTTATTTCCGGACCTGAAATCTGACCCAGTTCACAGTTTCGCCAAGGCGTAACCATTCGCACACCACCGCGTGATCGCGGTAGGAAACCGGGCGACAGCGGGGTCACCGTCCGGAGCGGACGGGCGTCTCAGACCGCCAGGGCAGGCGTCGCATAGGTGACCGGGGACGGCGCGATGCCGTTCTCGAACGTCACTTCTTCCCAGGCCGAGGTCTCGGCCAGCAGCGCGCGCACCAGCTTGTTATTGAGTGCGTGGCCGGATTTGAAGCCCTCGTAGGCGCCCAGGATGGGGCGGCCGGCGAGGTACAGGTCGCCGATGGCGTCCAGGATCTTGTGGCGGACGAATTCGTCCGTGTAGCGCAGGCCGTCCTCGTTGAGCACGCGGAACTCGTCCAGCACGATGGCGTTGTCCATCGAACCGCCCAGGCCCAGGTTGCGCTCGCGCATGTACTCGAGGTCGCGCATGAAGCCGAACGTGCGGGCGCGCGCGACTTCCTTGATGTAGGCGCCCGTGGAGAAGTCCACCTCGGCGCGCGACTGCGAAGCCGGGATCATCGGGTGATCGAACTTCACCGTGAAGCCCAGCTTGAAGCCGTCGTAGGGTTCGAAACGCGCCACCTTGTCGCCTTCGACCACTTCGACCGGGCGGGTGATGCGGATGAAGCGCTTCGGGGCGTCCTGCTCGGCGATGCCGGCGGACTGGATCAGGAACACGAACGGGCCCGCCGAACCGTCCATGATCGGCAGCTCGGCCGAGGACAGCTCAACGTAGGCATTGTCGACACCCAGGCCGGCCATGGCCGACATCAGGTGCTCGACGGTCTGCACCTTGGCGCCCTCGCAGGTCAGGCCGGTGCACAGCGTGGTCTCGGTGACCAGCTCGGCGCTGGCCGGGATTTCCACCACCGGCTCCAGGTCGATGCGCCGGAACACGATGCCGGTGTCGACCGGCGCCGGACGCAGCGTCATGTAGACCTTCTCGCCGCTGTGCAGCCCCACGCCCGTCGCGCGGATCACGTTCTTGAGGGTGCGTTGCTGGGCCATCAGGTGGGGTCGCAGGTGGGGGAACCTTGGCGGGGCAGCGAGAATATCACGCAATTCGCTGAATCTTAACGAAAGAACCGCTCTGTCCCACGCCTGAAACAACGTACTGGTAAGGCGTTCCGGAAAGGGCTGCCGGGCCGGTGGGCCCGGCAGCGAAGGGACATGGCGTTGTCGTGCGGGTAGAGCCCCTCCCCTCGCGGGGAGGGTGTTTCGTTAGTCGGCCTGGCGGCGGAGGAACGCCGGGATGTCCAGGTAGTCCGACGGCAGGTCGGCGGCGACCGGTGCGGAGGCCGGCGCCGACGGTGCGGCCGAGGAGGCGCCGCGACGCAGGCCCAGGCCGCTGGTGGCGGCGCTGATCGGATCCATCGAGAAGCCGTCGTCGATCGGCATGCCGGTGGTGGCGTCGCGAACCAGCTTGATCGGCGCGCGCATCGGCTCGCGCAGGTCGCTGCCACGGCCGACCGGCTGGCGGGCGGCGTTGCGGTTCAGGCCGGTGGCGACCACGGTCACGCGCACTTCGTCCTGCATGTCCGGATCCAGCACGGTGCCGACCACGACGGTCGCGTCTTCCGAAGCGAAGCCTTCGATGGTGCGGCCCACTTCGTCGAACTCGGCCATCGTGAAGTCCGGGCCGGCGGTGATGTTGACCAGGATGCCGTTGGCACCGTTGAGGTTGACGTCGTCCAGCAGCGGGTTCTGGATCGCGGCCTCCGCGGCGGCCTGCGCGCGGTCGTCGCCGCGGGCGCTGCCGGTACCCATCATGGCCAGGCCCATCTCGCTCATCACGGTGCGCACGTCGGCAAAGTCGACGTTGATCAGGCCGGGACGGACGATCAGGTCGGCGATGCCCTGCACGGCGCCGAGCAGCACGTCGTTGGCGGCGCGGAACGCCTGGATCATCGTCGCATTGCGGCCCAGCACGGTGATCAGCTTTTCGTTCGGGATGGTGATCAGCGAATCGCAGTGGTGGCTCAGTTCCTCGATGCCCTTCAGCGCGACCTGCATGCGGCGGCGGCCTTCGAAGGGGAACGGCTTGGTGACCACGGCGACGGTCAGGATGCCCATCTCCTTGGCCAGCTGTGCCACGACCGGCGCGGCGCCGGTACCGGTACCGCCGCCCATGCCCGCGGTGATGAACACCATGTCGGCGCCGTCCAGCGCGTCGATGATGCGCTCGCGGTCTTCCAGCGCGGCCTGGCGGCCGACTTCCGGATTCGCGCCCGCACCCAGGCCCTTGGTGACGTTGCTGCCGAGTTGCAGCTGCAGCTTTGCACCACAGTTCTTGATCGCCTGCGAATCGGTGTTGGCGGTGATGAACTCCACGCCGTCCACGCTGCCGTTGACCATGTGCGCCACGGCGTTGCCGCCGCCGCCGCCCACGCCCACGACCTTGATCACTGCATTCGGGGCCATCTTTTCAACCAGTTCGAAATGTGCCATGTCCTTGTCCTCGTTTATTTAGTTATGTGGTGCTGGTGGAACGAACGTCGTGACGCTTACTCGACTCGCGGAATGCCGCCCTGCTCAGAACTCGCCGCGATACCAGTTCTGGAGTTTCTTGAACCAGCTGCCCGCCTTGCCCGTGGGCAATGACGGACGCCGGGGGTGTTCGATCTGGCTGCCCATCAGCAGCAGGCCTACGCCGGTGGCATGCACCGGGTTGCCGACCACTTCGCCCAGCCCGGTGACGTGCTGCGGGATGCCGACACGCACGGGCATCTGCAACATCTCTTCGGCCAGCTCGACGACACCTTCCATCTTCGCGGCGCCACCGGTCAGCACCATGCCCGCGCGCACGCGCTCCTCGAAGCCCGAACGGCGCAGTTCGGCCTGCACCATCTCGAAGATCTCCTCGTAGCGCTGCTGCACGGCCTGCGCCAGCGCATGGCGCGGCAGGCGACGCGGCGGGCGGTCGCCCACGCTCGGCACCTGGATGCTTTCTTCGGCCGTGGCGAGCTGGGCCAGCGCGCAGGCGTAGCGCACCTTGATCTGCTCGGCTTCCGGCGTCGGCGTGCGCAGCATGTGCGCGATGTCGTTGGTGACCTGGTCGCCGGCGATCGGCAGCGAGGCCGTGTGGCAGATCGCACCCTGCACGAATACCGCCAGGTCGGTGGTGCCCGCGCCCATGTCGACCAACACCACGCCGAGTTCGCGCTCGTCGCTGGTCAGCACCGCCACGCTGGAGGCCAGCGAGGAGAAGATCAGGTCGTCGATCTGCAGGCCGCAGCGCTGCACGCACTTGCTGATGTTGGCGGCCGCGGACTGCGCGCAGAACACCAGGTGCGCGTCCACCTCCAGGCGCACGCCGGTCATGCCGACCGGATTGCGGATGCCTTCCTGCGAGTTGTCCAGCTTGTACTCGCGCGGGATGGCGTGGAGGATCTTCTGGTCGGCCGGGATCGCCACGGCCTTCGCCGCTTCCAGCACGCGGTCCAGGTCGCCCCAGGTCACTTCGCCGTCGCGGATCGGCACGATGCCGGGCGAGTTCCGGCACTGCACGTGGTTGCCGGAGATCGACGCGTAGACCGAGCGGATCTCGCAGCCGGCCATCAGCTCGGCCTCTTCGATCGCACGCTGGATCGACTGCACCGTGGATTCGATGTCCACGACGACGCCGCGCTTCAGGCCACGCGATTCGTGCGAGCCGATGCCGATCACTTCGATCGGATTGCCCGGGGCGTACTCGCCGACCAGCGCCGTCACCTTGGACGTGCCGATATCCAGCCCGACGATCAGCGATTTGTCACCCTTGCGATTCATGTCCTGCCCTGCGAATGACCACCTGCGGCCGCAACCGGCGCAGGCAGCGTGGAAGTTTCGGTGTGCGGCGCTCGCGGAGCGTCGCCCCAGCTGAGCGCAAAGCCGTTCGTGTAGCGCAGGTCCGCACGCAGCAGCGGCTGCGCCTGCGCGGCCAGCAACTGCGGCAGCATCCGCGCGAAGCGGCCCAGGCGCGGACGCGCGTCGGTGCGACCGACGACGACCTGCGTGCCGTTGCCGAGCAGCAGCGACCAGCTGCCGCGTGCGTCCATCACCAGCGTGGTGACGTCCAGCCCCATCGGCGCGAACAACTGCCGCGATTCGTTGTAGAGCGCGGTCACTTCCTGCACCTGCGATTCCGGACCGCCCAGTTGCGGCAGCTTGAGTCCGGCCAGCTCCTTCGGCATCGGGAACAGGCGGCCATGCTCGGAGAGCAGCTTGTCGTCGCCCCAGCGCGCGAACGGCTTGTGCTCGATCACGCGGATCTCCAGCACATCCGGCCAACGCTTGCGCACTTCCGCGCGCTCCACCCATGGCAGGCGCTCGACCGCATGCTTCGCGTCATCGAGGCGCACCGCGAAAAACCCGCGCTTCGCGTGCGGCAACACCACGGCGCGCAGCTGCGCCGGATCCACGCGCGCGAATTCGCCCTGCACGCGCAGCGTGCTCAGTGGCCAGCGATCGGCGCCGATCCAGCCGTTCACGACGGCCACGACCGGCAGCGCCACCAGGGCCAGTGCGAGCAACCAGGCGAGGATGCGCAGGGCGGCGTTCATCAGCCCACCACCTCCGGCACCGTCTGCTCCAGGATGCGCCAGCACAGCGCTTCGAAGCCGATCCCGATGTTCGCCGCCGCCTTCGGCACCAGCGAATGGCTGGTCATGCCCGGCGCCGTGTTGACTTCCATCAGCATGAAACGGCCGTCGGCATGGCGCATCACGTCCACGCGCCCCCAGCCGCTGCATCCCGCCGCGCGGAAGCCCGCCAGCGCCAATGCGCGGATCGAGGCTTCGTCGCCGCCATCGTCCAGGCCCGGGCACAGGTACTGCGTGTCGTCAGCGATGTACTTGGCGTGGTAGTCGTACCAGTCGCCGGCCGGCACGATGCGCACCGACGGCAGCGCCACGTCGCCGAGGATGCCCACGGTGAACTCGCCGCCGGTGAGCATCTGCTCGGCGAGCAGTTCGCCGGCATACGTGCTGGCGAATGCCTGTGCGGGTGCGAGATCGTCTTCACCCATCAGACGGAAGACGCCGACGCTGGAGCCTTCCGCGGAGGGCTTCACGAATACCGGGAAGCCGAGCGAGCGCGCCGCGGCGGCCAGATCGCCACCAGCGGGAATGCGCTCGAAGCGCGCGGTCGGCAGGCCGGCCGCTTCCCATACCTGCTTGGTGCGGATCTTGTCCATCGTCAGCGCCGAGCCGAGCACGCCGGGGCCGGTGTACGGCACGCCGAGCGATTGCAGCAGGCCCTGCAGCACGCCGTTCTCGCCATCGCCGCCATGCAGGATGTTGAAGACGCGATCGACCTTGCCCGCACGGATGGCTTCGACCAACGCGGGAATGCCGTCCACGGCGAAGGCCTGGACGCCGCGTGCCAGCAGCGCGTCGAGCACGTTCTGCCCGGAGTTCAGCGACACCTCGCGCTCGCTGGAAACGCCGCCCAGCAACACGGCGACGCGCCCGAAGCGGGCCGGATCGTCGAAGCGCGGCGGCGGCACGGCGATGGCGGTCATGCGCCCTCCCGCCGATTGAAGCCGTGCGACGCGATGTGCTGCGACATGTGGCCGATGTCGCCGGCGCCCATCAGCAACAGCAGGTCGCCGTCCTGCAGTACATCCGGCAGCACGTCGACCAGGTCGGCGACCTGGCTGACCACGACCGGTTCGTTGCGGCCGCGTGCGCGGATCGCACGCGCGAGCGACTTGGCATCGGCACCGGCGATCGGCTGTTCGCCCGCGGGATAGACCTCGCTCAGCACCAGTGCGTCGGCTTCAGACAGTACTGCGGCGAACGCATCGAACTGGTCGCGCGTGCGGCTGTAGCGGTGCGGCTGGAACGCGACCACGAGGCGCTTGTGCGGCCAGCCACCACGCGCAGCGGCGAACACGGCCGCCAGTTCCTTCGGATGGTGACCGTAGTCATCGACCAGCTGCACGCGCGCGCCCTGCGGCGTGGTGATCTCACCCAGGTCGTTGAAGCGGCGACCGATGCCGGCGAACTTCTCGAGCGCGGCGGCGATGTTCTCCGGCGACACGCCCAGCTGCCAGCCCACCGCGGCGGCGGCCAGCGCGTTCAGTACGTTGTGGCGGCCCGGCAACGCGAGGCTGACGCGGATGCTGGCGTCCTCAGGCAGGCGCAGGGTGAAGTGCATGCGCCCGCCTTCCTGCTCCACGTCCTCGGCACGCACGTCGGCATTTTCGGCGAAGCCGTAGCTCATCACGTGGCGCGGGGTTTCCGCGGCGATGGCCGCGACTTCGGGATCGTCGATGCACAGCACGGCGAGCCCGTAGAACGGCAGGCGCTGCAGGAATTCGGCGAAGGCCGCCTTCACGCGCTCGAAGTCGTTGCCGTAGTTCTCCAGGTGATCGGCATCGATGTTGGTGACGATGGAGATCAACGGATTCAGGCGCAGGAAGCTGCCGTCGCTCTCATCCGCCTCGGCCACCAGCCACTGGCCATCGCCGAGCTTGGCATTGGCGCCCGCCGCCAGCAGCTGGCCGCCGATCACGAAGGTCGGATCCAGGCCGCCCTCACTGAGGATCGCAGCCGCCAGGCTGGTGGTCGTGGTCTTGCCGTGCGTGCCCGCCACGGCGATGCCGCGACGGAATCGCATCAGCTCGGCCAGCATCGCCGCGCGCGGCACGATCGGAATGCGCTGGCTGCGCGCCTCCATCAACTCGGGGTTGTCGTGCTTGATCGCGCTGGAAACCACCACGCAATCGGTACCCAGCACGTTGGAGGCGTTATGGCCGCGCATCACGCGCGCACCCAGCGACGTCAGACGGCGCGTGGCCGCGTTGTCGGCATTGTCCGAGCCCGAGACCTCGTAGCCCAGCGTGCACAGCACTTCGGCGATGCCGCTCATGCCGGAGCCGCCGATGCCGACGAAGTGCACCCGGCGGAACTCCTTGGCCAGGTTGCCGGTGTGTTGCAGGCGGCGCTCGCGTGCAGCAGCCATCATCATGCCTGCGTCCTCATTTCAGTTGCTTCCTCAAGAATGATGTCCGCGATGCGGTCGGCCGCATCGGTCTTCGCCAGCGCGCGCGCGGCGTCCGCCATCGACTGGCGGGTGGCGGCATCGTCGGCAAGCTGGCGCAGCGTCGTCGCCAACGCATCGGCCAGGGCGTCGTCCTGCTTCAACAGCAGGGCTGCGCCGCGCTCGACCAGGTATTCGGCGTTGCGGGTCTGGTGGTCGTCCACGGCCTGCGGGAACGGCACCAGCACACTGCCTACGCCGACGGCGCAGAGCTCAGCCAGCGTCGACGCGCCCGCGCGGCAGACGACGAGGTCCGCCCACACGTACGCCGCCGCCATGTCGGTGATGAAGGCTTCGACGCTCGCGGCGACACCGGCATCGGCGTAGGCCTTGGCGGCCTCGTCGCGCAGCTTCTCGCCGCACTGGTGGCGCACTTCGACGGCACCCGCCGGCAATGTGGCTAATGCACGCGGTACGGCCATGTTCAACGCGCGTGCGCCCTGGCTGCCGCCCAGCACCAACAGGCGCAGCGGACCATTGCGGCCGATCAGGCGTTCTGCCGGCGGCGCGACGGAGGCGATCTCTTCGCGCACCGGATTGCCGACCACTTCCTCGCGGCCCGGAAACGCGCCGGGGAAACCCGACATGATCCGGCGCGCAACTTTGGCGAGCATGCGATTGGTGAAGCCGGCAGCGCGATTCTGCTCATGCACCAGCAACGGTGTGCCCATCAAGCGCGCCGCCACGCCACCGGGTCCGGAGGCGAAACCACCGAAGCTGACCACGGCGCGAGGCGCGCGACGGCGCAGCACGAAACCCGCGGCGCGGATCGCACGCAGCACACGCACCGGCGCGCCGAGCAGGGCGAGCTTGCCCTTGCCGCGCAGGCCGGTGATCGCGAGCGTGTCCAGTTCGATGCCGTGCTGCGGCACCAGTCGCGTTTCCATGGCGCCGTCCGCGCCCAGCCACACCACCGGCACACCGCGCGCGCGCAGCACTTTGGCCACAGCCAGCGCGGGGAAGATATGACCGCCGGTCCCACCGGCCATCATCATCACGGGTGCAGGGGAGGTCGCGGTGTTCATGCGATCCTCTCGAAGGTAGGTTCGACACGCGAACGCAGGCGGCTGGTGCCACGCAGCGTCTCGGACAGCGACGGCGCCGGCTTCGGCGTTGCCGGCGCAGCATCGGCGGGCGTCCGCGTTTCGCCACTCGGCGTGGTCTGCAGTGCTTCGCCACGCAAGGCGACCTGGCGCTGGGTGCGCTCGAGTTCGTAAGACACTCGCAGCAGCAGACCCATCGCCACGCACGTCATCAGGATGCTGGAGCCGCCCGAGGAAATCAGCGGCAACGTCAGGCCCTTGGTCGGCAGCAGGCCCAGGTTCACGCCCATCGACACGAAACTCTGCATGCCGATCCACAGCGCGACACCGAAGGCGACGTAGCCGGCGAAGTGCCTGCGCATCTCCACGCAGCGCAGGCCGATCACGAAGGCGCGACCGACCAGTAGCGCGTACAGCGCGATGACCAGGCAAACGCCGACGAAGCCGAGTTCCTCGCCGATCACCGAGAAGATGAAGTCGGTATGCACTTCCGGCAGGTAATTGAGCTTGAGCACGGAACCGCCCAGGCCGATCCCCGACCATTCACCGCGACCGATCGCCATCAGCGCATTGGTCAACTGGTAGCCGCTGCCGAACGGATCGGCCCACGGATCGGAGAACGAGGTGAGGCGACGCATGCGGTACGGCTCGGCGATCGCGATCACGGCGAGGATGGGCAGACCCACCAGCACCGGGCCGAACATGCGCGGCATGTTCACGCCACCCAGCACCAGCATGCCGGCGGTGATCGCCAGCAGCAGCGAGGACGAACCGAAGTCCGGCTGCATCAGCAGCAACGCGACCAGCAGCACCACCACGCCCAGCGGCTTGAGCATCGCCGCCCAGGTCGCGTTGACCTCGTCGCGGAAGCGCACCAGGTAGCTGGCCAGCCAGACGATGAAGAACACCTTCACCACTTCCACGACCTGGAAGTTGGACACGCCCAGGTTGATCCAGCGGTGCGCGCCTTTCACGCTGACGCCCAGGCCCGGCACGAACACCATCAACAGCAGCACCACGCAACCTAGCAGCAGCAGGTGGTTGCGCGCCTCGATGCTTTTGAGTTCGGTACGGGTAACCCACCATGCCAGGCCCGCGCCCGCCACCAGGAACATGCCGTGGCGGATCAGGTAGTAGAACGGGTTGCCGTGCTGGTAGATGGACGCCGATGCGACCATCACCACGCCCAACGACGCCAGCGCCAGCATGGCGCCGAGCAACCAGGGGTCGAAACGGCCCCCGATGGCTTCCAGTCGCGTGGCTTGGCGCGGCGTGTCGTTCATCAGCGCACCTTCAACGTGGCCAAGCCGACGAGGACGAGGACGACGGAGATGATCCAGAAGCGCACGATCACGCGCGGCTCGGGCCAGCCCTTCAGCTCGAAGTGGTGGTGGATCGGCGCCATCCGGAACACGCGCTTGCCGGTCAGCTTGAACGACGCGACCTGGATCATCACCGACAGTGTCTCGATGACGAAGATGCCGCCCATGATCACCAGCACCAGTTCCTGGCGGACGATCACGGCGATGGTGCCCAGCACCGCGCCCAGCGCCAGCGCGCCGATGTCGCCCATGAACACCATCGCGGGATAGGTGTTGAACCAGAGGAAGCCCAGCCCCGCGCCCGCGATGGCGGCGCAGATGATCGTCAGCTCACCGGCGCCCGGCACCTGCGGGATCTGCAGGTAGTTCGAGAACACCGCATTGCCCGACGCGTAAGCGAACACGCCCAGCGCGCACGCCACCAACACGGTGGGCATGATGGCCAAGCCGTCCAGGCCATCGGTCAGGTTGACCGCGTTGGAGAAGCCGACGATCCAGAAGTACGCGATGGCGACGAAGCCGATGCCCGCCAGCGGCATGGCGATCGACTTGAAGAACGGCACGTAGAAGGTCGTCGCCGCCGGCACGTCGGCGTACAGATACAAGTACAGGCCGGCGGCCAGGCCGAAGATCGACTGCAGCAGGTATTTCCAGCGCGACTTCAGGCCGTTCGGATCGCGACGGACGATCTTGATCCAGTCGTCGTACCAGCCGATCACGCCGAAGCAGACCATGACCAGCAGCACCACCCACACGTACTTGTTGCGCAGGTCGCCCCACAGCAGTACCGAGGCCGCCACGGTGATCAGGATCAGCGCGCCGCCCATCGTCGGCGTACCCGCCTTGGAGAAGTGCGACTGCGGGCCGTCCTTGCGGATCGGCTGGCCACCCTTCAGCTGGCCGAGCTTGCGGATCACCGCCGGGCCCAGCCACAGCGACAGCGCCAGCGACGTCAGCGCGGCCAGGATGCCGCGGAACGTCAGGTAGCCGAACAGGCCGAAGAAGTTTTCCAGGCTCTGCAGCCAGCGAGCCAGTTCAAGCAACATGCGGTTTGTCCTCCCCGGTGGACAGCAAGGCGGCGACGATCCGGTCCATCGCGCTACCACGCGACCCCTTGACCAGACAGCGCACGCCGGCCCGCAGGTCGGCGCGCAGGGCGTCGGTCAGCGAGGCGTGATCGTCGAATGGATGCGCGCCCTCGCCGAACGCGGCGGCGGCGGCGGCGCTGAGCGGACCCAGCGTGTACAACCGGCGGATGCCGGCGCTCTTGGCCCGCCGGCCGGCGTCGGCATGCAGCGCCTCGGCGTCCGCGCCGAGTTCGCGCATGTCGCCCAGCACCAGCCAAGCCTCGCCGTGCGCCTGGGCGCTGGCCGCCGCAAGCGTATCGATGGCGGCCATCAGCGAACCCGGATTCGCGTTGTAGCTGTCGTCGATCACCACGGCACCGTTGGCCAGCGTGCGAGCGACCTGGCGGCCCGCCACCGGCTGCGCGGCGGACAGGCCTTCGGCAATCGTCGCCAGCGACACACCGCAGGCCATTGCGATGGCCGCGGCAGCGAGTGCGTTCGACACATTGTGGCGACCCGGCAGATGCAGGTTCACTGGCACTTCGCCATGCGGCGCCACCAGGATGAACTCCGTACCCTCGGCACCGGGACGCAGCGCGCGCGCGGTGATATCGGATGTCGCTTCGAGGCCGAACCGCAGGATGCGGCGGTCCGGCACGCGGCTGGCGAAGTACTCGGCGAAGGCATCGTCGGCGTTGATCACCGCGGTGCCGTCGGCCGGCAGCGCTTCGTAGATCGCGCCCTTGGTCTCGGCCACGCCCATCAGCGACCCCATGCGCTCCAGATGGGCGGCGGCGATGTTGTTCACCAGCGCCACTTCCGGCGTCACGATGTCCGTCAGGTAGGCGATGTCGCCCGGCTTGCCGGCCCCCATCTCGTACACCGAGAAATCGGCGTCGTCGGGCGCATCGATGACCGCCATCGGCAGGCCGATTTCGTTGTTGCGGTTGCCCGGGTTGAAATAGGTGACGCCGGCGCGCTGCAGGATGGCCACCACCAGCGTCTTCACCGTCGTCTTGCCGTTGCTGCCGGTGATGGCGACCGCCTTCTCCACGCGGTCGCGCTGCAGGCCGGCCGCGATGCGTGCCAGGGCCAGCAACGTGTCGGGTACGACGACCTGCGGCACGTCGACCTTCACTTCATGGTCCACCAGGACGGCGGCCGCGCCCCGCATGGAGGCGTCGTAAGCGAAGTCGTGGCCGTCGAAACGCTCGCCGCGCAGCGCCACGTACAGGCTGCCGGGTACCAGCGTGCGGGTATCGTTCGTCAACGAGCCGATTACGAGATCGTCGCCGAGCAGTTCGCCGCCTGCCCAGTGCGCCAGCAATGAAAGGGGAAGACGCTTCATGCGCGTTCCTCCAGGGCCTTGCGTGCCACGGCGGTGTCGTCGAACGGATGCTTCACGCCCTGGATGTCCTGGTAGGGCTCGTGGCCCTTGCCGGCCACCAGCACGATGTCGTCGGCGCCGGCCAATGCGATGGCGTGTGCGATCGCCATCCCGCGGTCGCGCTGCACGGTGGCCGAAGCCGGACGCGCGAAGCCGGCGAGGATATCCGCCACGATGCGGTCGCCGTCCTCGGTGCGCGGGTTGTCGTCGGTGACGATCACCACGTCCGCCAGGCGCTCGGCGATCTCCGCCATCTGCGGACGCTTGCCGGCATCGCGGTCACCGCCGCAGCCGAACACGCAGACCAACCGACCCTGGACATGGTCGCGCAGGCTGGCCAAGGCCTGTTCGAGCGCATCCGGCGTGTGCGCGTAGTCGATCACGACCAGCGGCCGGCGCTGGCCCGACGCATCGGTGTCGCCGCCCAGGCGGTTCATGCGGCCATGGATGGGCAGCAGGCGCGACAGCGTGCGCGCGATCTCGGACGGCGTATCGCCGAGCGCGTACAGCACACCGGCAACGGCCAGCAGGTTGTCGACATTGAAGCGGCCCAGCAGGCGCGACTGCACCGGCTGCAGCTCGTCGCCGATCACCAGATCGAACGCGATGCCGCTGCCGTCCAGGCGCAACGCATCGGCGCGCACCGTGGCCTCGCCTTGGCCACGCGAACTCACGCCCACGCGCTGCAGGCCATGCGGCAGGCGGGCGAACAGGTCGCGGCCATACGCATCGTCGAGGTTGATGACGCCCGCTTTCAATCCGCTACGCGTGAACAGCAGCGACTTGGCCGCGCCGTAGCGCTCCATGTCGCCGTGGTAGTCCAGGTGGTCGCGCGTGAGATTGGTGAATACGCCCACGTCGAAATGCACCGCATCGACGCGACCCTGGTCGAGCGCATGCGAGCTCACTTCCATCGCGACGGCTTTCGCGCCGGCATCGCGGAACTGCGCCAGCAGTGCATGCATCTGCAGCACCAGCGGCGTGGTGAACCCGGTGGGCACCACTTCGCCGTACATGCCGGCACCGAGCGTGCCGACCGTCGCGCAACGGACGCCGCGCAGGTGCCACGCCTGCGCCAGCAACTGGACCGTGGACGTCTTCCCGTTGGTGCCGGTGACGCCCACCATCTTCATGTCGTGCGACGGCGCCGCGTGGAACCGGTCCGCCATCGCGCCCATGCGTGCGCGCAGGCCCGGCACCGGGATCGCATCGCGCGGCGCTTCCAGGCCATCCGGCACAGGCGGCTCGAACAGGACGGCGCTGGCACCGTTCTCCTTCGCCTGCAGGGCGAAGTTCAGGCCGTGCGCGCCGAAGCCAGCGATCGCGACGAACGCATCGCCCGGCTGCACGGCACGGCTGTCCAGCGTGAGCCCGCGCACGACGATGTCGCGCGGCACGTCCACGTCGGGCAGCAGTTCGGCGAGGGCCATCATCCGCCTCATCGTGCCGCTCCCGTCGCCGGCAACGCAGCGTGCGGCGCGTCGAAGGCGGAAGGGTCCGTCATGTCGATGGCGTCATCCACGACCGTCGTCGGGACGGCAGCCGGCGCGACACCGCCCGGCTTCTGCGTGTTCTTGGCCTGCGCGGCGAGCCAGGTCTCGATATCGTCCGGCGGCACGTCCATCAGGCGCAGCGCACCATCCATCACGTCGTGGAATACCGGCGCGGCAACCAAGCCACCGTAATAACCGCCTTCCTGCGAATCGTTGATCACCACGACGGCGGCGAAGCGCGGATTGCTGGCCGGCACCAGGCCAGCGAAGAACGAGGCGTAGCGTCCTTTCGCGTAGCCGCCGCCGGCCGCGATGCGGGCGGTACCGGTCTTGCCCGCCACGCGATAACCCAGCACCCCGGCGCGCTTGGCGCCGCCCTGGGTCACGACGGTTTCCATCATGCCGACGACTTCGCGTGCGATCGCCGGATCCAGCACCTGGGGCGCCTCCGCACGCTGGCCCTTCACGAAGGTCGGCGTGACCAGCCTGCCGCCATTGCCCAGCGCCGAGTAGGCGCGCGCGATCTGCAGCGGCGTCACCGCCAGGCCATAGCCGTACGACATGGTCGCCTTCTGCAGGCCGTTCCAACGATCCGGCGGTGCGAGCACGCCAGCCGATTCGCCCGGAAAGCCGCTACCCGGCTTCTGTCCGTAGCCGAAGCTGTGGATGCTGTCGTAGAAGTAGGTGTTCTGCAGCTTTTCCGCGATCTTGATCGACCCGATGTTCGAACTCTTGGTGATCACACCAGTGACGGTCAGCACGCCGTTGTTACGGGGCACGTCGCGGATGGTGTAGCGGCTGTTCAACGCCATGTAGCCAGGGTTGGTGTTGATCAGCGTGGAAGGCGTCACCACGCCGGCCTTCAATGCCGTCGACACGGTCAGCGGCTTCATCGTCGAACCCGGCTCGATCATATCGGTCAGCGCGCGGTTGCGGCGCGCGTCCGGCTTCACCCGCTCGATCGCATTCGGGTTGTAAGTCGGCAGGTTGACCATCGCGAGCACTTCGCCGGTGGCGACGTCCATGATCACGATCGAGCCGCTGCTGGCCTGGTGCTCGAGCAGCGCGTTGCGCAACTCGCGGTGCGCAAGGTACTGGATGCGGCGATCGATGCTGAGCGTCAGGTCCTTGCCCGGCTGCGCAGAGCGGATCAGGTCCACGTTCTCGACGATGCGGCCGCGGTTGTCGCGGATCACCTTCTGCGCGCCCGGCGTGCCGCTCAACCATTCGTCGAAGGCCAGCTCCAGCCCTTCCTGGCCGCGGTCGTCGATGTTGGTGAAGCCCAGCACGTGGGCCATCGCCGGCCCCTGCGGATAGAAACGACGGAACTCGCGCTGCGAGAACACGCCAGGAATCTTGTGCGCCAGGATCTTCTGCGCCTCGTCCGGGTTGATCCGGCGCTTGAGGTACAGGAATTCCTTGTCGGCCTTCTGCGACAGCCGGTTGGTCAGGTGGTCGAGCGGCACGCCCAGCGCCTGAGCCAGTTCGGGCAGTCGGTCAGGCGCCTTCAGCAGTTCCTGCGGATTGCCCCACACCGATTCCACCGGCGAGGACACCGCCACCGGCTCGCCGTTGCGGTCGGTGATCATGCCGCGCGAGGTCGGGATTGGGATCTCGCGCAGGAAGCGCGCATCGCCCTGGCGCTGGTAGAAATCGTGGTTGATCAGCTGCACGTACGCCGCGCGCCCGACCAGGCTGATCGAGCACAGGCCCATGGCGCCCAGCACCAGTGCCAGGCGGCCGCGCAGGTTGAAGCGCGCGCGGTTGCGGTTCTTGGCAGGCGCGGCGTTCATGGACGCACCACCACGATGTCGGCCGCTTCCGGCGACTTCATGCCCAGGCGCACGCGGGCGATCTGGTCGATGCGGGTCGCCTCGGCGACCGTAGCCTGCTCAAGCTGCAGGCGACCGAATTCGACGTTCAGTTCGTCGCGCGCGCGCTCCAGCCGCGTCACCTCGTCGAACAGCACGCGGTGGCGATGGCGCGCATAGACCACCCCGATCGCCGAAGCGATGCTGGCCAACACCAGGACGACGAGCAGGAAGCGCGTCATGCCGCGACCTCCAGCTTCTCGGCCACGCGCAGCACCGCGCTGCGGGCGCGCGGATTCGCCGACACCTCGTCGGGCTCGCCCTTCTGGCCGCTGCCGATGGCGCGCAGCGTGGGTACGAAGTGCACCGCGACGGGCAGACGGCGGTTGGCCGGCGGCGCCTTCGCGTGCTTGTTGATGAACTGCTTGACGATGCGGTCTTCCAACGAGTGGAAGCTGATGACGGCGAGCCGGCCACCGACCTTGAGTCGCGCCAGCGCGGCATCGAGACCGGCCTCCAGGTCCGCCAGTTCGCGGTTGATGTGGATGCGGATGCCCTGGAAGCTGCGCGTGGCCGGGTGGATCTTCTCGCCGCGCGGCATCACCGATGCGATCACCGCGGCCAGGTCGCCGGTGCGGGTGAACGGTTGGGTGGCACGGCGGGCGACGATGGCGCGCGCGATGCGGCGGCTCTGCTTTTCCTCGCCATAGGTCCACAGCACGTCGGCGATCTCGCGCTCGTCGGCGCGTGCGATCCACGCCGCTGCGCTCTCGCCGGACTCGGGGTCCATGCGCATGTCCAGCGGGCCATCCTTGCCGAAGCTGAAGCCGCGCTCGGCGACGTCCAGCTGCGGCGACGACACACCCAGGTCCAGCAGCACGCCGTCCAGGCCGCCTGCGGTTTCGTCCCATTGGGCCAGGGACGCGAAGCTGCCACGGAAGATCGACACGCGCGCATCGCCCGCGAACGTCTGTTCGGCATGCGCGATCGCTTCGGGATCCTTGTCCATCAACAGCAGCCGGCCTCCCGGGCCGAGTTGTTGCAGCACGCCGCGCGCGTGGCCTCCGCGCCCGAAGGTGCCGTCCAGGTACGTTCCGTCCTCTTTCACCTGCAGCCCTTCCATGACCTGCGTGTACAACACCGGCAAGTGCAGCGCTGGGAGGTGACCGGCCGGCGCGGACTGCCGCTTGCCGTCACCCGTCCTCACAAGCGCAGCTCGAGCATGTGTGCGCTCAGATCGTCGTCAGTGAGGGTCTGACGGATCTGCGCGTGGTGCGCCTGCTCGCTCCAGAGCTCGAACTTCTCGCCCATGCCCAGCAGCACGGCTTTCTTCTCGATACCCACCGCGCTGCGGTGGCTGGCGGGGATGCTGATGCGGCCGTTGCCATCCAGCTCCACCGGAGAAGCCGCGCCGATCAGTTTCAATTGCAGGCTGCGATGGGCGCGCTGGGTGCTGGGCAGCTTGTTGACGTCGTCGCGGACGCGCTGCCAGACCTTCTCGGGGTACAGGTAGAGGCTGCCGGCTTCGAACGGGTTGTAGGTGATCACCAGGCGGTTGCCGCAGTCGCGCGCGACGACATCGCGGTACGCGGTGGGCACCGCGAGCCGTCCCTTGTCGTCCACTGTGATGGCGGTCTCACCTTGAAACACAACCCCTGCCCTTCGATCTGCCGCTGGACGGTCATTGAACCACGAAAAACCACTAAAACCCGGGTTTTCCCTCTGCTACCCACCTTAGCACCGCGCACAGGGTTGTCAACAGGAAACCGAAGGGGAAATCGCTTGGCGGATCAATGGCTTGCAGCGAACTTCAGAGACTTGTTCAAACCTTATCCACAAGTCGCTGTTTCGTCTCAAATTTTAAGATTTGGCGATGATTCAGTGAGGTGACCGTCGCTTCACATGACGCACCTGTTGTCGGGGGCGCGCGGAGTGGAAGTGCGCAGACCGGGGGTCCAGAATCGGGGCATGTGCCTGGTCGCGCTCGCCTGGAATGTCCACCCCCGCTGGCGGCTTGTGCTGGCCGGAAATCGGGACGAATTCCATGGTCGCCCCACGGCAGGGCTGGCCGCCTGGACGGAACCGGCGGACATCCTGGCCGGCCGCGATCTGCAATCGGGGGGCACCTGGGCCGGCACCGACCGGCAGGGCCGGGTTGCGGTGGTGACCAATGTGCGGGACCCCGCCATCGTCGTCCCCGGCGCACCCTCCCGGGGCCAGCTCGCAACCGGATTCCTGGCCTCGCCCGATGGCGCCGACCATCGCACCGCGGGCTTACTGGTGGCGGCGGAGTCCTTCGCCCCCTTCAACCTGGTGCTGGCCGACGCGACGACCTGCGAGTACCTCAGCAACTACCCCACACCTCGCCGCATTCCGTTGGCACCGGGCCTGCACGGGCTCTCCAATGGCGACCTCGACGAGCCCTGGCCCAAAACGGTGGCACTGAAGGCGCGGCTCGCGGCATGGGTCGCCGCCGGCGATGACGATGTCGATCCGCTATGGAAGGCGTTGGCGGACGAAACACCCGCACCCGACGACCACCTTCCCGATACCGGCGTAGGACTTGAACTCGAACGCAGGCTCTCGCCCGCCTTCATCCGCGATGCTCGCTACGGCACCCGTGCGAGCACGCTCATTGCGATCGACCACGCGGGCCATGGCTGGATCAGCGAGCGGCGTTTCGGTCCGGACGGCGTGTTCGAGGGCGAGACGACGTTGCGGATCTAAACTGGCGCGTAGCCAGCGCTATCGAAGCAGGAGGCTCGCCGTCGCGACTTACGTCGCTCCTACAGGGAACCCTGTGATCGCTCGCCTTTATCCGCCTCCTGAGTCAGGGGGCGGCGAGCGCAGCGCGCGAGCGGGGGTGGCAACAAAGACCTGGGGCCCAAAGTTCGCAACGCGAACTTTGGGAGCTTCAACGCGCTTCGCGCGTTGAAGCTGGCGGCGGAGCCGGCCGGTAAGCCGGGTTCTGTCGTGGACAGTCATTCCTCTAGGCGCAACGTCACCATTACGCTCAAGCAACCTACCCGGAGACACTGCGGGCCGCAGCATAGCCTCCCTATTTGGTCTTGCTCCCGGTGGGGTTTGCCGTGCCGGTCCGTTGCCGGACTCGCGGTGCGCTCTTACCGCACCATTTCACCCTTGCCGTCCTGCCGAAGCAGTCTTAGGCGGTATCTTTCTGTTGCACTTTCCGTCGGCTCGCGCCGCCCAGGCGTTACCTGGCACCGTGCCCTGTGGAGCCCGGACTTTCCTCGGCATTGTTTCCAATGACGCGACTGTCTGGCCGACTCCGCCGACGCGCATTCTACGGCTTCGCCGTCGAATACCCCAATGTCTGCTGCGCAGATATCGGGCACCGCTGCGCACGTCCACACCCCCATGCGCGCCAAAGGCGCGAATCGCCCCCTGACTCAGGGGGCTGGCCCCGCGCCCTATAGCGCTTTGCGCGGCGCTCCGGTGATCCCCGCCATCAGCGCCGCTGCACCACCGAGGACGTCCATCGGAAGCGGCCCGGACGCCAGGATGAAGTCGTTGTAGACGCGCGTGTCGAACCGCGCCCCCAAGCGCTGCCGCGCTTTCTCGCGCGAAGCAACGATCTGCTGCTTGCCGACCATGAAACTGCAAGCCTGCCCCGGGTAGACGCAATAGCGGTCGATCTCGCGCTCGGCGGCGTCGCGATGTTCGCCGGCGTTGGCCACCATCCAGTCGATGGCCTGCTGGCGGGTCCAACGCGCGTGATGGATGCCGGTGTCCACCACCACGCGGCAGGCGCGGAACAGTTGGCCTTGCAGGTAACCGATGCGGCCGACCGGATCGCCGTCATAGGCACCGAGCTCATCCGCCAGTTGTTCGGCATACAGGGCCCAGCCCTCGGTCCAGGCCGAAAAACGCACCGACCGCCGGAACAGCGACAGTCCGCCTGCCTCGCGCAGGACGCTGTCCTGGAAATGGTGCCCGGGTATCCCCTCATGGTGCAGCAGGGTCGGGATGCGCCACAGGGCGTTCTCCGCGACCGAGCGCAGGTTGAGGTAGATGGTCGAGGGTTGGGCGGGATTGCTGCTGGCGCTGTAGAAAGCGCCCGGCGCGCCGTCCTGGATCGCGGGCGAGATGCGCTGCACTTCGACCGGTCGATCCGGAATCACGTGGAAACCACGCGGCAGCAGGCCCTTGATCCGATCCAGGTGTGCGCTGGCGTAGTCGATGATCGCCTGGCGTCCCGCTTCCGTATCCGGCTTGAGGAAGCGCGGGTCGCGATCCAGGGCGGCCATGCGCTCACCTACCGATCCGCTTGCCAAGCCCTGCGCACGCAGCAGCTGATCGATCTCCGCAGACAGTTCCTTTACCCAGGCCAGGCCGAGTTGATGCAGGTCCCCCGGCGCATGGCTGGCCGTGGTGTTCGAATGCAGAGCCGAAGCGTAGTAGGCCTCGCCGTCGGGCTTGGCCCAGATGCCCGCCCGATCGTCGGCGCGGGGCAGCAAGGCCGCGAGTGCCTCACTCTGCCGTTGCAGGGCAGGAACGATACGCCCGACGAAGATCGCGGAGGCGCGACTGTCCAGATCGGCAATCCCGGCATCGCGTGCACGCGCGAGCGCCGACGTCGTCAGTGCATTGCCGTTCGGCGCGGCATCGCGCAAGGTCGCGAGCTGCTTCAGGGTCTTGGCCAGAATGAAATCCGGCGGGATGACACCCAGACCTGCGTCGTGCTGGATCTGTTCGGTCTCCTGGTCCAGGGCGACAGCGAACTGGCCCAGCCTGTCCAGATAGCGGTCGGCATCCGCCGCGTCCTTCATGGGCGAGCGTCCGCCGATATCCTCCGGCAGCCAGAAGTAGGCACCGTTCATCTGGCTGACGACGTAAGGGCTGGGTCGCAGGTTGATGTCGGAAAAGCCGTAGCGCCCGTACTGGTCCGCCATGGCCTCGTAAACGAAGCGGGCCGTGTCGTAGTCCAGGGCCGCAGCGGCCGAAAGTGCGGCACGGTCGATCCCGCCCAGTTCGTCCAGGCGCCGCACCGTCGCCTGTCGGTGACGCGCGCGTGCGGCCAGCGAATAGTCGGCCAGACGATCCGGCCCACCCTCCTCTGCCTTCAGGGCCTGGGCATGGCGTTCCAGTAGGTCCGCCAGGCGGACGTCCTCGGCTGGCGCAGCCCCCGTCGTGTCGGAGACAGGATTCGAACCGGCCATGCGCGCGGCCAGGGGCCACGTCATGCCGAGCGCCACGGCGCCGACCAGCAGTTCACGACGACGCATCAGGTGCACCTCCAAAGCAAGGCGTCTTGAGCCTCGAGTGCCGAGAGGCCGGAACGCAGAATGAGATCACGCAATCTCTCCGAACAGGACGCGCGCCCAAGACCTACTGCGCCCCCTCGCTCGACATCAGCCAGCGGTCGATCTTGGCTTCCAGCACATCCAGCGGCAGGGCACCGGTGTCCAGCACCTGGTCGTGGAAACGCCGGATGTCGAAATCCGGGCCCAAGCGCTCGGTCGCGCGGCGCCGGAGCTCCTGGAACTTCAGCTCACCCACCTTGTAGGCGCAGGCCTGGCCCGGATTGGTGATGTAGCGATCGATCTCGACCGCCACGTCGCGCGGTGCCATGGAGGTGTTGGCCAGCATGTAGTCGATCGCGCGTTGACGGTCCCAGTGCAGGGCGTGGAGACCGGTGTCCACCACCAGGCGCACGGCGCGCAGCATCTCCATGTCCAGGTGGCCGAACCACTGGTAGGGATCGGTGAACATGCCCAGTTCCTGGCCCAGGGATTCGGCATACAGGCCCCAGCCCTCGGTGTAGGCGGTGGCCGGCACCTGGCCGAAACGCAACAGCTCCGGCAGGCTCTCGTCCTCCTGGACCAGCGAAATCTGGTAGTGGTGGCCCGGCACGCCTTCGTGCAGTTGCAACGTCTCCAGGGTCGGGATGGGACGCGTGTTCAACATGGCCATGTTGAAGTACAGGACGCCGGGCTCCGACGCGTCCGGCGGACCGGCGCGGTAGTAGCCCGTGCCCCTCTGGTCTCCCAGCGCCGGCAGCGGACGCAGCTCGAATTCGGCACGCGGACGACGCGAGAACAGTTCAGGCATCCGCTCCCAGACCTTTTTCTCGATGCGTTCGAAGTGGTCGATGAGGTCTTCCGGTTTGGAATAGTAGAACCGGGGCCCGGTGCGGACGTGTTCGAAGAAGGCCGGCAGGTCGCCGTCGAAGCCGGTCGCCTGGCGCGCCTGTTCCATCGCGGCGCGGATCCTGGCCACTTCAGCCACGCCGAGCTGGTGGATCTGCTGCGCGCTCATCTTCGTGGTGGTGTGTTGGGCCAGCAGGGACGCATAGACCCGCTCGCCGTCCTTCATCGCCCACAGGCCTGCGCCATCGGTGGCGCCCGGCAGATAGCGTTCGCGCAGGAACGTGCGCCATCGCTCGTAGGCCGGAGTGGCGCGACCTTCGATGGCCTGGCGATACGCGGCCTCCAGGCGGCTGCGGTCTGCCGCTCCGATGGCGTCAGGGAAACGCGTCACCGGGGAGTAGAAGGGATTTTCCTCGACCGGCAGCTTCAGGAAGGCCTCGACCTGCCCCAGGACGTTGTTCACCACCACCTTGGGCGGGTGATAGCCCTGGGCCATGCCCTGCTCCATCCGATCCACCGTGCGGTCCATGAAGTCGGCGAAGCCCCCGAGCTGGGCCAGCCCCACTTCGTAGTCTTCGACCGTCTTGAAGCGCGCGCCCGACAGGTAGTCGGGGAACTCGACGTGCAAACCGAAGGAGGCGTTCAACGGCACCAGGTTACGGATCGCATGGATGCCGCTGTCGATTTCGCCGAGCGCCTGCTCGGCCTGGTAGCGGAACGCGTCGTAGGCGATCTGGTCCTTCTCGGCCAGGGAGGCGCGGTCTATGCCGGCCAGGCCCGACAGTTCGGCCCGCTTGTTCGTCGCCAGCTGCCGGGCAAAGGCCTCGCTCTGGGGGTCGACGAAAACGGCCCCGGTCGGGGGCAGGCCGCGCTCGGCGAGACGCAGTGGATTCAGCGCGTCATCGGCCTTCTGGCTCTCCGCCACCAGCCGGCCAAAACGCGCACGGGCGTCGGGCTGGGTCCACGCGATCGCAGCGGGCGATACAGCCACCACGACCAGCATCGCGACAGCGGCCATGAGCCGTTCACGCATTCTCATCTTCATCCCCTTGCATTCGAGGCCAGCCAACACGGCCCACTACCGCGCGCCATACAACTCCTTCCTCGGCGCGCCGGTGATCTCGGCAGCGAGCTTGGCGGCGGCCGACGGCGGCAGGTGGGCGTTGAGCAGCGCGTAGACGCGACGACCCTCGGCGAGCTGCGCCGTCTCGTCGTCCGGCGCGCCCTGCACCATGACGACAAACTCGCCCTTGCGCTGGTTGTCGTCGGCGTCGACACGCGCCTGCAGGTCGGCCAGGGTGCCGTCGAGGACGGTTTCGAATAGTTTGGTCAGTTCGCGCGCCAGCACGGCCGGCCGGTCGTCGCCGAACGCGGCGCGCATGTCCGCCAGCGACTCCGCGATGCGGTGCGAGGACTCGTAGAACACCAGCGTACGGGCTTCACCTGCCAGGCGCTGCAGTTGCTCGCGTCGCGCGGACGCCTTCGCCGGCAGGAAGCCTTCGAACGTGAAGCGGTCGCTCGGCAACCCCGCCACGCTCAAGGCCGCGATGGCGGCGCAGGCGCCGGGCAACGGGCTGACCTTGATCCCGGCCGCGCGCGCGGCGCGCACCAGGCGGAACCCGGGGTCGCTGACCAGCGGCGTGCCGGCGTCGCTGACCAGCGCCAGCGCATCGCCCGCCTGCAGGCGTTCGACGATCCGCTGCGCCAGGGCGTCCTCGTTGTGTTCATGCAGCGCCACCAGCGGCGTGGAGACGCCGAAGTGCGCCAGCAACTGGCCGCTCCGCCGCGTGTCTTCGGCGCAGATGGCGGCGACCGAGCGCAGCACCTCCAGCGCACGTGGGGTCAGGTCGCCCAGGTTGCCGATCGGGGTGGCGACGATGAACAGGGTTCCGGCGGGCATTCCAGTGGGGTTCCTTGGCTGAGGGTAGAATCGTAGCCGGTTCCCCTGCCTGAAGCCGACGATGCCCATGGACCTGCACGATGCCCGCACGATCTCCACTCGCGTGCGCCTAGGACGGACCCTCGCCGCGCTGATGCTCGCCTTCGTGCTGGTCAGTTGCGCCACCACGTCGGGAACGGGACCGGCCACCTCGACGGCTCGCGTCTCGCCCGCGTTCGCCAGCGCCGCCACGCTCGCCCGCCAGGACGGTGCGCTCAGTGGCCAGGCCCGCAGCGACAACGCACGCGAGATCGATCGCCTGCTCGGCACGCTCGACGACGCCACGCTCGCCCGCGATGCCGCCACGCTGCCGGCCGGCGACCCGCTGTACAACTTCGCCGGGCGCGCGCTGCAGCGCCGCGGCCTGCCCCTGCCGCGCCCGTTCGATCGCGGCAACCAATGGCATTTCGATGCCGGCAACCGCCCTGTCGCGGATGCGGACGGCTATCGCCCGCCGATGAAGCTGGCCGTGCTGCTGCCGCTGTCGGGCAACCTGGCCACCGCGGCCGCACCGGTGCGCGACGGACTGCTGGCCGGCTACTACGGCGAGCGTCGCCGCCGTCCTGAGATCCAGTTCTACGACACCACCGGCACCGCCGCCGGCGCAACGGCGGCGTATGCGCGCGCCGCCGCGGAAGGTGCGGACTTCGTGGTCGGCCCGCTGGGTCGCGATGAAGTGAGCGCCTTGTTCCAGCAACCCAATCTCGCGGTGCCGATGCTGGTGCTCAACCGCGGCACCGTGCCGCCGCCTGATGGCAAGGCCGGCTTCTCGCTGGCGCCGGAAGACGACGGCATCGCCGCCGCCGAGTACGTGCGCGCGCGCGAGCGCAAGACCGTGCTGATCATCGAAGGCAGCGACGACAACGGCCGTCGCGCCTCGCAGGCGTTCCGCGAACGTTTCGTCGAACGCGGCGGCAAGGTCGCACGCGTGATCAGCGTGCCCGAGACCCCGGGCGACCTGTCCGCTCCGCTCGCCGCCGCCGCGCAGGAAGGCGTGGATGCCGTGTTCCTGGCGGTGCGTGGCGCTACCGCGCGCAGCCTGACGCCGCAGCTCGCGCTGGCCGGTCTGGGCGGCAAGACCCGCGTGGGGACTTCACAGCTGACCTCAGGCACCGGCAAGGCCGAAGACGACGCAGCGCTGGACGGCATCGTGTTCCCCACCGAGACCTGGACCTCGCGCGGCGTACCCGCGTTGCCGGCGGCGAGCATGACCGGCGAACGCGTGCCGACGGCGCGTGGCCCGGCCGCCCGCCTGTTCGCCTTCGGCTACGACGCCTGGTTGTTGACGGCGTATCTGGAAAAGCTCGCACTGGGCGCCAACACCGACATCCGCGGTGCCACCGGCCGCCTGCAACTCGATGGTTTCGGCAACGTCGTGCGCGCGCCGTCGTGGTCGACCTTCAGCGGCGGCCAGGCCGTGCCCGTCGCGGATGGCGGCTGACCGCCGTACCGACGGGCGCACGGCCGAAATCGCGGCCCGCGCCCTGCTGCTGAAGGCAGGCCTTACCGAGATCGCCGCGAACGTGAGCTACCGCGGCGGTGAACTAGACCTGGTAATGCTCGACGGCAGCGCAACCGTGGTGTTCGTCGAAGTCCGCTACCGGCGCTCGCGCGCCTTCGGCGGGGGTGCGGCATCGGTCGACACGGGCAAGCGCCGCAGGTTGATCCATGCGGCACTGCGTTTCCTGCAGGACCACCCGAAGTACGCCAACGCACCGTGCCGGTTCGATGTGGTCGACGCCGACGGCGATCCCGCCGCGCCGCGCCTGGAGTGGATCCGCGACGCGTTCCGCGCTGACGACGCCTGATTTCTACAAGCCGGCGGAAAGGGCGAGCTCCCGCGCCACCGCACCGCGCCGTGCAACGCCTGCGCACGGGGTTTCCTGCAGCCGCGACGCCAGCGCCGCCGCCGCGGCGCGCAGCTCGGGGACGGCCGTGATTTCCCACAGCTGCCCACGCAACAGCGGGCCGAGGCAGAACAGCCCGCGCACGACGTCGCCCTGACGGTCGCGCACCTGCAGGTCGTCGCCCGCCTGCACGCCGAGGCCATGCGGATCCGCCGCCAGCAGGCCTGCGTCGACCAGGTGCGAAACCAAGGGGTGCGTGCTGCGGACGATGTCGGTATCGAGTCCGGTCGCGCGGATGATGCAGTCGTACTGTTCGACATCGACACGGTCCTGGCCACGCCCCCGCAGCAGCACCTCCGCGCCCTGCGCGCGCAGGCCGGCGCGCAGCAGGCGGGCAGCGCGCACGCGCAGCTGTCCACTCGCCTGCAGCGCGGCCAGGGTATCGGCGACGCGCGGCGCAATGCGATGGCGCGCCACTTCCCAGTACGAACGCAGGTGGCGCAGGAAGCGCGCACGTTCGCCTGCAGGCAGGCTGCGCCAGAACGCCTGGGTGTGCGGTCGCAGCGCATCCACGACGCTGCGCCAGTCCGGCGCCACACGCACAACCGAACGCACCGCCGCGAGCAGCCCACGCACGCTGCGCCCGCGCAGGGCGATCTGCACGCTGGGAGGCAGCTCGATCGCCTCGCCCGGCCTCGCCGCATGCGCCTGGGGCAGCAGCCCGTGTCGAGAGATCGCGGTCAGCGCGCCACGATGCCCGCGCGCAACGAGCGTGGCCGCCACGTCGGCCATCGTCAGGCCAGTGCCGACGATCAGCACACGCGCATCGGCGGGAATACGATCCAGCGCATCGTCCTGCCATGGCCAGCCGATGTAGCGTGCGCTATGCGCCAGTCGCGGGCCGATGCCGGCCAACCGTTGCGGCGGCAGCGCACCGACGGCGAGCACCACGCGATCGCTGGCGAAATAGCCGCCATCGTCCAGATGCACGCGGAAGCCGTCGCCGACGCGACTGACCGCGATGGCCTCCTGCCGCACCAGCGACAGGTTCCCCGCCGTTTCGTTGGCCTCACGCAGGCGTTCCGCAAGATAGTCGCCGTACGCGACGCGCGGCAGGAATTCGTCCTTGCCCCGTTCGCCCAGGCTCAACCAGCGCGCGAAGCCGCCGGCATCGTCGTACTGCGCACCGAGATGTCCCGCCCGCACGTTCAGCAGATGCTCGGGGCGCGCCTCGCCATACGCGACGCCGCGCGCAAACGTCTCGTCCACACCGACCAGGCAGACGTCCGGCGCGCCGGCGTCGGTCGATGCCAGCAAGGTCGCCAGCGTACTGCCGCTGAAACCCGCTCCCACGATGGTGATGCGCATGGTGTCTCTCCGGTCGGTTGGGCCGGCGTTTTCTATCAGGCGTGTTCGCGATGGTTGTAAGGAATCGGTTAGCGCGGCCGTGTCGAATGACGACGCAGGGCACGTACTTCCCTGCATCCGTTGATTTACCGGGCCTGACGCGCCATCGCGCGCGAACATGGCGATCCGGCATCAACACATGCCGCGACAGCATCAATGCAGGACGCCGCGCGACGAATCCGTAGAATGCACGCATGGATGCAACGCTGCCCCCCGACCTGCACACCGCGATGTCGGCCCGCCTGGGCGATGGCTGGCTGACCGGCGATGCCTGCCGTCCGTTCGGCGGCGATGATTCGCGCCGATGGGCGATGCCTGCCGCCGTCGCATTGCCGCGCACACCCGACGATGTGGTCGCGCTGGTGCGCGCATGCCGCCTGCAAGGCGTGCCGATCATTGCGCGCGGGGCCGGCACTGGCACCACCGGGGCGGCAGTGCCCACGCAGGGCGGCGTGGTGGTGTCGTTTTCGCGGATGAACCGCATTCTTGACGTGCGCGCAGCCGATCGCTGCGTGGTGGTGGAACCTGGCGTGGTGAATGGCGAGCTGCAGCAGGCGCTGATGCCGCATGGCCTGTTCTGGCCGCCGGACCCGTCCAGCGCGGACCTTTGCAGTGTGGGCGGCAACCTTGCGACCAACGCCGGGGGGCCACGCGCGGTGAAGTACGGCACCGCGCGCGACAATGTCCTGGGCCTGGTCGCGGTGACAGGCGCCGGCGAGTTGATCCAGTGCGGCGGCGCGTACACGAAGGATGCGACCGGCTACGACCTCACCCATCTGCTCGTGGGCAGCGAAGGGACGTTGGCCTTGATCGTCGAAGCGACGCTGAAGCTCGCGCCCCGTGCACGCGCGCAAGCCGGGTTGCGCGTGCTGTATCGCGACGCCGCCACCGCCGCGGCGGCGGTCTCGCGGATCATGGCGCGGCCGGCGACGCCGGCAATGCTCGAGTTCATGGATCGCAGCGCTATTGCGCTGATCCGCCGCAATGGCAGCGACGTGCCCGACGCGGGCGCGATGTTGCTGGTCGAGGCCGATGGCGACGACGACACGCTGCCCTATGCATTGCAGGCATTGGCCGAGGCGGCGGAAGGCGACGGCATGATCGCGCTGGATGTCGCGACCGACGGCGGCGCGCGCGACCGGCTTTGGGCCGCGCGCCGCGCACTGTCGCCGGCGCTGCGCACGATCAAGCCCGGCAAGATCAACGAGGATGTGGTGGTGCCCGTATCGCGCATCCCCGACCTGGTCGCCGCCATGGAAGCGCTGTCGCATGAGGTGGATCTTCCGGTCGTCGTGTTCGGCCATGCCGGCAACGGCAACCTGCACGTCAACCTCATGTACGACGACAGCGATGCCGCCGAGACAGCGCGCGCGCACGCCGCATTGCCGAAGATCTTCATGCAGGTGCTGGCGCTCGGCGGCACGCTGTCGGGCGAGCACGGCATCGGCCTGAGTAAGCGCGATTTCATGGCCGACGCGTTCACCACCGCCACGCTGGATGCGATGCGCGCGGTGAAGGCGGCGCTGGACCCGGATGGCATCCTCAATCCGGGTAAGGTATTACCGCCACGCCAGGGTTGAATGCGGGAGCGCCGCTAGACGCTGTCGAAGTGGTCGTAGCCCCGTCGCACCGGCTGCCAGGGTTGCCCATCACGCCTTAGCGCTTGCACCGCTTCGCCTTCCACGATGTAACCGATGCGCGTCATCGGCAGGTCGAGCTGCGACGCCAGCGCGAGGATGCGCTCGCGTTCTTCAATGGGCGCGGTGAAGCACAGCTCGTAGTCATCGCCACCACCGGCTTGCAGCGCGATGCGATCCGCTTCGCTGACGGCATTCCGCAGTGCGTCGGAGGCGGGAAGCGCTTCGACGTCGACACGGGCCCCGACGTTGCTGCGCGCACACACATGGCCGAGGTCGGCGAGCAGTCCATCGGAAACATCGACGCACGCGGTCGCGATGCCGACCAGGGCACGGCCGGCGTCAACGCGCGGCGTCGGACGATCCAGACGGCCACGCAACAGGAGTGAAGAGGGACGCTCCAGGTGAGCGAGACCACCGGCGGCATCCCCGAGCGTGCCGGTGACCCAGACGTCGTCGCCAACGCGCGCACCGTCTCGACGCAAGGCGCGACCGGGCGCGACCAGGCCCATCGCGGTCACCGACACCGACAGCGGCCCGCGCGTGGTGTCGCCGCCGATGAGCGCGATGCCCTGCCGCGCGGCGAGCACGAGGAAGCCATCGAGGAATGCATCGATCCACGTCGGGTCGGACTGCGGCAACGACAGCGACAGCGTGCACCAGGCGGGTTCCGCGCCCATCGCCGCCAGGTCGGAGAGATTCACCGCCAGCGCTTTCCAACCGATATCGGCTGGCAAGGTGCCTTCCGGGAAATGCACGCCGATGTTCAACGTATCGGCGGTGACGACCAGCTGCCTGTCCGGCGGAGGGGCCAGCAAGGCGGCGTCGTCGCCGATGCCGAGCACGATGTCGTCGCGTGTGCCAACACGCGCGCGGATGCGGGCGATCAGGTCGAATTCGCCGGCGCCCATGGCCGTCTCAGGCGCGCAAGCGCGCCAGGTCGATGGCGGCCTGCACCGCCCCGCGGGCCTGCGGGCTGTTCTTCCAGCATGAGGAGCCGGTCAATCCGGCCGCGCTGTTGACGATTTCGGACGCATCCGCGGCGGCCAGCTGGCGCAGCGAGGCGATGCCCATCTCCTCGAGCCGCTGGACAACGGTGGTGCCGACGCCCTTCACGGCGAGCAACGCCGCGCGTTCTTCCTCGTCAAAGCGTGCGTTGCCGCCCGCCATGTCAGCGCCGCGCCTGCGCCTCGGCCGGGCGCCAGTCGACGGCGGCATGGTCGAGCACGCCGTTGACGTAGGTGTGGCCATGTTCGGCGCCGAAACGCTTGGTCGTTTCGATGGCCTCGTTGATGACCACGCGGTACGGCACGTCCAGGCGATGGATCAGTTCGTAAGCGGCGATGCGCAGCACGGCACGTTCGATGGGGTCGACTTCTTCGACGGCACGGTCGAGGAAGGGCAGCAGCGCCTCGTCCAGCGACGCGCGGTGCCGCACGACGCCCCGCACCAGGTCCTCGAAATACTCGAGGTCGGCGATCTCGTGCGCTTGTTCGTGCGCGAACTGCGCGATCACCTGGCCGACCTCGCCCCCCGACATCTGCCACGCGTAGACGGCTTGCAAGGCGCGACGGCGGGCGCGCGCACGGGTGACCGGATCGACGCCGTCCTTGCGGTTGGAATGGGGATGTCGGCTCACGGTGGCTCCTGTGCTGCGTGTTCGTTACGTTCGGAAGATCAGGACAGCTGCGCGAGCAGGTGCGCCATCTCGATGGCGGCCAGCGCCGCTTCTTCACCCTTGTTGCCGTGGCTGCCACCGGCGCGCGCTTCCGCATCCTCAATGCGTTCCACCGCCAGCACGCCGTTCAGCACGGGCACGCCGGTATCCAGTTGCACGCGCATCAGGCCTTCGGCACAGCGATCGGCGACATGCTCGTAGTGGCGCGTGTCGCCACGGATCACGCAACCCAAGGCGATGATCGCCGCGTGCTTGCTGCCTGCTGCAAGACGCGCGGCGGCGACGGGGATTTCCCAGGCACCGGGCACGCGGACCACGTCGACGGATGCCTCGCCCACGCCATTGCCGGCCAGGCTCTGGCGCGCACCGGCCACCAGCACATCGGTGATGCGCGGGTTCCAGCGGCTGGCGATGATCGCGAAGCGGGCGCCGTCGGGCGCGCGCAGATCGCCTTCGTAGTGGGACATGGCGGGTTCCTTGGGGGTGGGCAAGTCTACCAGCCGGGGCGACCGGCCGGTCCGGGGGTCATGGCTGGACGTACTCGACCACGTCAAGGCCGAATCCGGCCAGGCCGACCTGCCGACGCGGCGTACCGAGCACGCGCAGCCGACCCAGACCCAGGTCGGCCAGGATCTGCGCGCCGGCGCCGTTGCGGCGCCACTGGCCCACGTCCTTGGCATTGGCGCGCACCTCAGGCTGCTTGCGCAGGCGGGCCAGCAGGGCCTCGGCGTTGCGGGGCTCGGAGAGCACCACCATCACGCCCTGCCCTTCGGCCGCGATTGCGCGCAGCGCGTCGGTCGCATGCACGCCGAAATCGTCGCGCCGCCAGTGCAACAGGTCGCTCAACGCGTTCTCCACCTGCACGCGCACCAACGTCGGCGTGGCCTTGTCCGGTGCGCCGCGAACCAGGGCGAAATGCAGGTCGTGGGCGATGCGGTCGCGATAGGTCACCAACCGGAACGGGCCGAACTCGGTCTCGATCTCGCGCTCGTCGATGCGCTCCACCGTGTGTTCCGTGGCCAGCCGATAGGCGATCAGATCGGCAATCGACCCCATCTTCAGGCCGTGCTCGCGCGCGAACACTTCCAGTTCCGGACGCCGCGCCATGGTGCCGTCCGGGTTCAGCACTTCGACCAGTACGCCGGCCGGCTCCAGGCCCGCGAGCAACGGCAGGTCGTTGGCGGCTTCGGTATGGCCGGCGCGGGTGAGTACGCCACCGGGTTGGGCGATCAACGGAAAGATGTGGCCGGGTTGGCTGAGGTCGGCGGGCTTCGCATCGGGACGCACCGCGGTGCGCACCGTGTGCGCGCGATCGTAGGCGGAGATGCCGGTGGTGACGCCTTCGGCCGCCTCGATGCTGACGGTGAAGTTGGTGTGGAACTGCGCCGTGTTGGTCTGCACCATCGGTGCCAGGCCCAGTTGCGTGCAGCGCTCGCGGGTCAGCGACAGGCAGACCAGGCCACGCGCGTGGGTGACCATGAAGTTGATGTCGGACGGCTTGACCAGCTCGGCCGCCATGATCAGGTCGCCTTCGTTCTCGCGGTCCTCGTCGTCGACGATGACGACCATGCGGCCGTTGCGGATTTCCTCCAACAACTCGGGAATCGGGGCGAAGTTCATGCGCTGCTCCTCTCGCCCAGCAGGCGCTCGACATAGCGCGCGACCAGGTCGATTTCCAGGTTCACCGCATCGCCGACGGCGGTCTGCGAGAACGCGGTGTGCGACACCGTGTGCGGGATCAGCGCGACCTCGAAGCCTTCGCCGTCCACTTCGTTGACCGTCAGGCTCACGCCATCGACGCAGATCGAGCCCTTCTTCGCGACGTACTTCAACAGCGGCGCCGGGGCGGCGAATCGCCAGCGTTGCGCGCGCGCGTCCTCGTGCACCGACAGCACGCGGCCAACGCCGTCGACATGGCCGCTGACCAGGTGGCCACCGAGGCGGTCGGTCGGACGCATCGCCCGCTCCAGGTTCACCAGCGCGCCTGCGGCCAGGCCGCCGAGCGTCGTCAGCGAGAGGGTTTCGGTGGAGGCGTCGGCCTGGAAGCTGGCGGCGTCGAACGCGATCGCGGTCAGGCATACGCCGTTGACCGCAATGCTCTCGCCCAGCTGCACCGCGTCGAACGGCAGCGTGCCCACGGCCACGGTCAGTCGGACGTCGCCGCCGACGGGTTCCAGCGCCGCGATGCGGCCGACGCCTTCGATGATGCCGGTGAACATCAGCAGGCCTCCTGCAGGAGGACGGGGAAAGCGGTGGGAAGCGTAGAAGGCATGCAACGTCTCTCGCGAAAGCAAAGCGGAGACGCCTCCGGGCGCGAAGGCAGGCGCACGACGCCGCGCTTGCGCGCGGTTCGGCGATGCCGTCTTCTTTCATCCGGACTATGACCGTCGGCTCCGGCATCTGACCGGATCTGCTGACCCTTCGGTGGCATTGGAAAGTCCGCACAGGAATGTGCGGGCTCTTGCGAGGGAATCGCATGCCGCCCAAGGCGCTCGCGGGCTCGTCGCTGGGCGACCTACCGCCGGTGGGGAATCGCACCCCGCCCTGAAGACGTCGTTGGTGGTGTGCCGGCGAACCGGCCCGCGCATTCTACACCCCACCTCCGGCGCAGGCCGGCGAACGGAGTGTTCCGCGGGGTTTCAGGCCGGCTTGCGGCGCAGGTGCAGGATCAGCGGCCAGCGCATAGTGCGCACCCGCTGCGGATCGCCCCAGACCTCGGCCAAGGCTGGCGTGTGGGCGTAGACCGGATCCTCACCCGTAGCCGCGCGGTAGCTGCCGGTGGCCGACAGGCTGCCGAAGTAGCCCAGCAGGGTGGGCAGGTTCCATTCGGCGGTCAGCCACAAGCGCGGCGTGGAGATGATCTCGAACGGCCACACGTAGTCGCCGTAGCCCATGTCCACGTCGGCGCGTTCCGGCGGCCAGTATGGGTCGATGTCGTCGCGGACCTTCTCGGCCGCTTCGGCCAGGTCGTCCTCGAAGATGATGTCCTGGTAGGTCCAGGCCGCCAGCACACCGCCCGGGCGCAGCACGCGCTCGCAGGTGGCGAAGAAGCGGTAGCGGTCGAACCAGTGCAGCGCCTGCGCCACGGCGACCAGGTCCACGCTGGCGTCAGGCAACGCGGTCGTCTCCGCCGGTTCGACGGCCAGGCTGACGTTGCCGCCCGCTTGGCCCTGCGCCCAATGACGCTCGATCTGCGCCGCGCTGGGGTCGGTGGCATGCACATGGGCGAAACGGGTCGCCAGGCCGCGCGTGGCCTGTCCGCTGCCGGCGCCCGGCTCCCACACCTGGGCGGTCGCGGGCACGGCGTCGGCGATCACGTCGTACAACGCATCGGGATACGTGGGGCGGGAGGCGACGTAGACGTCGGCGACCCCGGAAAAATGGTCCTTGAAGGCCACCATGGCGAGCGTCAGCGGGCAGGTTGCAGCAGGAGACGGTGATCTTCGCCAATCATGCGGCTGTCCACAATCTCCAGTTTCAGCCGCTCCGCCATCGCCTGGATGCCCAGGCCGCCGAAGAGCGGCCGCGCCTGGTCGCCCAGCAGCACCGGCGCCATGTACAGCAGCACCTCGTCGGCCAACCCGGCCGCCAGGAACGCGCCGGCCAGGGTGGCGCCGGCTTCCACGTGGAGTTCGTTCACCCCGCGCTGCGCCAGCAATTCCAGCACCGCCTTGAGATCGAAGTTGCTGCCCGTCGCCGGCGCCACCACGCGTTGCACGTCGGTTTCGCGCGGCGGTTTGGCGTCGGCGGTATGCACGTAGAGGGTCGGCGCGCCGCCCTGGCGCACGTTGCCACGGGCGACGGTCGCCAGCCCGGGGTCCAGCACCACGCGCAGCGGCGGTTCGAACGCGGTGTCGTCGCCGAAGCGCACCGTCAGCGACGGATCATCGGCCAGCACCGTGCCGGCGCCGGTCAGGATCGCACCGGCGCGCGCGCGCCAGCGCATCACATCGCGGCGCGAGGCCTCGCCACTGATCCACTTGGAATCGCCGTTGGCCATCGCCGTGCGGCCATCCAGGCTGGTCGCCAGCTTGATCCGCACCCACGGCCGCCCACGTTCGATCCGCGACAGGAATCCGCGGTTCAAGCGCCGCGCCTGGGCTTCCATCAGGCCCGACTGCACCACGATGCCAGCCGCGGTCAGCTTGTCGAAACCCGCACCATCCACCTGCGGGAAGGGATCTCGCATGGCGGCGACCACGCGGCCCACGCCAGCGGCGATCAGCGCATCGGCGCAGGGGCCGGTGCGCCCGGTGTGCGCGCAAGGCTCCAGGGTGACGTAGGCGGTCGCACCGCGCGCACGATCACCGGCGGCCTGCAAGGCGAATACTTCGGCATGCGGCTCGCCCGCCTTCTGGTGCCATCCCTCGCCGACGATCTCCTCGCCCTGCGCGATCACGCAACCCACCATGGGGTTGGGCCGCGTCGTGTAGGCACCGCGCTCGGCCAGGCGCAGCGCGCGCGCCATGGACTGGTGGTCGAAGGCGGAGAAGGCGATGGACATGCGTCAGCCGTGCGACGAAGGGGCGCCAGTATGCGCCACCCGCTCGGCGGGCACGATCGACATGATCACGACCGGCGTGCCGTGCAACATCGTGCGCTCTTCGACCTGCCAGCCGAGCGCGGCATAGAAATCCTCGTGCCACAGCGTGAACAGCCGCAACACCGCAACGCCCTCGCCGGCCGCATGCGCGACGGCCGCGTCGACCAGTACGCGCCCGCCACCCCGCCCTCGCGTCTCGGGCCGCACGTAGAGACTGCCCAACCAGGGGCTGCCGCGATCCTGCAACGCCGGCGCATCCTCGATCAGCAGACTGACCGATCCCAGCAGCGCTTCGCCCTCCATCAACAGCAGCGTGGTGGGCAGCGACGTGCGCGTGGCGTGATCGGCCAGTTCAGCCGTCGCCGCTTCCAGCGTCCAGTCGTCGTAGAGCGGCCCCCACTCGGCGTGATGCCAGGCGGCGAGGTCCGGAATGTACTGCGGGTACAGGCCGATCGCGTCGATGCGCACGGCTCAGCGCTTCTTGTTCTTGTCCGCGTGCTTGTCGAACGGGACGACGTCGCCGCCCAGCAGCGAGAGCTGCCCAGCACCGGCCGGCAGATCGCGCTCCAGCTTCTCGATCTCCTCCCGGAAATCGGCGACATCCTCGAAGCTGCGGTACACCGACGCGAAGCGCACGTAACCCACGTGGTCGAGCTTGCGCAGCTCGTTCATCACGAACTCGCCGATCTTGCGCGAGGCGATCTCGCGCTCGCCGCTCATGCGGATGCTGTGCACCACCGCGCGCACCGCGGCCTCGATCTGCTCTTCCGACACCGGCCGCTTCTGCAGCGCGCGATCGAAGCCGGCGCGCAGTTTGCGCGCATCGAACGCATCACGACGACCATCGCCCTTGATGACCGCCGGCAGCTTGATCTCGATGTTCTCCAGCGTCGAGAACCGCTCCCCGCACGCCTCGCACTCGCGACGGCGCCGGATCGTGGCGCCGTCCTCGGACACGCGCGAATCGATCACGCGGGTGTCGGTGTGTTGGCAGAAGGGGCAGTGCATGTCAGTTCTCGAAGTCGATGGGCATCACGCTATGGAGGCCGCGACCCTTGTAACGCGAGGGCTCGAACCTGAACCCATCGATCAATGCCAACAAAGCGTCGTTGTATGCCGGAGCGGTACTGCAGGTCACCAGCTTGTCCAGCACCTGGCCTTCGCCGTCAACCAGGACGTAGACCTGCGCCTGGAAACCATGTCGCGCCTTGCCGGCGAAGGCAAAACTCATCGTCGGAACGTGAAGCATCCGCGCCGCGGACCAGGAGGCACGGGAGAGATCGACCCCATCCTCCTGCGGCCACACCTCATTGCGATACGCGAACCTACGGAACTCGGCGTGGGTCGCAAGGGCCGTCAATCCCTTCTTGCATGGGAAGTAGCCCGCCGGGGCAGATTCCACATACGCCTCAGGCGCGGTGAACACGGGCTCCTTCAGCACAGTATCAGCCGCTGAGGCCGGCAGACCCAACGACGCCACCGCGAAGAGGGTCAGGAGCGTGGCGCTCTCGATCCGTCTTGGCGGTAGTGTGCGTACGCGCATGCAACCGCCTCTCAGCTGCCGTAAACCGGATATTTGCGGCACTGCGCGGTGACGTTGTCGCGCACCTTCGCTAGCACCGCTTCATCGCTCGGCGCGTCCAGCACGTCGCAGATCCAGTTGGCCAGATCGATGCAGTCCTGTTCGCCATAGCCACGCGTGGTGACGGCCGGCGTGCCGATGCGCAGGCCCGAGGTCACGAAGGGCTTGCGCGGATCGTTCGGCACGGAGTTCTTGTTGACGGTGATGTGCGCCTTGCCCAGCGCCTCTTCCGCGTCCTTGCCGCTGACGTCCTTGCCGATCATGTCGACCAGCATCAGGTGGTTCTGGGTGCCGCCGGAGACGATCTTGTAGCCGCGCGCGATGATCGTCTTCGCCATCGCCTGGGCGTTCTTCACGACCTGGGCCTGGTAGCTCTTGAACTCCGGCTCCAGCGCCTCCTTGAAGGCCACGGCCTTGGCCGCGATGACGTGCATCAGCGGACCACCCTGGATGCCCGGGAAGACGATGCTCTGCAGCTTCTTCTCGATCTCTTCGCCCGCACCCTTGGCCACGATGATGCCGCCACGCGGGCCGCGCAGCGTCTTGTGGGTGGTCGAGGTGACCACGTGCGCGTGCGGCAGCGGGTTCGGATAGACGCCGGCGGCGACCAGGCCCGCGACGTGCGCCATGTCGACGAACAGGTAGGCGCCGACCTTGTCGGCGATCGCGCGGAAGCGCGCCCAGTCCACCACCTGCGAATAGGCGGAGAAACCGGCCACGACCATCTTCGGCTTGTGCTCCAGCGCCAGCTTCTCGACTTCGTCGTAATCGATGAGACCCTGGTCGTTCACGCCGTACTGGACGGCGTTGAAGATCTTGCCCGAGGCGTTGACCTTGGCGCCGTGGGTCAGGTGACCGCCGTGGGCCAGGCTCATGCCCAGGATGGTGTCGCCGGGATTCAGCAGGGCGAAATACACGGCCTGGTTGGCCTGCGAGCCGGAATGCGGCTGCACGTTGGCGTAGTCGGCGCCGAACAGTTGCTTCACGCGGTCGATCGCCAGTTGCTCGGCGATGTCGACGTACTCGCAGCCGCCGTAGTAGCGCTTGTGCGGGTAACCCTCGGCGTACTTGTTGGTCAGCACGCTGCCCTGTGCTTCCAGCACGCGCGGGCTGGCGTAGTTCTCGCTGGCGATCAGCTCGACGTGATCCTCCTGCCGGCGCGCCTCATGGGCGATGGCCTGGGCCAGTTCGGGATCGTAGGTTTCGATGCGGGCGTCGCGCGGGAACATCGGGTCTCCGGGGCTAGAGCGGGCGGGGTTTCCGATTGTATCCCGCCGGGGGGCCGGCCACGACCCGCCCTCTCCCCTGCCCGAAAAAGGAAAAGCGCGCCGAAGCGCGCTTTTCCCGTGGCCGGAGGGGTCCGGCTCAGTGGTGCAGGATCAGGTCGGCGATGATGCCGGTGGCGATGGCCACCATCAGCATGTTGCCGCGGTCGTCCCGCACCCAGTGGTAGCCGCGGGGCGGACGACGCAGGTCGTAGTAGTCGTAGTCGTTCACCACGTAGACCGGGCCGCGGTAGTAGTCGCGGTAGCGCTGGCCCTTGGCCCAGCGGTGGTAACCGGGCGCCGGGCGATAGACGACACGCTGCGGCGGCGCGTAGTAGCGGCGATCATCGTAACGGCGGTCGTAGCGGTCATCGTAACGGCGACCATCCCGGTAACCGTTGCGGTAGGCATGGCGCTGGTCGCGGCGGTCGTCGCGGCGATCATGGCGATCGTCACGGCGGTCATCGCGCCAATCGCGGTCGTAGTGCTGGCGGCCACGGTCACGGCCGCGGTCGTCATCGCGCGCCAGCGCCGGGGCGGTGGTGGCGATCGCCAGCACGGCGATGGCCAGGCCCTGGAAGAATCGACGGCTGTTCATGGCAACTCCGTTGTTAGGGGTACGTGAGGCCATGATGCGCATTGCGTCTGAACCGTTTCCCGCTGGAAAACGGTTACGCGACAACAGTCCCAAAACGCTCGGATCCCGTTCAGCCAGCGGCCCCAGCGGCCTGAACGGCTATACTGGGCGCCTTCCCCATTTCCACCTGCTCGCCTGCCGGTCCCCGGTCGGGTGACGGGCCCTGCGTACCGGAGCCTGCATGTCCTCGCAATACATCTACACCATGAACCGGGTCAGCAAGGTGGTCCCGCCGAAGCGGCAGATCATCAAGGACATTTCGCTGTCGTTCTATCCCGGCGCGAAGATCGGCTTGTTGGGTCTGAACGGCGCGGGCAAGTCCACCGTGCTGAAGATCATGGCGGGTGTCGACAAGGATTTCGAAGGCGAAGCGCGCCCGCAGCCCGGCATCAAGGTCGGCTACCTGGCGCAGGAGCCGGAACTGAATCCCGAGCACACCGTCCGCCAGGCCGTCGAAGAAGGCGTGGGCGATGTGCTGCAGGCCCAGGCGGCGCTGGAAGCGGTCTACGCTGCCTATGCCGAAGAAGGTGCGGATTTCGACGCGCTCGCCAAAGAGCAGGAACGCCTGGAAGCAATCCTCGCCGCCGGCGATGCGCACACGCTGGAGAACCAACTGGATGTCGCGGCCGATGCGCTGCGCCTGCCGCCGTGGGACGCCATCGTCGGCAAGCTGTCCGGTGGTGAGAAGCGACGCGTCGCGCTGTGCCGCCTGCTGCTGCAGAAGCCGGACATGCTGCTGCTCGACGAACCGACCAACCACCTCGATGCCGAGTCGGTCGAGTGGCTGGAACAGTTCCTCGCCCGCTACACCGGCACCGTGGTGGCCGTCACCCACGATCGCTACTTCCTCGACAACGCCGCCGAATGGATCCTCGAGCTGGATCGCGGTCGCGGCATTCCGTGGAAGGGCAACTACACCGACTGGCTGGTGCAGAAGGACGAACGCCTGAAGCAGGAAGAGAACCAGGAAAAGGCGCGCCAGAAAGCCATCCAGAAAGAACTGGAATGGTCGCGCCAGAACGCCAAGGGCGGCCGCTCGAAGGGCAAGGCCCGCCTGGCCCGCCTGGAAGAACTGCAGTCGGTCGATTACCAGCGTCGCAACGAAACCAACGAGATCTTCATCCCGCCGGGTGAGCGCCTGGGCAACAACGTCATCGAGTTCAAGAACGTCTCGAAGAAGTTCGGCGACCGCCTGCTCATCGACAACCTGAGCTTTCTGGTGCCCGGCGGCGCCATCGTCGGCATCATCGGCCCGAACGGCGCCGGCAAGTCGACGCTGTTCAAGATGATCACGGGCCAGGAAAAGCCGGATTCCGGCACGATCACCACCGGCCCCACCGTGCAGCTGGCCTATGTCGACCAGAGCCGCGACAAGCTGGAAGGCAACCACAACGTCTTCCAGGAAATCTCGGGCGGCCTGGACATCCTCAACATCAATGGCGTGGAGATCCAGTCGCGCGCGTACATCGGCCGCTTCAACTTCAAGGGCCAGGACCAGCAGAAGATGGTCGGCTCGCTGTCCGGTGGTGAGCGCGGCCGCCTGCACATGGCCAAGACGCTGCTGCAGGGCGGCAACGTGCTGCTGCTCGACGAACCGTCGAACGACCTGGACATCGAAACCCTGCGTGCGCTGGAAGACGCGCTGCTGGAATTCCCCGGCAACACGTTCGTCATTTCGCATGACCGCTGGTTCCTGGACCGCATCGCCACCCACATCCTCGCCTTCGAGGGCGACTCGCACGTGGAGTTCTTCCAGGGCAACTACCGCGAGTACGAAGAAGACAAAAAGCGTCGCCTGGGCGAAGAAGGCGCGCGTCCGCACCGCCTGCGGTTCAAGGCGCTGAAGTAAGCCACCCGAGGCTTGCTGGGCGCCTCAACAAAAAAGCCGGCGAAAGCCGGCTTTCTTGTTCGCGCGTCAGATGGATCAATGGGTCATCGCGACGAATACGTAAGCCGCGGCCAGGGTGATCAGGCCCTGCACCAGCATGAAGCCCCCCAGGCCCACCAACGTACGCAACGCGGTGGTCCAGACCGCGTGGTTGCGGAACAACTGGACGAGCGAGAACACGGCGTAGAGGGACGCCAGCGCGACGGACCATTCCTGGGCATGCGGTACCCAGTTCCGCACGAGGATGGCTAGCGCCATGAAGACGAACGTCTGTACCGTCAGGAAGGCGGTCACGACGAGCCATTCGGGATAGTTGAGGCCCCTGCCGCGGAACGCGAGCCAGAACGCAGCGGCCTCGAATGGCAGGAGGAAGAGGGTGACGACGGTGAGGTGGGCGTTTATCCAGTCCTTCACCATGTTGAAGGTGCCCATCGCGACAGCGGGATCGACGCCCGAACCCGGCTGCATGGCACCCGATTCCGAAAAGCCTGCCTGCATCGCGGAGCCCAGCAGGTCGCCACCCAGCAGATACTTGCCGAGCAGCACCACGGCGGCGGCCGAGATCATCAGCAGCAGTAGAGGTTTCACCTGCTTCGCACGCCGCCCTTCCAGGTAGCTGCGGATCAGATGCCCCGGCCGCAGCATCAGTTCCTTGAGCGAATAGAGGATGCCGCGATCCATGTGGAGCACGCTGTGCTCCAGCTCGTGACCAAGGAAATGCCAGTCGATGCGATGCACCGGCGTGGGTTGCCCGCAGGCGGGACAGAACTTCTGTTGGAGATCGGCGACGGCTCGGCCGCAGTTGATGCAGATGCTCGCGTCGCCCATGCCGGTCCCCTTTCCGTGGTCGGCGGATTCTAGGTGAAGCGCCGCGCGAACGTCCAACAAGCCCGCCCCCAGTCGCCCCATCGGAGGGAAAACATGCACCGCGAAGGTGCCGGTTAAAGCGGTCGCGAGGTTCGCCGATAGCGCTTCAATGACGACCATGCGCGAACGCACGGTCACCCTCTATGCAAGGAGCCCCATGAACGCACGCGCCGCCGCCCCCACCGACGACGCCGGTATCGACGACCACATCCAGTCCGTCTCCGGACTGTCGGACGCGCTACTGAAGCAACTGCGGCAATCGCTGCAGAAGATCGACGAGATCAACCGCATCACCCGCATCATCTCGATGAATGCCCGCATCGAGGCCGTGCGCATCGGCGCGGCCGGGCGCAGCTTCGGGGTGATCGCCGAAGAAATGGACACGCTCTCGCGCCGCGTCAGCGATACCGCGCAGGAGATCGACCGCATGGCCGGCCGCACCAGCACCGACCTGCGCGAACGGCTTGAGCAGCTGCAAACCGACGTGCGCCGCACCCGCCTGACCGACCTGGCGCTGGCCAACATCGACCTGATCGATCGCAACCTCTACGAGCGCAGCTGCGACGTGCGCTGGTGGGCCACCGATGCGGCCGTGGTCGCCGCCGTGCACGATCCACAGCCAGCGGCCCTTGCTCACGCCAGCCAGCGCCTCGGGCAGATCCTGGATTCGTACACGGTCTACTTCGACCTGGTGCTCGCCGACCTGCACGGCAACGTGATCGCCAACGGGCGACCGCGGCAGTACCGGTCGGTGGGCCAATCGGTGGCCCAGCAGCCCTGGTTCCAGTCGGCGATGGCGACGCAGAGCGGCGAGGCGTTCGGCTTCCAGTCGATGCATGCCAGTCCGCTGGCCGGCGGCGAACGCGTACTCGTCTATTCCTGCACCGTGCGCGAGGGCGGGCGCGTGCAGGGCCGACCGCTGGGCGTGCTGGGCATCGTGTTCCGCTGGGATGCCCTGGCGCAGACCATCGTCGAACACACACCGCTGTCCGATGCGGAATGGAGTCGCAGCCGTGTCTGCATCGTCGACAGCCAGGGGCAGGTGCTGGCCGACACGCAGTCCGTCGGCGCCGCGCCTCGACTCGACTTTCCCGGTCGGGCCACGCTGTTCGCCGAACCCCGCGCCGCCACCGCACTTGTGCTCGACGGTCGGCCGCACTGCGTCGCGCAGGCCGCGTCACCCGGCTACGAAACCTACCGCACCGGCTGGCACTGCGTGATCCTGCAAGGCACCGGCTGAGCCGGCGCGACGACTCAGGCGAGCCACACCTCACCGTCGCGGATCTGCACCGCGACGGCATGCAGGGCATCGCCCCGGCACGGCCCGGCGACACAGTCGCCGCGCTGCAATTCGAAGGAGGCGCCGTGGGCCGCGCAGACCAGATGCCCGTCCTTGCTCTTCAGGAACTGGCCCGGCGCCCAGTCCAGGCGGCGACCCGCATGCGGACAGACGTTGAGCCATGCGCGGACCGCATCGCCATCGCGATGGAGGATGAGGGATTCCGCATCGTCGCCGATCGTGGCCTCAACTTCGGCAAAACCCCCGTCGGCGATGTCATTCAGTGCAGTCAGTCGCATACGGCTTAACGAAGTTCTCACACGGTCATGTAACGGTCATCCGATACTGCGCGCACCGGCCCCCGCCGCATTCTGTCACGACGCAACGCCATGTACGCACGCCACTTTCAGTTCAACGCCTTCCGCAACGCGTTCGCGCCCCGCAAGCCGCGCCATCCGCTGCTGCGCCTGGGTATCGGTCTGCTGGGCCTGGCCGTGTTGGCGGTGCTGGTGTTCTTCAGCGTGTTCGTGGGTGCGGCGATGATCGCCGGCGGGCTGCTGTACAAGCTGCTGCGCCAGCGTGGCAAGCCGGTCGCGCGCGACAACGCGATGGAAGGCGAATACCAGGTGGTCAGCAAACCGGTCCTGCCGCTGCCGCGCTGAGCGACGCCTGCGCGGGACGTGGTTCCCGCCTACACTCTGCGGCTCTCGATTCGCTGGACCGTCGCATGTCCGACATCATCCCGACCCCACCGGTGCCTCGCGTCCCCGTGCGCGGTGGCGGCACCTTTCCGGTGCGGCGCATCTTCTGCGTGGGCCGCAACTTCGCCGACCATGCACGCGAAATGGGCGCTACAGCGCCTGCATCGAAGGCCGAGCGCGGTACGCCCGTGTTCTTCCACAAGCCGGCCGATGCCATCGTCACCGGCAACGCGGACGTACCCTACCCGCCCGGCACGAACGACTTGCACCACGAGATAGAACTGGTCGCCGCGCTGGGCGTTGACGCGCCCGCGGGCGAGCTGTCGCGCGAGGCGGCGCAGGCCCTGGTCATCGCCTACGGCGTCGGCCTGGACCTGACCCGCCGCGACCTGCAGGGCGCCGCCAAGGCCAAGGGCCTGCCGTGGGATACCGGCAAGGGCTTTGATCATTCGGCCCCCATCAGCGAACTGGTCGCCGCCGCGGATGTCGGGGCGCTCGATGCCCGCACGCTGACCCTGCGCGTGAACGGCGATGTCCGCCAGCACGGCGCGCTGCACGACCTGATCTGGGACGTGCCCGACATCCTGCACGAGCTGTCGAAGCTCTATGCGCTGAAGGCCGGTGACCTGGTCTTCATGGGTACGCCGGCGGGCGTCGCGGCGCTGGTACCGGGCGATGCGTTCGTGGCCTCGCTCGATGGCGTGGTGGAGTTGCGCGGGCGCATCGCGGGTTGATTCCCCGCCTTGCGTCATCGACGCACGGGGTTATAGTCCACGCCAGTGGCGTGTCGGCGCCGTTCACGGAGATCACTCGATGGGCATGGTCAGCGAGTTCAAGGAATTCATCGCACGCGGCAACGTGGTCGACCTCGCCGTCGGCGTGGTGATCGGCGCAGCGTTCGGCAAGATCGTCAGCAGCCTGGTCGATGGCATCGTGATGCCGCTGGTGGGACTGCTGCTGGGCGGCGTGAAGTTCAGCGACCTGGCGGTCACGCTGCGGGCTGCCGAAGTGGATGCCGCCGGCAAGGAAATCGCACCAGCGCTGCTGCTGAAGTACGGCGCCTTCTTGCAGACCACCATCGACTTCCTCCTGATCGCCTTCGTGATCTTCCTGGTCCTGAAGGCCTACAACCGCGTACGCGCGCCGGCACCCGCGGCCGCCACGCCCGAGGACGTGCTGTTGCTGCGCGAGATCCGCGACGCGCTGAAGAAATAACGAACGCGGCGTTCCGTATCGGCAACGCCGTCGACGGAAACACGGGGCCACGGGCTGCTAAGCTCGTGGCCTTCGTTTTTCCGGGACTTTCCATGCGCCTTGCTCCGTTGCTGCTCGCCCTGGCCGTCACCGCCCCCGCTTTCGCCGCGTCGCGCGAAACCCGTATCCCCGATACCTCGCTCGCCACCGCCGCGCAGCTGCGCGAACAGGCACTCGCCGACCGCACCGGTTGGAACGTCGTCGAATCGCTGACCACGGAAGTGGGCCCGCGCCTGGCCGGCAGCGAGGCCGATGCGAAAGCCGTGGCGTGGGCACAGGCGAAGTTCAAGGCGCTCGGCTTCGACAAGGTGTGGATCGAACCGGTGACGTTTCCGAAGTGGGTGCGTCGCAGCGAGCGGGCCGCCGTGCTCGGTGGACACGCGCAACCGCTGACCGTCACCGCCCTCGGCGGCAGCCCGAAGGGCACGGTGGAGGCGGAGATCGTCCGCTTCGCCGACCTGGCTGCGCTGGAAGCCGCGCCCGCGGGATCCCTGGCCGGGAAGATCGCCTTCGTCGACTACCAGATGACCTCCGCACGCGATGGCAGCGATTACCGCAACGGCGGCGCGATCCGCTCGAAGGGCCCGTCAGCCGCGATCCGCAAGGGCGCGATCGCCTTCCTGATGCGTTCCGCCGGCACGGATAACCATCGCGTCGCGCATACCGGCATCACCCGGTTCGACGAAGGCCTGACGCCGGTGCCGTCGGCATCGCTGACCATCCCGGATGCCGACCAGTTGGCGCGCCTGCTGCAACGCGGTCCGGTGCGCGTATCGCTCGCGCTGGATTGCGGCTGGGACGGCGAGTACACCTCGCACAATGTGATCGGCGAGATCACCGGACGCAGCCTGCCGAAGGAGGTCGTGGTGATCGGCGGCCACCTGGATTCATGGGACCTCGGCACCGGTGCGATCGACGACGGCGCCGGCATCGCCATCACGATGGCCGCCGGCCACCTGATCGGCCAGCTGAAGCAGGCGCCGAAGCGCACGATCCGCGTGCTCGCCTTCGCCAACGAGGAGCAGGGCCTGTACGGCGGCAAGGCGTATGCGGAGAAGCACCTGGCGGACATCACGCGCCACCAGATCGGCGCGGAGAGCGATTTCGGCGCCGGTCGCATCTATGCGTTCAACACCGGCGCGCCGGACCACGCGCGCAAGGCCACTGAGCAGATCGCGCAGGCGCTGGCGCCGCTGGGCATCGAGTACGCGCCCGGCAAGGGCAGCGCGGGCCCGGACATCAGCCCGTTCGCGGCAAAGGGCATGGCGTGGGCGTGGCTGGCGCAGGATGGCAGCGACTATTTCGATCTGCACCACAACGCAGACGACACGCTCGACAAGATCGACCCGGCCGCGCTGGCGCAGAACGTGGCGGCTTACGCGGTGTTCGCCTACCTGGCGGCGGACGCCGAGGGCGACTTCGGCAGCCAGCTCAAAGAGACCGCCGCCACCGAGTGAGGCTCAGCGGGCGCGCTGCGCCCACTGCGCCAGGAACACCGCCGTGGCAGCGGCCACGTTGAGGCTCTCGACGGCGCCGCTGCCGGGGATCGACAGGCGCATATCACAGGCATCGGCGAGGCGTGCATCCATGCCCTCGCCCTCCGCGCCCATCACGTAGACGAGGCGCTGCGGCAGTTTGGCGGCGAACAGGTCGTCGCCACCGCGCACGACGGTGGCGGCGAGCGAAAAGCCTGCATTGCGCAGCTGGGCGGCGGCGTTGTCCGCCTGTCCCATGCGTACCAGCGGCACCTGCTCGGCGCCGCCCTCGGCCACGCGTGCCGCCGCGCCGGAGATCGCCAGCGTCGAATCACGCGGCAGCAGGATGCCGGCAACGCCGAAGTGCGCGGCCGAGCGCAGGATCGCGCCGAAGTTGTGCGGGTTGCCCACCCCGTCGAGCCACAACGCGGCGACGGGCTTGCCTTCGGGCAATGCGCGCAGCCAGTCCGACATCGGCAGCGGCTCGACCTTGCGCACGTCGGCCACGATGCCTTCGTGGTGTGTACTGGCCGCGAGCCGGTCGAGATCGCCTTCTTCCACCACGCGGTAGCCGACGCGCTGCTTCACGCACCACGCCAGCAACGGCTTCAAGGCCTGGATGCGCGACTCGGTCAGGTAGACCTTGCGGATCGCGTCCGCGCGCCTCGCAAAGACCGCCTGCACGGCATTGAGGCCGTACAGGCGGAGTTCGTCGCGCGCGCTGCCCGCGGGGCGCTCTTCGCGCGGCGCGGGCGCTTGCGGCGGCCGCGGCGCCGCATCGCGCGGCGGCCGCCGCCGATCGGGCGGATTGCCCGGTGGACGCGGCGGCCGGCTGTTCCAGGGATTGCTCACGTCAGGCCTTCGTCTTCCAGAAATCGGCGTTGCGGATGCCCAACGCATCCGGATCGAACGTCGGGTCCAGGCCCAGCTTCTTCTGCCGCTCGTAGTCGCGCAGCGCGATCAGCGCCGGCTTCTGCAGGATCAGGATCGCGATGACGTTCAACCACGCCATCAGACCCACGCCGATGTCGCCCAGGGTCCAGGCCATCGCGGCGTTGTGGTACGCGCCGAAGATCACCATGCCCACGATGCCCACGCGCAGCAACAACGTCGCCAGCGGGTGGGTCTTCTTCGTGCCGGCCAGGTAGGTCAGGTTGGTTTCGGCCATGTAGTAATAGGCCATGATGGTGGTGAAGGCGAAGAAGAACAGCGCCAGCGCCACGAAGCCCGCGCCCCAGCCCGGCAACACCGATTCCACCGCCGCCTGGGTGAACATCGCGCCTTCGGACGGCTGCACGCCCGGCACGCCGGAGAAGATCTCCACCAGCGTTTCCTTGCCGTTCTCGGTAACGCTCTTGAACGTGTTGTACATACCGGTGGACAGCACCAGGAACGCGGTCGACGTGCACACCAGCATAGTGTCGAAGTAGATCGCGAATGCCTGCACGTAACCCTGCTTGGCGGGGTGCGAGACCTCGGCGGCCGCGGCGGCGTGCGGGCCGGTGCCCTGGCCGGCTTCGTTGGCGTAGATGCCGCGCTTGACGCCCCAGATGATGGCCTGGCCGATGATCGCGCCGAACGCCGCATGCGCGCCGAACGCGCTGGAGAAGATGTCGGCGAACATCGTCGGCACCTTGTCGGCGTTGACGATCATCACGATGACCGCCATCAGGATGAAGCCCAGCGCCATGAACGGCACCACGACCTCGGCGAACGTGGCGATGCGCTTGATGCCACCGAAAATGATGACGGCCAACAGCGCGGCCACGCCCAGGCCGATCCACAGCTTCATGCTGCCCATGCCCCCGACGGCTTCACAGCCGCCGGTACCGCACAGCACGTTGCTGGCGCTGTCGGCAATGGCATTCGCCTGCACGCCCGGCAGCAGGAAGCCCGCCGCCACCACCGTGGCCAGCGCGAACGTCACCGCGTACCACTTCAGGCCCATCGCCTTCTCGATGTAGTAGGCCGGGCCGCCGCGGTAGCGGCCTTCGCCGTCTTTCTCCTTGTAGATCTGCGCCAGGGTGCACTCGATGTACGAGGTGGACGCGCCCAGGAAGCCCATCACCCACATCCAGAACACCGCACCGGGGCCGCCGTAGGCGATCGCGGTGGCGACGCCGGCGATGTTGCCGATACCCATGCGGCCGGCCATCGAAATGGCCAGGGCCTGGAAGGAGGACACGCCCGCTTCGGATTTCTGCCCGGTGACGGTCAGCCGGCACATCTCGGCGAAGCCGCGGACCTGCATCACGCGGGTGCGGAGGGTGAACCACAGGCCGGCACCCAGGCACAGCGCGATCAGCGCGTTGCTCCAGATGATGCCGTTCAACCAGTTGAAAAAGGCTTCCACGGGGATGCGTCTCCGTCGTTCGTGCGTGCGCTGGGATACGGGAAGGCGGCGCAGGGCGCCGCCGGGTTCCTGCAAGATAACCGCAACACGCGCCGCTGCGCAGTCCCCGCCGGCGTTTCAGCCCGGCCAGACCCGCCCGAACAGCCTCAGGTCGTGCAGTCCGTCCGCCTTCCGGATCGCGGCCCGTCGGCAGCCTTCTTCGGCGAAGCCGTTCTTTTCCAGCACCCGCGCGGAGCCCGGGTTGGTATCCAGTACGTTGGCCTCGATCCGGCGCAGTGCCAGTGCAGGTACCACCCATTCCACGTACGTGGCGACCACGCGGGTCATGTGGCCCTGGCCCCAGTGCGCGCGTCCGAGCCAGTAGCCCAGTTCCGCGGCATGGCCCCGCTCGCCCGCGTGCGGGCGCACGGCGATACCGCCGCAGGCTTCGCCATCGATCTCGATCGCGAACACCGGATGCCGGAAATCCACCACATGTCCGGCCAGGAAAGCCTCGCCGTCAGCGCGGGTGTATGGATGAGGGAAACGCTCGCTCAGGCCATGCGGCACCTGCGGATCGTCAGCGTGGCGCAGCAGGGCATCGAGATCGTCCTGCCGCCACGCGCGCAGCAGGAACCCGTCGCCCGCGATGCGCACGTCCGCATGCGGGCGCGCGCCGGCGTCAGCCATGGCCGCCAACGGAGGGCGTCTCGGCTTCCAGCTTGCTCAGCTCGTGCGCCACCGCTTCGGGCGAACGCGTGAACGGCGCGAGCAACGCGTAGAACGCCGGCACCACGTACAGCGACAGCAGCGTGGAGAAGGTCACGCCGAAGATCACCACGATGCCGATGGTGGCGCGACTGGCCGAACCCGGGCCGCCGGCGAGCACCAGCGGCACCGCGCCCACGACCGTGGCTACGGACGTCATCAGGATCGGGCGCAGGCGCACGCGTGCGGATTCGGCGATGGCCTGCGCCACGCTGGCGCCATCGTCGCGCAGCTGGTTGGCGAATTCCACGATCAGGATGCCGTTCTTCGCCGCCAGGCCGATCAGCATCACGATGCCGATCTGGCTGAAGAGGTTCAGCGTGCCGCCCGTCACCCACAAGCCAATCAACGCGCCCAGCACCGCCAGCGGCACCGTCAGCATGATGACCAGCGGGTGGACGAAGCTCTCGAACTGCGCAGCCAGCACCAGGTAGACGATCAGCAGCGCCAGCGTGAACGTCAGCAGGATCGCGCCGCCTGCTTCCTGGTATTCGCGCGACTCGCCCTTCCAGTCGATCTGCGCGTAATCCGGCAGCTCTTCCGATACAGCTTGCCGTGTCCATTCCAGCGCCTCGCCCATCGTGTAGCCCGGCGCGAGGCCGGCGCTGATGGTGATGGCGCGCAGGCGGTTGAAGCGGTTGAACGTGCCCGGCTCGGCGATCTCGGTAAGCGTCACCAGGTTAGACAGCGGAATCAATGCACCATCGCTGCCACGCACGTAGGTCTGCGCCAGGTCTTCGGTGTTGGCGCGCTTCTCACGGCCGGCCTGCAGCATGACGTCGTATTCCTCGCCGTTGTCCACGTACGTGGTCACCTGGCGCGAACCCATCATCGTTTCCAGCGTGCGGCCGATCTCCTGCACCGACACGCCCAAGTCGGCGGCGCGGTCGCGATCGATGTTCACGCGCATCTGCGGGCGCGTTTCCTTGTAGTCCGAATCCGGATCCTGGATGCCCGGGTTGGATTCCATCCGCTGCAGAATGCGGTCGCGCCACTGCGCCAGTTCGGCGTAGTCGGGGCCGCCCAGCACCAGCTGGTAGCGCTGGCCGCGGCTGCCGACCAGGCCGCCGGCCACGTTGGCGCGCGCCTGCACGCCGGGCAGCTTGGAGAGTTCGGCGCGCAGGCCGTTGACCACGTCATCGGTGGTGGCCTTGCGCTCGTGCCAGTCCTGCAGGAACACAATCACCTGGCCGGTATGCATGTCGTCGCTGCCGCCGAAGCCGCGCGGCACGCGCGAATTGGCGCGCTCGATCGGCTTGTCGCCGCCGACCTGCCCCATCACGATGCGCTCCACCTGCTGCATCTGGTTGACCATGTAGTCGAAGCCGGCCCCTTCCGGTCCGTCCACCATCACGAAGAAGCGGCCACGGTCCTCTGCGGGCGCCAGCTCGCTGGGCACGCGCAGGCCGAGCACGACGATCGCCACGCCACAGAGCGCCATCGCAAGCAGCACCAACCCGAGGATGCGCTTGCCGCTCAGCGACACCAGCCGTTCGACGTGATGGCCGTAGCCGGTGCTGACGCGGTTGAGCGTGCGGTTGGTCCAGGCATTCAATCCGCGTGGCTCGGTGTGCGGCTTCACCAGCTTGGACGACATCATCGGCGTCAGCGTCAGCGCGACGAAGGCGGAAATCGCCACCGCCGCCGCCAGCGCGACCGACAGTTCGCGGAACAGGCGACCGGTGTTGCCTTCCATGAAGCCCACTGGCAGGAACACCGCCACCAGCACCGCCGTGGTCGCGATCACCGCGAACGCGACCTGCGTGGTGCCGCGGCGTGCCGCGACCAGCGCCGGTTCGCCCAGGTCGGCGCGACGCTGCACGTTCTCCAGCACCACGATGGCGTCGTCCACCACCAGGCCGATGCACAGCACCAGCGCGAGCAGGGTCAGCAGGTTGATCGAGAAGCCGAACGCATACAGCGCGATAAACGCCGAGATGAGGCACACCGGCACCGTCACCGCGGGGATCAGCGCGGCGCGCAGGCTGCCGAGGAACAGCCAGATCACCAGGAACACCAGCACCATCGCCTCGCCTAGCGTCCAGTACACGCGCTCGATGGAAGCTTCGATGAAGGTGGTGCTGTCGAACGCGACGAAAATGTCCGTGCCTTCCGGCAGCGTCTGCTGGATCACCTCGGCCTCGGCGCGCGCCGCGCGGGCCACGTCCAGCGCGTTCGCGGTCGAGGTGCGCACGATGCCCAGGCCGACGTTCGGCACGGCGTTGCTGCGCAGGTAGGAGCGGCGCTCTTCCGCGCCCAGTTCCACCTGCGCCACATCGCCCAGGCGCACCACATAGCCGTCCGCGCCCTTGCGCAGCGGCAGCTGCGCGAACTGTTCGGGGCGCTGGTAGCCGCGCTCGACGCGCAGGGTGAAGTCGCGCGTCTGCGATTCGATGCGGCCGGCCGGCAGTTCGACGTTCTGCGCACGCAGCGCGGTCTCCACATCGCTGGTGGTCACGCCGCGCGCGGCCATCGCCTCGCGGTCCAGCCAGATGCGCATCGCATAGCGCTGGCCGCCGCCCAGCTGCACGCGGGCCACGCCATCGAGCGCGGACAGCCGGTCCAGCACGTAGCGGTCGGCGTAGTCGGTCAGCTCCATCGTGTCCATCACGGTGGAGCGCATGTTCAACCAGATGATGACGTCGGCGTCGGCCTCGACTTTCGAGATCTGTGGCGGATCAGCTTCTTCCGGCAGGCGGTTCATCACCCGGCTGACGCGGTCGCGCACGTCGTTCGCCGCGGCCTCGATGTCGCGGCTGAGGTTGAATTCGATGGTGACGTCGGCGCGCCCGTTGCGGCTGCTCGACTGGATGGTCTTGATGCCCTCGATGCCGGACAGGCCGTCCTCGAGGATCTGGGTGATGCGCGTCTCGACCACCGCGGCCGACGCGCCGGGGTAGTTGACTTCCACCGATACGATCGGCGGATCGATGTTGGGCAGTTCGCGCAGGGTCAGGCGCAGGAAGGACATCACGCCCAGCACGACCAGCAGCAGGCTGACCACCACCGCGAAGACGGGGCGCTTGATCGACAGATCGGAGAGCTTCATGGCGCTCAGCCCTTGCCGTCGGCGGCGGGCGCGTCCTGCTTCGGCGGCGCGGCCGGCGCGGCATCCGCCACCTTCACGCCGGGGCGCAGCTTGCCGGTGCCGTCGATGACGATGCGGTCGCCCGCGGCCACGCCTTTCAGGATTTCCACCTGCCCGTCACGGCGCACGCCGGCGGTGACCGGTGCCTGCTCGACACTGCCGTCGGCCTTCACGCGGTACACGAAGGAGTCGCGCCCCACCTGCACCACCGCGATCTCCGGGATCACCAGCGCCTGCCGCTCGGGACGGAACAGGCGCACGTCGAGCAGCATGCCGGGGCGCAGCTTGCGGTCGTCGTTGGGGAACACGGCGCGCACGGTCACCGCGCGCGTGGTGGGATCGATCCGCGCATCGACGGTCTCGACCTTGCCTTCGAACGTCTCGCCCGGGAACGCGGTCGCGCCCGCGGTGACGGCATTGCCCACACCGACCGTGGCCAGCGCGGCTTCCGGCACCTGGAAGTCGACGTACATGCGCGAGACATCGTCCAGCGTCGCGATGGTGCTGTTGGCGGTGATCAGCGAACCGGGGCTGACCTGGCGGATACCCAACACGCCGGCGAACGGCGCGCGCACGCTGCGGTCGCCGATGTCGGCGCGCGCCTGGCGCACGCGGGCGGCGGCAGCGTCGCGCAAAGCGAGCTGCGTATCCAGCTGCGAGCGTGCGATCAGTTGCTGGTCGGCCAATTCCTTCTGCCGGCGGTACAGGCGGTCGGCTTCCGCATAGGTCGCCTCGGCCTGGACCAGGGCGGCGTGCGCAGCGTCGCCTTTCAGGGTGACCAGCGTCTGGCCCGCGGAAACCTGCTGGCCGCTTTCGAAATGCACGTCCTGGACGATCTCGCTGACCTTGGCGGTCAGCGTCACCGACTCACGCGCCTTGGCCGTGCCGAGGGCCTGCAGCGTGTCGTTCCATGCCGAAAGCTGGACCACGCGGGTGGTGACCGGAATGGGGCGCTCGGCCGCGTTGCCGTTCGCCTTCGCCTGCGGCTCCGAGCCGCCGCACGCGGCGAGCAGCAGGAGCGGCAGGACGGCCGCAAGGCGGAGGGTTCCGGATCGGCTGAGCATGGATCATCCCGTAATCTTCGTTATCCACGCAGTTTAGCGAGCCCGCGTGACATACGCTGCCGTCGATGCGGCGATTCGTGCCTGAAACGCGCCGAAGGGCGCGCGGTGCACACAGCCGACCATGACCAATGACCCTTGTGGCGACCGCCCGTCAGTCGAGTCCGAGATGGGCCAGCACCTGCAGGGCCAGCGCCTCCGGATCGGCGCCCCCCGCATCCAGGTGCAGATCGGGATGTTCCGGCGCCTCGTACGGCGAATCGATGCCGGTGAAGTTGGGGATCAGCCCGGCGCGCGCCTTCTTGTACAACCCCTTCACGTCGCGCGACTCGGCCACCGACAGCGGCACGTCGACGAAGACCTCGACGAACTCGCCGTCGTCGAAGCGCTCGCGTGCCATCCGGCGCTCGGCGCGGAACGGCGAGATGAAGCTGACCAGCACGATCAGGCCCGCATCGGTCATCAGCTTCGCCACCTCGGCGACGCGGCGGATGTTCTCCACGCGGTCCTCGTCGGTGAATCCGAGGTCGCGGTTCAGGCCGTGGCGCACGTTGTCGCCGTCCAGCAGGAAGCTGTGGTAACCCAGCGCATGCAGGCGCTTGTCCACCAGGTTGGCGATGGTCGACTTGCCCGCGCCGGACAGGCCGGTGAACCAGAGCACCTTCGGCGTTTGGCCTTTCTGGCGCGCACGCGCGGCCTTGTCCACGTCGACGTGCTGCCAGTGCACGTTGCCGGCGCGGCGCAGGGCGAAGTCCAGGGTGCCGGCACCGGCCGTCGCATTGTCGTAGCGGTCGATTAGGATGAAGCCACCGAGTGCGCGGTTGCGCGCATAGGCCTCGAAGGCGATCGGTTCGTCGAGGCTGAGGTTGCAGTAGCCTACCTCGTTGAGCTCCAGCCGCTTCGCGGCCAGGTGCTCCTGGGTGTTCACGTCGATGCGGTGCTTGATCTCGGTGACCGTGGCCGACACGGTGCGCGCGCCGATCTTCAGCAGGTAGGGCCGGCCCGGCAGCAGCGGCGCATCCGACATCCACAGCAGGTGGGCGGCGAACTGGTCCGCCACTTCGGGCGGATCGCCGGCGGCGGCGATCACGTCGCCGCGGCTGATGTCGATCTCCTCGGCCAGGGTCAGCGTGACGGCCTGCCCGGCCGATGCCGACGTGACCTCGCCGTTGGCGTCCAGCACTTGGGCGACGCGTGTGCGGCGCGACGATGGCAGCACCACTACCTCGTCGCCGGACTTCACCTGCCCCGCGGCGATCGTGCCGGCATAGCCGCGGAAGTTCTGGTGCGGGCGATTTACCCACTGCACCGGCAGGCGAAGGCCGTCGCCGCTTTCCTGCGCCTCCACCTGCACCTGCTCCAGGTGCTCCAGCAGTGCGGGCCCGGCGTACCAGGGCGTGCGCGCCGAGCGCGACGACAGGTTGTCGCCTTCCAGCGCCGACAGCGGGATGCAGGTGACCTCGGCAATGCCCAGGCGCTGCGCCAGCGCGCGGTAGTCGGCGACGATGCCCGTGAACACAGCCTCGTCGAACCCCACCAGGTCCATCTTGTTCACCGCCAGCACCACGTGCCGGATGCCGAGCAGCGAGACGATGTAACTGTGCCGATGGGTCTGAGTCAGCAGGCCCTTGCGCGCATCCACCAGCACCACGGCCAGGTCCGCGGTGGACGCGCCGGTGGCCATGTTGCGGGTGTACTGCTCGTGGCCCGGGCAGTCGGCGACGATGAACTTGCGCTGGTCGGTGTCGAAGTAGCGGTAGGCCACGTCGATGGTGATGCCCTGCTCGCGCTCGGCGGCCAGGCCGTCCAGCAGCAACGCGTAGTCGATGCGCTCGCCCTGGGTGCCGTGCTTGCGGCTGTCCTTCTCCAGTGCAGCCAATTGGTCGTCGAACAGCCGCTTGCTGTCGTACAGCAGGCGGCCGATCAGGGTGCTCTTGCCATCGTCCACGCTGCCGCAGGTGATGAAGCGCAGCAGCGGCTTGGCTTCGTGCTGCTTGAGGTAGCTGCCGATATCGGTGGGCATGTTGCCGGAAAGCTCGCTCATCAGAAATAGCCCTCCAGCTTCTTCTTCTCCATCGACGCACCCGGGTCGTGGTCGATCACCCGACCCTGGCGCTCGGAGCTGGTGGTGACGAGCATCTCGGCGATGATCTTCTCCAGCGAGTCGGCCTCGGACTCGATCGCGCCGGTCAACGGATAGCAGCCCAGCGTGCGGAAGCGCACGCGACGCTGCTGCGGCACTTCGCCCTCGCGCATCGGCAAGCGGTCGTCGTCGACCATCAGCAGCGCGCCGTCGCGTTCGACGACGGGCCGCTCGGCGGCGAAGTACAGCGGGACCACCGGGATGTTCTCGCGGTAGATGTAGAGCCAGATATCCAGCTCGGTCCAGTTCGACAGCGGGAACACGCGCACGCTCTCACCGGTGTTGATGCGGGCGTTGTAGAGGTTCCACAGCTCCGGACGCTGGTTCTTCGGATCCCAGCGATGCTTGTCGTTGCGGAACGAGAACACGCGCTCCTTGGCGCGCGATTTCTCCTCGTCGCGGCGGGCACCGCCGATGGCTGCATCGAAGCGGTAGTGGTCCAGCGCCTGTTTCAGGCCCTGGGTCTTCATCACGTCAGTGTGGACGGTGGCACCGTGGGTGATCGGGCCGATGTCGCGGGCGATGCCATCCGGATTGATATGCACGCGCAGGTCCACGCCGGTCTCGGCGGCGCGCCGGTCGCGGAAGGCGATCATCTCGCGGAACTTCCAGCGCGTGTCCACGTGCAGCAGCGGGATCGGCGGCCCGGCCGGGGCAAACGCCTTCAGCAGCAGGTGCAGCAGCACCGAACTGTCCTTGCCCACCGAATACAGCAGCACCGGATTGCGGAACTCGGCAGCGACCTCCCTGAGGATGTGGATGCTTTCCGCTTCCAGGCGGTCGAGATGGGACAGGCGGTGTACGGCGGTCATCGAGAGGCGCGGCAGGGCTAGAATCCGGACGCGCTAGCCTAGCAGGGCTTCGCTTGATGGCCGGGAGGGCCGCCAGTATTCGGCCGCGGGCTCATGCCGACGAAATAAGCGGGGGACATAAGCCCATAACCATGCGTCCTTTCTGCCCGCGGGAACGGGTTCCTAACATCGACCGTCCCAGTCGCGCCCGTGGGCCCTGCCGATGTCCGCCACCCAGCCTGTCCTCGCCCCCATCCCCCTCGCGGAGGAACGGCGGGCGCTGCTGGCCCAGGCGGTGTCCGGCCTGGATGGCGCGAGCCTGTGGTGGATCTCCGGCTATGCCGCTGGATTGGCGCAGGCCCAGCTGGCGCCGCAGGCCTCGCCCGCCGCGTTGCCGAAAGCGATCGCCCCGGCCGCCGGTGCGCAGGCCGCGCAGCGCCTGACCATCGTCTACGGCAGCCAGACCGGCAACGCACGCCGTGCCGCCGAGGCGCTGTCCCAACAAGCCGAAGCCGCCGGACTGTCGGTCCGCCTGTTGCGCGCAGACGCCTACCCGCAGCGCGAACTGGCCAGCGAGCGCCTGCTCTATATCGTCATCAGCACCCAGGGCGAAGGCGACCCGCCGGACGACAGCATCGGCCTGGTCGAATTCCTGCGCGGCAAGCGCGCGCCCAAGCTGCCGGAACTGAAGTACGCCGTGCTCGGCCTGGGCGATTCCAGCTATGCCGACTTCTGCGGCATCGCGTCGCGGCTGGATGCACGCCTGGCCGAACTCGGCGGCAGCCGGCTGTTCGCTGCGGGCCTGGCCGACCTCGACATCGACACCGTCGCCACGCCATGGCGCGAACAGGCCCTGGCCCACGCCCGCGACCTGCTGAAAGCACCGGCGGCGGCCACAACCCCGTTGGCGACCGTCACCCCGCTGCGCCCGGGTCACGCCGCCGCGTGGTCGCACGAGCACCCGTTCCCGGCCGAGCTGCTGCTCAACCAGCGCATCAGCGGCCGCGACTTCAAGGGGCCGCGCTTCGGCCAACACGGCGCTGCCGACAAGGATGTGCGCCACATCGAGCTGTCGCTGGAAGGCAGCGGCCTGCAGTACGAGCCCGGCGATGCGCTGGGCATCCGCCATCGCAATCCTGCCGCGCTCGTCGATGCGGTGCTCGATGCGCTGCACCTGGACGGCAACGCCGCGGTCAGCGAAGGTAGCGACACCCTGCCGCTGCGCGAGTGGCTGGCCGCGCGCCGCGAACTGACCCGGCTGTCGCGCCCGTTCCTGGCCACGCATGCGGCGCATGCGCAGGCGGAGGAACTCAACGCGCTGCTCGCACCCGCACAGAACGCCGCGCTGGCGCAGTTGTCCAACACGCACCAGCTGATCGACGTGCTGCGCCGCTGGCCCGCCGGCTGGAGCGCGCAGGAGCTGGTCGCCGCGCTGCGCCCGCTCGCGCCACGCCTGTACTCGATCGCCTCCAGCCGCAAGCGCGTCGGCGAGGAAGCGCACCTGACCGTCGACGTGCTGGGTTACGAAGCGTTCGGCCACGCGCATGGTGGCGCGGCCAGCGGTTTCTTGGCGGCGCTGGACGAAGGCGACCAGGTGCCGGTGTACATCGAGGCCAACGAGCGCTTCCGCGTGCCGGCCGACGGCAGCCGCGACATCCTGATGATCGGTCCGGGTACTGGCGTGGCGCCGTTCCGCGGCTTCGTGCAGGAGCGTGCGGAGACCGGCGCGCGCGGCCGCAACTGGCTGTTCTTCGGCGCCCCGCACTTCAACCACGGCTTCTTCTACCAGAGCGAGTGGCAGGACGCGCTGCGCAGCGGCGAACTGCACCGCCTGGACCTGGCGTTCTCGCGCGACCAGGCGCGCAAGATCTACGTACAGGACCGCCTGCGCGAGCGCGGCCGCGAGGTTTACGACTGGCTGCAGAACGGCGCGCACCTGTACGTCTGCGGCGCCATAGGCATGGGCAAGGACGTGCACGCCGCCTTGCACGCGATCGTCGTCGAGCACGGCGGGCTGGACGAGGATTCGGCGCGCGAGTACCTGGTGAATCTGCAGACGGAGGGGCGCTACGGGCGCGACGTGTACTGACGACCCCGCTGTTGTAGGAGCGACGTAAGTCGCGACCTGCAACCTTCCGGTCGCGACTTACGTCGCTCCTACAGTGAAACAGCCGATGAGCAACCATTCCGTCGAAGACATCAAATCCGAGAGCCACCGCCTCCGCGGCAGTCTGCTCGACAGCCTGGCCGACCCGGTCACCGGTGCACTGCGCGAATCGGACCAGACCCTGATCAAGTACCACGGCAGCTACCAGCAGGACGACCGCGACCTGCGCGACGAGCGTCGCCGGCAGAAGCTGGAGCCGGCCTACCAGTTCATGATCCGCACGCGCACGTCCGGCGGCGTGGTCACGCCGGAGCAATGGCTGAAGCTGGACGCGATCGCCACGCAGTACGCTAACCACTCGCTGCGCATCACCACGCGGCAGGCGTTCCAGTACCACGGCGTCATCAAGCGCGAACTCAAGGCCACCATGCAGGCCATCAACGCCGCGCTGATCGACACGCTGGCCGCCTGCGGCGACGTCAACCGCAACGTGCTTGTCGCGGCCAATCCGCTGGAATCGCGCGCGCATGCCGAGGTGCAGGCGTGGGCAGCGAAGCTGTCGGAACATCTGCTGCCGAACACCCGCGCCTATTACGAGATCTGGCTGGACGAGGAACGCGTGGCCGGCAGCGGCGAGGAAGAGGAGCCCATCTACGGCGCCACCTACCTGCCGCGCAAGTTCAAGATCGGCTTCGCGGTGCCGCCGGTCAACGACGTGGACGTGTTCGCCAACGACCTCGGCTTCATCGCCATCCTCGAGGACGGCGTGCTGGCCGGCTTCAACCTGGTGATCGGCGGCGGCATGGGCGCGACCCATGGCGATGCGGAGACCTATCCGCGCGTCGGCAACGTAGTCGGTTTCATCACACCCGACCAGTTGCTTGAGGTCGCCACGGCCGTCGTCACCACCCAGCGCGACCTCGGCAACCGCGAGCTGCGCAAGCGCGCGCGCTTCAAGTACACCATCGACGACCACGGCCTGGACAAGGTGGTCGGCGAGATCGAACGCCGGAGCGGCGTGGTCCTGCAGCCCGTGCGCGCCTTTCGTTTCGACCACAACGGCGATCGCTACGGCTGGGTGGAAGGCGAGGACGGGCGCTGGCACCTGACCCTGCACCTGTTCGCCGGCCGCATCGCCGACACCGCGCAGGCCACCCACCTGACCGGCCTGCGCGAGATCGCCAACGTGCTTCGTGGCGGCGCTGTCGAACAGCATTTCCGGATGACGCCGAACCAGAATCTGGTCATCGCCGGCGTGCCCGCGGGCGAGCGCGAACGCATCGACGCGCTGGTGAAGACGCACGGGCTGGATGCCGGCGAGCGCCTGGGCACGGCGTTGCAGCGCGCGGCGGTCGCCTGCGTGTCGCTGCCGACCTGCGGCCTGGCGATGGCGGAGGCCGAGCGCTACCTGCCCGACTTCACCGACCGCCTGCAGCCGCTGCTGGAAAAGCACGGCCTGCGCGATGCGCCGATCCTGCTGCGCATCTCCGGCTGCCCGAACGGCTGCTCGCGCCCCTACCTCGCCGAGATCGCCCTCGTCGGCAAGGCACCTGGCCGCTACAACCTGATGCTCGGCGGCGACGCGCGCGGCCAGCGCCTCAACACGCTGTACCGCGAGAACATCGACGAAGCCGCGATCCTCGACACCCTCGACGGCCTGTTCGCGCGTTATGCCGGCGAACGCGCCGACGGCGAAGGCTTCGGCGACTTCCTCCACCGCAGCGGCCTGGTCGCCCTGCCGTCGTACCCCACCCACCGACAAATCGCACTGGAACTGCACGCATGAGCGCCCCCGCCCTTTCCCTGGACACCGACCAGATCGCCGAGCACAACGCCTGGCTGGAAACGCAGACGGCCGAGCAGCGTGTCGCCTGGGCGCTCAAGCACGGCCCGGCGGAAGCGGCGATGTCCTCGAGCTTCGGCGCGCAGGCCGCGGTGCTGCTGCACATGGTGTCGCAGCAGAAGCCGGACGTGCCGGTGATCCTGATCGACACCGGCTACCTGTTCCCGGAGACCTACCGCTTCGCCGACGAACTGGTCGAGCGCCTGAAGCTCAACCTGCAGGTGTTCCGCCCGCTGGTCAGCCGCGCCTGGATGGAGGCCCGCCATGGCCGCCTGTGGGAACAGGGCCTGGTCGGCATCGAGCAGTACAACAGCCTGCGCAAGGTGGAACCGATGAAGCGCGCGCTGAAGGACCTGGGCGTGGGCACCTGGTTCACCGGCCTGCGCCGCACGCAGTCCACCAGCCGTGCGAACGCGCCGGTACTGCAGCAGCGCGAGGCCCGCTGGAAGATCAACCCCATCGTCGACTGGACCGACCGCGACGTCTGGCAGTACATGAAGCAGCACGACCTGCCTTACCACCCGCTGTGGGAACAGGGCTATGTCTCGATCGGCGACTTCCACACCACGCGCCGCTGGGAACCCGGCATGCGCGAGGAAGACACCCGCTTCAACGGCCTGAAGCGCGAGTGCGGCATCCACGTCGAGGTCTGATGGCGACCCCGGTGGCCTGACGCATTCGCGCCGGACCAGCCCCGTTTCATCGCCGGATCGCCGGGTCCGTCGCGGCCCCCCTTCCCTCTGCGGATGACCCCGTTATCCTCCACGGCACTCCCCAAGCCGTGGTGTCCGACGTGTTCCCCAGCCTGCTCCTGATCATCCGCATCCTCATCGCCTGGTCCGGCGCGATCCTGATGGCGGGCCTGGTGTGGAACGGCATCTTCGAACAGACGTTCCTGTCCGGCGGCGCGAGCTGGCTGTTCAACCTGGCAGCGACGCTGGTGATGATCTCGGTGCTGATCGGCACGATCAGCCACCTGCGCCGCATCTGGCTGATCACCGGGCGCCTGGACAGCGTCGCGCTGTCGAGCCGCCAGCGCCGGCAGATCGAAGTGCCGCTGGACACCGCCGCGGCCTTCGCCCTGATCGAAGGCGCGCTGCGCGAACTGCCGCGCGCGGAAGAGATGGAAAGCGCTCCGGACAGCCTGCAGGCGCGGATCAAGGTACGCCGCGTGGACAGCTTCGACGGCCCCAGCCAGCCTTCGCGCTTCAACATCATGGCGCGCTTCGCGGTGAAGCGCGACCTGGTGCAGGCGACGGTCACGCCGGGCAACGGCACCAGCAGCATCACCCTGATGGTGGGCCCGGATGCCAGCGCGTGGCTCGACCTGTTCGTGCTCGACGATGGCGTCAACGTGGAGAACGCCGAAGCCGTCACCCGTGCCATCACCCGCCGCGTCGCCGACCAGCGCCGGCAGGAACAGGCCGATGTCGTGAAGACCGTCAGCGAGAAGGAACTGACCGTGGCGCGCCTGAACCTGCTCAACGCGCAGGTGGAACCGCACTTCCTCTACAACACGCTGGCCAGTGCGCAGGTGCTGACCCGCACTGATCCCCCGCGCGCCGACATCATGCTCGGCCATCTGATCCAGTACCTGCGCAGTTCGCTGCCGCGCACCGACGACACATTGTCCACGTTGGGCGAGGAACTCGAGCGCACTCTGGCCTACCTGGAAATCCTGAAGATCCGCATGGGCTCGCGCCTGAACCTGCAGGTGGAAGTGCCCGATGCGCTGAAGTCGGTGCCCATGCCCTCGATGATGCTGCAGACGCTGGTCGAGAACGCCATCAAGCATGGCTTGGAACCCAAGACCGGCGGCGGCACGATCTGGATCCTCGCCCGCAAGCACGACGATCACGCCACGCTCACCGTCGCCGACGACGGCCAGGGCTTCGGCGGCCAGAGCGCCGGCACCGGCATCGGCCTGAAGAACCTGCGCGAACGCCTGCGCCTGACCTTCGGCAACGACGCCTCTTTCGCCATCGTGTCCAACTTTCCCAGTGGCGTCGCCGCCACGCTGACGCTGCCGCTCGACGGCAAGGCAGGTGCCGCATGAATTTCCGGGGCGTGATCGCCGAAGACGAGGAGCTGCTGCGCACCGCGCTGTCCTCACTGTTGAAAGAGGCGTGGCCGCAGTTGGAGATCGTGGCCGAATGCGAGGACGGCGCAAGCGCGCTGGAATCGATCGCCGAGCTGCAGCCGGACGTGGCCTTCCTCGATATCCGCATGCCCGGCCTGACCGGCATCGAAGTCGCACGCGGCCTGGCCGATGCCAGCCCGCGCACTCAAGTCGTGTTCGTCACCGCCTACGACCAGTACGCGGTCGATGCGTTCGAACAGGGTGCCATCGACTACCTGCTGAAGCCGATCACGCGGGACCGCCTGCTGGCCACCGTGCAGCGCATCCAGGCGCGCGCGGCGGCCGGACATCCCGACGGCGCGACGCTGGACGCCTTGCTGCGTCACCTGTCGGCGCGCGAGATGCCGTCGTCCAAGCCGCCGCTGGTGTGGATCACGGCCAGCGCAGGCAAGGACACCAAGCTGATCATGGTGGACGACGTGGCCTACTTCCAGGCCGACAACAAGTACACCACGGTGATGACGGCCGAAGGCGAATCGCTGTTGCGCACGCCGCTGCGCGAATTGCTCGATTCGCTGGACGCCACCACCTTCAAGCAGATCCACCGCTCCACCATCGTCAACATGAAGGCCGTGGCCTCGGTCAGCCGCGACGACACCGGTCGCGGCCGGCTGAAGCTGAAGAACCGACCGGAAACGCTGACCGTCAGCCAGCCCTTCATGAGCCTGTTCCGCAACATGTAGCGCCGACGTAAACCCTGCCGCCTTGTGCGGCATCCAACGTGGCATCGCCGGCATGGCGCTCACGCGCCGTGGTGGGCATGCCCTTGCCGAATGGAAACCGAGGAATCGCCATGCGCATCATCACGTCCCTGATGTCCTGCCTGCTGGCTCTGGCAGGATGCAACGAGAAGCCCAGCGTCACCACGATCCACCACAGCAGTGAGAATGGCGTGGACACGCTCTTCAGCAAGACCACGCTGCGCGATGGTGTGGCGAGGTTCGAGTGCTTCGCCAGCGAGAGCGGGCAATGCCACTATCGCGTCTACACCGAACAGTGCCCCGCGCCAGCGCCCGGCGAGAATCCCGCGGCGTGCGCACGTACGTCGCTCGAGGATTTCACCCTGGCGCCCGGCAAGACGCATGAGATCCGTGGCCTGCCGGCGGGCTATCGCGAATGCGTCGGTGCGCTGGCGGACGCCGGCTGCGGATGACGCACCGGCGTCATCCGCCGCAGTGCGCGCCTTCCATCGACTTGCCGCCGCAGGCGAGGCACTTGCGGTACTTCTGCCGCTGCCGGTCGTAGCGCACGCGCGACATCATGCCGCCGCAGGCGCAACGCAACTCCCGGCCGCGCGCCCAGCGGTAGAGCCGCCAGGTGGAATGCAGCGCCCAGGCCGTGCCCAGCAGGATCGCGAGCAGGAACGCGAGCGAGGCCAATCGCTGCGGCGTAATCTCGCCCAGCGTGCGCCCGGTGCGAGTGACGGCTTCGGCGGTGGCGAATCCGCCCACGGCGATCACCGCCGCCGGCACGTACATGCGCACGACCATCTTGGAAATACGGTTCATGGGGATGCCGACACATGCCCGGGAAGATGCCGCCAGCGTCGCCCGGACGCCGGCCTCCGTCAATCACGGCAACGGGTGATCGCTCAGCTGGTGATGGTCTGGGTCAGCGCCTGCCACGTGGGCGGTTCGGGCCAGTCCGGATCCTGATTGCCGTCGATCACCCGGCGCAGGTCGCGGCGATCGATCTGCGGCGCCAACGCACGCACCAGATCGAGTGCGTAATCGCGCAGCACGCGTTCGCGCGGCAGCACGGCCCACGCGATGCATTCCTTCACTTCCGCCGGCGCCGGCCACGCGCGCAGGTCGGTGTCCGCAGCGCTGACCGCCATCTCCGCCAGCAGGCCCACGCCCAATCCGGCACGGACATAGGTCTTGATCAGATCGGCATCGAGCGCGGTGAGCGCGATGTTGGGTTCCAGTCCGACCTTGGCGAAGGCGCGCTGCAATGAAGAGCCAGGACGCGTCGAGGATTCGTAGCTGATCAACGGTTGCTCGGCGAGGTCGGCCATGGCGGGCACGCCGCCTGCCTGTTCCAGCGCATGCCCGCGCGGCACCAGCACCAGGCGGCGCCAGCGGTACAGCGGCACCGCGATGCCGGCCTGCGGCTGGTCGCCGGCGGTGCTGACCACGGCCATGTCGGCATCGCCCTGGGTCAGCAGGTCGAGCGCGGTGCTTTCCGGCGCCTGCTGCAGGTGGACGCTGACCTGCGGGTAGTCGCGCTTGATCTGGGCGATGGCCGGCGGCAGCACGAAGCGCGCCTGCGTATGCGTGGTCACCAGCACCAGCTGGCCCTGGCTCTCGCGGCGCTGGTTGGCGGCGTAGGTGCGGATGTTGTTGGCCTCGGCCAGCACCAGGCGCGACCGCTCGATCACTTCCTGGCCGGCCGGCGTCACGCTCTCCAGGCTGCGGCCCTTGCGGACGAACAGCAAGAAGCCGAGCTCGTCCTCCAGCTGCTTGAGCTGCTTGGACAGGCCGGGCTGGGTGGCATGCACGCGCGCCGCCGCCAGCGTGATGTTCAGGTCGGCATCGGCGATCGCCACCAGGTAGCGGAGTTGGGTCAGCGTCATCGGCGTGGGGCGCGGAGAGGCCCACCGGAGGGGGCCTTGGACTGTAGAGGATTTCCCCGGACCGTAGCCGGCAGCGCTTATAACCGCAAGACATATGGTGTTGTTGGGATGTCATTTCCGGCGGCTATGACCGGGCAGTACGGTCAACAATCCACCCTTGCCCGCCCTGCCCGTGAGCGCTCCGCTGTTTCCCCTGTTCGCCGACCTGCAAGGCCGCCAGGTACTGGTCGTGGGCGGCGGCGCCGTCGCAGAACGCAAGACCGACGCGCTGCTCCGCACCGGGGCGCAGGTGCGGGTGGTCGCACCCGCGCTGACGGCCGCACTGGCCGGGTGGCACGCAGCAGGCCGGATCGCGTGGCGGGAAGCGGTGTTCGAACCCTCGCAGCTCGATGACGCCTGGCTGGTGGTCGCCGCCACCGGCGACCGGGTCGTCAACCGCGCCGTCGCCACTGCCGCCGAAGCGCGCCGGCTGTTGGCCAACGTGGTCGACGACGCGACGCTGTCCAGCTTCCAGGTGCCCGCCGTCGTGGAGCGCGGGCCGCTCCAGGTCGCCATTTCCAGCGGTGGCGGCGCGCCGATGCTGGCGCGGCACCTGCGCCGCCAGTTGGAAACGTTGTTGGATGATTCGTGGGCCTCGCTCGCCGCGTTGTTCACGCGCCAGCGCCATCGCATCCGCCAACGCTTCCCGCGTACGGCCGACCGGCGGCGGTTCTTCGAGAAAGTGCTGGCGGGTCCGTTGCCGCGCCTGTTCCGCCAACACCTGCACGCGCAGGCGGAACAGCAGTTCCTCGCCATGCTCGACGAAACCGCGGCGCAAACGTGCGGCGGAACCGTTGCGGTGGTGGGCGCGGGCCCCGGCGATGCCGGCCTGCTGACGCTCAACGCGCTGCGCGCGATGAACGAGGCAGACGTCATCCTGCACGACCGCCTGGTCAGCGAAGACGTGCTGCGCCTCGGCCGCCGCGACGCGACCTACCTCGAAGTCGGCAAGTCGGCGAACGGCCACAGCACGCGCCAGGACGATATCCACGCACTGATGCTGGAGCATGCGCGTGCGGGCAAGCGCGTGGTGCGCTTGAAGGGCGGCGATCCGTTCGTATTCGGACGCGGCGGCGAAGAGCTGGAATTCCTGCGCGCGCACGGCATTCCCTACGAGGTCGTGCCCGGCATCACCGCCGCCGTCGCGTGCGCGGCGTATGCGGGCATCCCGCTCACGCATCGCGACCATGCGCAGGCCGTGCGACTGGTCACCGCCCACTGCAAGGATTCGCTGGACACGCTCGACTGGGCCGCGCTGGCGCAGGAGCGGCAGACGCTGGCCGTCTACATGGGCGTGGCCGGACTGGAGGGCCTGCGCGACCGCCTGCTGGCGCACGGTCGCGCGCCGTCCACGCCGTTCGCCATCGTGGAGAACGGCTCCCGCCGCGAGCAACGCGTGCTGAACGGTACGCTGGCCGATCTGCCGGAAACCGCGCGTTCTCATCAGGTGCGCTCGCCCGCCCTGCTGATCCTGGGCGAAGTGGCCGCGCTGGCCGGCACGCTGCACTGGTTTGGGCAGCCACCGATCGGCATGGCCCACCCCACACATTCCCGCAACCTTCCGGCGCCCACACTGCAGGCCGCCTGACCGTTCCCACCTGGAGATTCCATGGCCATCTACGACAGCATCCTGGACACCGTCGGTCGCACCCCGGTCGTCAAACTGCACCGCATCGCGCCGGAGCACGTCACCCTCTACGCGAAGGTGGAGTCGTTCAATCCCGGCGGCTCGGTGAAGGACCGCCTGGCGCTGGCGATCATCCTCGACGCCGAAGCCAAGGGCCTGCTGAAGCCCGGCGACACCATCATCGAAGCGACCTCCGGCAACACCGGCGTGGCGCTGGCGATGGTGGCCGCCGCGCGCGGCTACAAGTTCGTCGCCACGATGGTGGAGACGTTCTCGATCGAACGCCGCAAGCTGATGCGCGCCTACGGCGCCAAGGTGATCCTGACGCCGGCCGCCGAGCGCGGCAGCGGCATGGTGCGGCGCGCTGAGGAACTGGCGAAGAAGCACGGCTGGTTCCTCGCCCGCCAGTTCGCCAATCCGGCCAATCCGGCCTATCACCGCCAGACCACGGCGGCGGAAATCCTGCGCGATTTCGCCGGCCGTCGACTGGACCATTTCGTCACCGGCTGGGGCACGGGCGGCACGCTGACCGGCGTGGGCGAAGTGCTCAAGGTCGCGCGCCCTGAAGTGCGCATCACCGCCTCCGAACCGGCAGGCGCTTCGCTGCTGCTCGGCAAGGAATGGCAGCCACACAAGATCCAGGGCTGGACGCCGGACTTCGTGCCGGAGGTGCTCAACCGCGAGGTCGCCGACGAGATCCTGCCGGTCACCGACGTGGAGGCGATCGCGACCTCGCGCCGCCTCGCCGCCGAGGAAGGCATCTTCGTCGGCATCTCCGCCGGCGCCACCGTGGCGGCCGCGCTGCAGGTCGCGCAGAAGGCCAAGCCGGGCGACGTGCTGCTGGCGGTGCTCCCGGATACCGGCGAGCGCTACTTCTCCACACCGCTGTTCGAAGGCGTCAACGAAGGCTCCGACGACGAATGGCTGGCCTCGCTGGGCGACGCGGCGCTGCCGTAATCGGTGTCAGGACGACGGCGGCGCGACGCAATCGCGCCGCCACGTCCATTCCATCGCCTTGCCGTCGTCGCGCCCGTCATCGACGCGCGCATGCAGCGTATCGGCGTCCGGCCGCGAGTAGATCACGCGCTTCGGGAAGTCATGCGCGGGATTGGCGAACACGACGCGATCCGCTTCCACCCGCTCCGCCGGAAATGCGGTGACGGCGCTGCCGTCGGGCTGCGCGAGGAATACCCAGCGCCCGTCCTGCTGCGCGATGCGCATGAACTCGAAGCCGATCGCTTTGCCGTCACGCGTATCGCGATGCATGCCGACCAGCAGCCCGCCGCGCGGCGCCATCCAGGCTTCTTCGCTGAAGGTTTTTCCACTCGCGCCGCACCAGTGGCCCGTTAGCCAGTCCAGTTCCTGCGCGCCGGCCTGCGTTGATGCCAGCGCCAGCAATCCCGCCATCAGCTGTTGTGAAGATCGCATGGCGCCCTCTCGTGAGCGAACGGCCCGCACATTAGCAGCCTCCCTGGGCGCTGGCGAGCTCGCGCCTTCTGTAGGAGCGACGTCAGTCGCGACCGCAGACCGTGACGATAATGAAGCGCGATCGAGCGCTGCACTCAAAGATCATCGATCTTCTTTCGAATACCTGCGGGTCCGGATTTCTGGTCGCGACTCACGTCGCTCCTACAGACAAGCAACGGCGGCTAGCCTTCGTACAGCTCCAGCGGTAGGTCATCCGGATCGGCGAAGAAGGTGAAACGGCGACCCGTGTACTCGTCCACGCGAATCGCCTCGCTATCCACGCCGTGCGCGTGAAGATGGGCGACGGCGGCATCGAGGTCGGCGACGCGCAGGGCAAGATGGCGCAGGCCGCAGGCTTCCGGTCGCGACACGCGCGGCGGCGGCGAGGGGAACGAGAACAACTCGACCTGCGTGCCATCGGGCAGCGCCAGGTCGAGCTTCCACGAATCGCGTTCGGCCCGGTAGTGCTCGGCGACGACGCGCAGACCGAGCACCTCGGTGTAGAAGCGCTTCGACCGCGCGTAGTCGGACGCGATGATCGCGACGTGGTGCAGGCCCTGCAGGTCCATCTCAGTGCGCCGCGGCGGCATCCGCGCCGCCACCGCCGCCGGAGGGCGCCTTGCCGCCGCGCATCAGCAGCACCAGCGGCATCGACACCAGCGTCAACAGCATCATCAGCTTGAAGTCGTTGAGATAGCCAATGGCCGCGGCCTGCCGGTTGACCTCGGCATTGAGCAGGGCCAAGCCGGTGGCCGTGGACGGATTCATCGCTGCAGGCAGCAGCGTGGTTTCCGCACCGAACGCCGGAATGCGCGCACCGATCTCCGCGTGGTTCACCTGCATCGCGCGCGACAGCATGGTCATCACCACCGAGATGCCGACCGACGAACCGATGTTGCGGACCAGGCTGAAAAGGCCGGCGGCTTCGGTGCGCTGGTGCGGCTCCAGCGTGGCGTAAGCCACCGTCGAGATCGGCACGAACACTAGGCCCAGGCCCATGCCCTGGACGACGCCGAGCCAGACGATGGAGTGCATGGACGCGTTCGGCCCGAATTGGGTCATGCCGTGCAGCGAGGCCACCATCAGGCCCATGCCGACCAGGATCGGCCAGCGCGCATCGATGCGGCCCAACAGGCGGCCGACGATCATCATGCTGAACATCGTGCCTACGCCACGCGGCGCCAGCACCAGGCCGATGGTCAGGACCGGATAGTTCATCAGCGTGCTGAGGTACGGCGGCAGCAGCGCCAGCGTCGCGAACAGCACGATGCCGACGACGAAAATCAGCGCGCAGCCGACCGCGAAGTTGGCGTTCTTCAACAGGCCCAGGTCGAGCAACGCGTGGTCGCGCTTGCGCCACCACCACAGGCCGTAGGTATAGAGCGCGAGGAAGGCGATCGCGGCTTCGATCTGGATCTCGACGCTGCCGAACCAGTCCTCGCTCTGCCCGCGGTCCAGAAACAGCTGCAACGCACCGATGCCCAGCGCCAGCAGCGCGAGCCCGATGCCGTCCAGCGGCCGCTCGTGCGGCACGTCCTTCTTGACGCTGGCCATGATGCCGACCAACGCGAGGATGCCGATCGGCAGGTTGATCAGGAACACCCAGTGCCAGCTGTAGTTCTGGGTCAGGAAACCGCCGAGCGGCGGGCCGAGGATCGGACCCACCATGATGCCCATGCCCCACATCGCCATCGCGGCGCCGTGCTTCTCCTTCGGGAAGGCATCCAGCAGCAGCGACTGCGAGATCGGCACGAGCGAAGCGCCGAACACGCCCTGCAATACACGGAACAGCACCATTTCGCCGATGCCGCTGGCGATGCCGCACAGCAGCGAGGCGACGGTGAAACCACTGACCGCGATGATCAGCAGGCGGCGACGGCCGAGGCGGCCGGCCAGCCAACCGGTGACCGGCGTCAGGATCGCGGCGGCGACGATGTAGCTGGTCAGCACCCACGACACCTGGTCCTGGGTGGCCGACAGCGAGCCCTGCATGTCCGGCAGCGCGACGTTGGCGATGGTGGTGTCCAACGCCTGCATCAGCGTGGCCAGCATCACCGAGCCGACCAGCAGCGTGCGCTTGCCGGTGTCGTCCTGCGCGGGTGCAGCGGGAACGGCGGTTGTGCTCATGGGAAATTCCGTAAGCGATCGGCGTGCGGACGGCACGACGATCCAGAGGTCACCCGGGGCGCGGCGTCAGCGGGGCCGGGCCCCACCACAGTGCCCTCGCCCGCATCCGCGCACGCCCGGGATGACATGGAAACAGGGAATCAGCGCGCGGCGGTGGCGCGGCTGGACGCCGTGCCGCCGTCGCGCAGTTCGACATGCACGTCGGCGCTCATGCCAGCGCGCAGCTGCGGCGCATCGGTGGCGGCGCCATCGATCTCGAGACGCACGGGAATGCGCTGCACGATCTTCACCCAGTTGCCGGTGGCGTTCTGCGGCGGCAGCACGCTGAACTCCGCGCCCGATGCCGGTGCGATGGACGCGACGTGCGCCTTCCACTTCACGCCCGGATAGCTGTCCACTTCGATCGTCGCGTGCTGGCCGACCTTCATCTTTTCCAGCTCGGTTTCCTTGAAGTTGGCTTCTACCCAGATCGGCGAGGTCGCCACCAGCGGCATCGCCGTCTGGCCGACGTTGATGTACTCGCCCACCTGCAAATCGTGCAGACCGACGATGCCGTCGACCGGAGCGCGCACTTCGGCGTGGTCCAGATCGAGGCGGGCCTTCGCCAGCATCGCCATCGCGGCGCGGTACTCGGGCAGGTCCTGCGTGGGCGTGCCCGGGCTGCCGCTCAGCGAGGCGGTCGCTTCGGACTGGCTGGCGATGGCGTCGGCCAGGTCGGTGCGCGCTTCGGCGACCGCGTGGCGCGCGTCGTCCAGCATCTTGCGCGAGACCAGCTGTTGGCTGGCGAGCTGCTGCATGCGCTGCAGGTCGCGCTGCGCCCAGGTCAGCGTTTCGCGCGCGGCCTGGATCGAGGTGCCGGTGCCGACCACCTTGGCGCGGCTCGCGTTGGCGGAGTTCGCCATGCGCGCGACCAGCGCCTCGTTCTGGGTGACGGCGATCGTCAGCGGATCGGCATCGATGCGGAACAGCAGGTCGCCCTTCTTCACCGGCTGGTTCTGCTGCACGGCGACTTCGACCACGCGCCCGCCGACCTGCGGCGCGATCAGGATGCGCTCGGCCTTGATGTAGGCGTTGTCGGTGCTGACTTCGCGACCGGAAGCGACGTATTCCCAGCCGAAGAAGCCGGCGACGGCCAGCGGCCCGGCGATCCACAGCCACACGGGCACGCGACGGCGCTTCGGCGCGGAGGGTTTTGCGGCGTTCTCGCCGGCTTCGTTGATCTTGCTGGTCATGGTGGGATTCAACTCTTGCGGAGGGAGGACTCGCCGCGACTGGCGCGGTCGAGCTGGGAGAGGTTTTCGCGGATCTGGCCGAGTACCTTGAGGGCGGTGGCGAGCTCATCGGCATCGATGCCGGCCAGGCAGTCCTCGCGGACCGACACGGCCACGGCTTCGATGTCGTGCATCACCGCATCCGACGGCGGCAGCAGGTGCAGGCGCCACACGCGGCGATCGTCCGGATCGCTGCGGCGTTCGACGAAGCCCGCCTTCTGCAGACGGTCGATGACGCGCCCGACGGCGATCGGCTCCATGTCGAGCAGGTCGGCCAGTTCCGACTGGGTGATGCCCTCGCTCTGGTGAATGCGCTTGAGCGCGCGCCACTGCACGCGGGTCAGGCCCAGGTGGGAGGCACGCCGGTCGAACACCCGGCCGAACAACCGGCTCAGGTCCGCGATCAGGTAACCGATGGTGCTGTTGCCGGTTGGGGTCTTCATGGCTGCCTATGATATAGCTGCTTAGGCAATAATGTTGCAGGCAAGAGAATTCCGTTCAGTCTGGCGACGGCCAGACGCCCGTCCTGCAAGGCCCGACGCTGCCGTATCCTGAACGGATGCGCCCCTCCGCCCTCGCCCTGCTCGCTTCCAATGCCCTGACCCTGGCGCTGGCCCTGATCTTCGATTGGGAGACCGGGTGGCTGGTCTGGCCCTACTGGATCCAGAGCGTCGTGATCGGCTGGTACGCCCGCAAGCGGATGCTGGCCCTGCGCGACTTCACCACCGAGGGCTTCACCTCGGGCGGCCAGCGTGTCAGCGAGGACGAGGCCGGCAAGCGTTCGACGGCCAGCTTCTTCTCGCTGCACTACGGCTTCTTCCACGCCGTTTATTTCGTCTTCTTGTGCGTGCACCACACCGTGGCGAACCCACGCGACATCGCGCTGCTGGCGCTCTGCGGGTTGTCGTTCGTCTATTCGCAGCAGCAGACCTACGCCGTGCAGCACGACGCCGACGTAGAGGGCAAACCCAGCCTGGGCGCGCTGATGTTCCTGCCCTACCTGCGTGTGATCCCGATGCACCTGATCATCCTGGCCAGCGCCGCGCTCGGCAGCGGCCTGCTGATGACGCTGTGCTTCACCGTGCTGAAAACGGCCTCCGACCTGACGATGGATTACGCCGACCGGCGGATGGCGGAGAACGCCGCGAAACGGGCGCGCGCGCAGGCATAACGAAAAACGCCGGCTTTCGCCGGCGTTTCATCGACCACGGACTGCCGCTGGGCAGTCATCGCTGAGCGCGGGCGCTCAGCCTTCCCACTTGCCCAGCGCGGCCAGGCCGTTTTCCTTGGCGCGCTCGTACACCACGGCCTGCGCCTTGGCGAAGTTGCCCTTCAGGTCCTGCGACCACAGCTTCAGCGCGGCCTGCTGCATGGCGCGGCCGTACGAGAAGCTCAGCGGCCACGGCAGGCTGCCGAGCTGGTTCATCGCATTGAGGTGGGCGGTGGACTGCTCGTCGGTCTGGCCGCCGGACAGGAACACGATGCCCGGCAGGATCGCCGGCACGGTGCTCTTCAGGCACATCACGGTGGATTCGGCTACTTCGTCGACGTCGGCCTGCTCGTCGCTGTCCTTGCCGGCGATGACCATCGACGCCTTCAGGATGGTGCCTTCCAGCAGCACGTTCTGCTCGTACAGCGCGCCGAACAGCGAACGCAGCACGGCTTCGGTCACTTCGTAGCAGACTTCGATGTTGTGGTCGCCGTCCATCAGCACTTCCGGCTCCACCATCGGGACCAGGCCGCATTCCTGGCACAGCGCGGCATAGCGGGCCAGCGCGTGGGCGTTGGCTTCGATGCAGGTGCCGGACGGGATGTCTTCGCCGATGGTGATCACTGCACGCCACTTGGCGAAGCGTGCACCCAGCTTGTAGTACTCCTTTAGGCGGTCGCGCAGGCCGTCGAGACCCTCGGTGACCACTTCGCCCGGGCAGCCGGCCAGGGCATGCGTGCCCTTGTCCACCTTGATGCCCGGGATGATGCCGTGCTCGCTCATGTACTTGGCGAACGGCACGCCGTCCTTGGTGGACTGGCGGATGGTTTCGTCGTACAGGATGGCGCCCGAGATGTAGTCGGACAGCTTCGGCGTGGTGAGCAGCAGCTCGCGGTAGGCGCGACGGTTCTCTTCCGTGTTCTCGATGCCCACGCCCTGGAACCGCTTGGCGATGGTGGTGGTGGACTCGTCGATCGCGATGATGCCCTTACCCGCGGCCACCATGGCCTGGGCGGTTTCGGCAAGCTGTTCGATGCTCATGGGGTTCCTGGAGAAGCGGCGGGAAAGATACCAATTGTAGCCCGCTTGGCGGTGCCCGCGGGTGACGACGCACGGGGCACGCCACCGCCGCGCCCGCATGCGGACGCTGCTGGACCTCGCCCCGTCCGGGGAAACCGGTTACAGCTCGCCGAGGCCCTCGGCCTTGCCCCGCTCGCCCATCTGCAGCAGGCGCAGCGTATTGGTGGCGCCGTGCTGCTCCATGTGGTCGCCGCTGGTGAAGATCACGCGGTCGCCCTCGGCCAGCAGCGCACGATCGTGCAGCACGCGCATGGCGTCGCGCGCAGCCTCGCGCGGCGCCAGGCCGCGGCTGTCGAACGCGATCGGGAACACGTCGCGGATCATCGCCATCTTGCGGCGCGCGCCGTCATGGCGCGAGAACGCGTAGATCGGCGCGCTCGAGCGGAAGCGCGACAGGAAGCGCGCGGTGCCGCCGGATTCGGTCATCGCGACGATCGCGCGCACGCCGATGTGCTCGGACAGGAACATCGTCGCCATCGCGATCGCCTGGTCGGCGCGCTCGAGGTTGCGCGGCGCCTTCTCGAAATCGGTATCCATTTCGAACTGCTTCTCGGCACCCAGGCAGATGCGCGCCATCGCTTCCACGGCACGCACCGGGTAGCTGCCGGCGGCGGTTTCGGCGGAGAGCATCACCGCGTCGGTGCCGTCGATCACGGCGTTGGCCACGTCGAGCACTTCGGCGCGGGTCGGGATCGGGCTGTCCACCATCGACTGGAGCATCTGCGTGGCCGTGATCACCACTTTGTTCTGCGCCAGCGATTCGCGAATGATCTTCTTCTGTAGGCCCGGCAACTCGGCATCGCCGATCTCCACGCCCAGGTCGCCACGCGCCACCATCACCACGTCGCTGGCATCGACGATCTCGGTCAGGTTCTCGATGGCTTCGGTACGCTCGATCTTCGACACCAGCGCGGCATCGCAACCATGCTGGCGCGCAATGCGGCGCGCTTCGTTCATGTCCTCGGCATTGCGGCAGAACGACACGGCGATGAAATCCACGCCGATGTTCTCGGCGACGTAGGCGATCAGCTCGCGGTCGCGCTCGGTCAGCGCGCCCAGCGACAAGCCACCGCCCTGCTTGTTGAGGCCCTTGCGGTCGGACAGCACGCCATCGTTCAACACCGTGCAGACGATGCGCTCGCCATCGACCTGTACGACTTGCAACTGCATCAGGCCATCGTCGAGCAGCAGCACGTCATCGGCACCCACGTCGCCCGGCAGGCCGAGGTAGCTGACGCCGACCTGGTGGATATCGCCGGGAGGCGCATCCGCGCTGGCGACCAGGTCGAAGCGATCGCCCTTCTTCAGCACGATCTTGCCTTCGGCGAAACGCTCTATGCGGATCTTCGGTCCCGGCAGGTCGGCGAGGATGCCGACCTCGGCGCCCACGCGCTGTGCGGCGAGGCGCACGGCGGCCGCCCGCTTGGCCTGTCCCGAAGGATCGCCATGCGAGAAGTTCAAACGCACCACGTTGACGCCGGCACGGAACAATTCCTCGAGCACGCCGGGCGGGTCCGTCGCCGGTCCGAGGGTGGCGAGGATCTTGGTACGGCGCTGGCGTTCGGTCATGGTGCGGATTCCCTGAAATCGCCGCAAACGCTACCACAGCGATTGAACGCCGCAACGACCGGCGATCATCATGCCCGCATGCTGTCCCGGGACAGCATGCGGGATGCTGTCGCATGCGGATCGAAACCGCTGTTTTCAAGCACTTTCACGCGATCCGGCCACGCCACGCTACTGGTATTTTTTTGGTCTGAGCGGAATGGCGGGATGTTGCGCGCGCACACCCGACTGCGCAAACGCATCGGATGAAACGCGCGTTTGATCGCGTTACTCAGGCGAACAGCGGCGCCAGTTGTGCAGGCGATTTCGCCAGATGATCCGCGCCCGCATCACGCAGTTCCTGCTCGCCACCGAAGCCCCACAGCACGCCCACGTTGCGCATGCCGTGGTGGCGCGCGCCTTCGATATCCATGCGGCGGTCGCCGATCATCCAGCAAGCCTCTGGCGTCAGCGCTAGCCGGCGGAGCGCTTCGCCGATGAGATCCGCCTTGTGGCTCAGGCGACCGTCGGCGGTGGCGCCGATGATCTCCTCGAAGCGGTGGCCGAACGGCAGGTGCGCGAGGATCTTGCGCGCATGCGGTTCGTTCTTCGCGGTGACCACAGCCAGCCGGTGGCCGTCCGCGTGCAAGGCTTCGATAGTCTCGCCGATGCCGGCGTAGACCTGGTGCTCGAGCCAGCCATGCGACTCGAAGCGTTCGAGATAGTGTTCGATCGCGGCTTCGACCTTGGCCTGATCACCCAGCAGCGGCATGAAACTGGTACGCAGCGACGGACCGATCCAGCCACGCAGCTCGGCGTCGGTAGGCACCGGATGCTCGAGCTGCGTCAGCGCATGCGCGACACAGCGGGTGATGCCGATGGCGGAATCGATCAGCGTGCCGTCGAGATCGAAGAACAGCGTGGGACGGCTCACGCGCCGCGCGCCTCCAGGGCGGCGACGGCGGGCAACGTCTTGCCTTCCAGGAATTCCAGGAAGGCACCACCACCGGTGGAGATGTAGCTGACGTCGTCGGCGATGCCGTACTTGTCGACCGCCGCCAGCGTGTCGCCGCCACCGGCGATGGAGAACGCCGCGGACTGCGCGATCGCGCGCGCCAGCGTTTCCGTGCCCTTGCCGAAGGCATCGAATTCGAACACGCCGACGGGGCCGTTCCAGACCACCGTGCCGGCGGACTTGATGAGCTCGGCGTACCGCAGCGCGGTCTCGGGGCCGATGTCGAGGATCAGGTCGTCCGCGGCCACGGCTTCCACTGCCTTGACCGTGGCCGGCGCATCGGCCGAGAAGGCCGTCGCGACCACGACGTCGGAAGGCAGCGGGATGTCGGCGCCGCGCGACTTCGCATCGGCATCGATCTTCTTCGCGGTATCGATCAGGTCCGCTTCGTACAGCGACTTGCCCACTGCATGGCCGTTGGCGGCGATGAAGGTGTTGGCGATGCCGCCACCGACGATCAGCTGGTCGACCTTGCCGACCAGGCTGGTCAGCAGTTCGAGCTTGGTGGACACCTTGCTGCCGGCCACGATGGCGAGCAGCGGACGTGCGGGGTTGGCCAGCGCCTTGTCCAGCGCGTCCAGTTCGGCCATCAGCAGCGGGCCGCCCGCTGCAACGGCAGCGAAGCGGATCACGCCATGCGTGGAGGCCTGTGCGCGGTGGGCGGTGCCGAACGCGTCCATGACGAAGACGTCGCACAGCGCGGCGTACTTCTTCGACAGCGCTTCGTCATCCTTGCCCTCGCCGATGTTCATGCGACAGTTCTCGAGCAGGACGACCTGGCCCGGCTGCACGTCGACGCCATCGACCCAGTCCTTCACCAGCGGCACGTCCACGCCCAGCAATTCGGAAAGTCGTGCGGCGACCGGCGCCAGCGAGTCGGCTTCGCTCCACACGCCCTCCTTCGGACGTCCCAGATGCGAGGTGACCATCACGGCCGCGCCCTTCTGCAGCGCCAGCTTCAGCGTCGGCAGCGACGCGGTGATGCGCTGCTCGGAGGTGATCCGGCCTGCGTCGATCGGCACGTTCAGATCCTGGCGGATCAGCACGCGCTTGCCGGTCAGGTCGAGGTCGGTCATGCGGACGATGGGCATCGGGGGGTCCTGGGCGGCCGGAAAGACGCCTATTGTCCCGGCTGTGCGCAGGCACCGCAAACCGCGGACGAGCTCAGGCGGCGGGCCGGCTGCGCAGCAGGCTAAAGGCGAACGCGGCGACCAGCACTGCGCCCAGCAACAACAAGCCCCACAACAGCCAGGCTTTCCAGTCGCGTGGCGTCGGCGGCGGCACGAGGGCCGCATCGCCGGCCAGCGCCTTGGCAGGCGACAGGTAGGCGGGTGCCGGCTGCCAGTCCTCGCCCCGGTCACGCCGAAGCGCATCCACCAGTTCCGGCATCGGCACGGAGGCCCGGCGCGCGGCCGCACTGCCGGCCACCAACGCGTACGGCGGCGTGCCCTGGGCCAGGAACACCATCACCTCGGGCCGGTAACCCAGGCGCAGCGTCGGCGCCTGATCGGGCAGCGGTCCCCGACTGCGCAGCCGCCATTCGCGGTCGCGCACAGGCCCGCTGGACAGCGGCTGGTCCGGCGAGGCGCTCGGACGGTCGCCATCGACGCGATACGCCACCCAGGGACCCGCCCGCAGGCGCCACGGCGTGTCGTCCGCATCGCGGCTTTCGAGCGTCCATTCGCCCACCGCGAAATCGTCCATCGCCAGGTCGACCAGCGCGATCGGGTAGCGTCCGTCGCTGCGGTAGACGAAACCGTCGACGCCCTGTTCGCTCACGCGTCGACCTTGCAGCTCCGACCACGCCACCGTCTGCTGCAGGTGCACGGCATCCAGCCGCACGCGGATCTCGCGGATCGGCAGCGCTGCCGCCGCATCCAGTGGCACGAAGCGCACATAGCGGAAGCCGGCGCGGATCGGCGCTTCGTCATGCAGCAGCCGCTGCGTGCCCCGCTGCAATTCCATCAGCGTCACGCGCGCTTCCATCACGTCCCATGTCTGGAGGTCGTGGCTGCCTTCCACCCTGAAACGCGCTTCGCGCGGCTCGCCCGGGTCCCACGTGATCTCCAGCGCTTCGGGATTGTCGCGGATGCCGCTGAGGTCCACGAGGAACGCACGCCCGGTGTCGGCCGCGGGCGTACCCCCGCTGGCCTCGATGCGGACGATGCGTCCGTGCTCACCGAACTGTGCGGAAACGCTCGAGGGCTCTCCCGCGCCCGGTGCAGGCGTGGGCAGCGGGAACCACGGCACCACGATGCGCCGTGCCGGCAGGGCCGTCGGCTGCTCGGGGCCGAACAACGCGGCGGACACGGGCTTGCCCTGCGCGTCGAGCACGTTGACGTCGCGCAGGTCAGGCCACGCGGTGGTCGCATACACGCTGCGATCGAGCTCCACGCGGTAGGCCCCGGCGCGCTCGGCGGACAGCGCTAATGGCCAGCGCTTGGCGTAGGCGCCTTCCGGTTTCGACTGTGCGGACGCGACGGGCGATGCCGCCATCAGGACCAGTGCGGTCAGCAGGAACATCCTCATGCGGCCGCCTCCTCCGAATCCGCGCGACGCGGCGGCGCCGGCGCCAGGTAGCCCACCACCGTGCACAGCACGCCGTAGGCGATGAACGAACCGATGCCCAGCAGGTTGCCGAGGTGCTGGCGGTCCACCGTCAGCAACTTCAGCAGTACCACGCCCATCAGCAGCGCGCCGGCCAGCCACAGCATGCGCTGTCCGCGCCGCGAACCGATCACCCAACTCAACACGCCCAGCACGCTCCACACGATGGTGAGGCTGGTCTGCGCGAGGCTGCTCGACAGCAGTCCGTCGCTCCACGGCACACCACCCCAATGATGGACGGCATGCAGCACGACGGACGTGATCCAGACGAAGGCGGCCGTCGACAGCAGCACGATCTGCGGGGGCGCGATGCGGCGGTCCTCGGGCATCCACCAGCGCAGCAGCAACACGAGCACGGCGAGCTGCGCGAGCTCCATCGGGTTCACCACGGGAATCCAGGGCAGCGGCATCGCGTTGCCGGCGATGAACAGCGACCCCACCCACCACAGGCCAAGCGCCGCGAACAACACGCCCAGCAGCGGCGTGCGCCAGCCATCGAAGCGATCGCCCAGCGGCGCCGACAACCAGCCCCAGCGGAACAGTGCCAGCGCGACCACGACCAACCACGGCAGCGCGATCAGGCCGGCCGTCCAACCCTGACCCATGCCTTCCAGCCAATCGGGCAACCACGCCATCAGCAGGCTGGCGACCATCGGCCACACCAGCCACCAGACGAACTGCGCCGCACCCGCGAGGCGATGCTCGCTGTCGCGCAGGCAGAGCAGGCTGCGAATGCCGAGTACCGCATAGGCCAGCCACGCCCATGCGCCGTGACCCGCGAACGGCTGCTGGTGCACGTCCGCCTGCCACAAGGCCAGCGGCACCGCGGCAGCCAATGCTGCCAGCGTTGTCCACGCCAGCCCGCTCGAAGGACGACGGCGATGCACCTCGGCGGCCAGCCACCCCGTCAACGCGGCGAACGCGAGCATCGCATCGGGTTCGTCCCGATGGCCCAGGTAGCGATTGATCTCGATCACGCCATTGCCCAGCCACCACGCCAGACCCCATGCGTAGTAGAGCCCTGCGATGGCGCCCGTGCGTCCGCGATAACTCCACGCACTGGCCAGGCCGGCCAGCGCGATCAGCAGCGCGCTCATGAAGGGCACGTTGGCGAACATCGGGCTGCCGATGGCTTCGAGCCCGCCGCTCGGCGTCCAGGCATCCGCACGCGCGATGAAGAAGGCGAACGCCGCCGCCATCTGTAGGCCTGCGCCGGTCAGTTGCGGCAACAGGCGCGACTGACGCAGACCCAGCCAGACCAGCGCCGCGCCTTCCAAGGCGAATACGCACGCCGTGGCCTGCGCCGACAGCGCCAGCGGCACCGCCAGCGTGGCGAAGCCGACCGCCAGCAGGGCATACGACTGCGCAAGGACGTCATAGTTTTCGCGACGGCGCAGCAGCCACGACAACCCGGCATACAGCACGCCCAGACCCAGCGCGCAGAACGCCAGCGGCAGTCGGCTGTCCTCGAACGCGCCACCCTGCATCAACCCGGCCTGCAGCGAGAACGCGACCAGCGGCATGCCGAACACCAGGCAGCCGTCGATGAAGTCGCGCCGGCTGGCCGGCTGGCGGCGCGCGAACAGCAGCGGGATCAGCAGGTAGAACACAAAGAACAACGCCAGGAACGGCTGCGTGGTGCCGTACTTCTCCGGCGCGTAATCGAACAGGCCCCACGCGGTACCGATGCCGAAGGTGAAGGCGAACCCGAGCAGGTTCAGCAGGCGCCAGGACTTGTACCAGGCGATGCCGACGATCGCCGCGTTGAGCACGGCGTAGTACGAGAACAGGGCGACGTGATTGCCGCTGCCCGTCGACAGCCAGATCGGCGCGAGGAAGCCCGCCAGCAAAGCGAAAACCGCCAGCGCCTTCGCATCCTGCAGTACGGCCAGCATGCCGGCGCCTGCGACCAGCGCGATGCTGAGCGCGAACGCCGCGCCGACCGGCATCAGGCCGAAGATCTTGAAGGCGGCGAACACCACCAGCAGCAGCACGCCGATCGCGCCACCCTGCAGGCTCAGCGCGAACACGCGGTTGCTCTCGCGCTTGCGCCATGCGAACACCAGCGCACCCAAAGCAGCGGCGGCAACGCCGGCGAGGCGAAGTTCCGGCGGAAGCGTGAACCAGCCCTGGTCCGCGCCGTACTTCAGCAGCGCGGCGACGCCGGCGAACAGCACCAGCATGCCGATCTTCACCGGCACGTTGCCGACGGTGAACCAGCGCTGCACCGCGCGGACCGCGGTGGTGGCGAAATCCGGACGCGAGGGCGCGACGGGACGCGGGGGCCGTGGCGGCAGCGGCGGCGTGGCGGGGGCCGGCCTCGGCGCTGCCGGAGCTGGCGGAATCGGCGGCGGCCCGGCTGCCTGGCTGGGTGCCGGGGGCGCAGCGGCGGGCGCTGGACGCGGTGGTGGTGCGGGCGCGGCGTCGCGCATCAGATCCGCCAGTGTGGGTCCTTCGTCCACGACGGGCGCCGCAGGCGCAGCCACCGTGCTGGCAGGCGCAGGTTCCACGACACGCGCGGTGCGCAGCTGCGCGACCTGCGCTTCAAGCGTCGTGACGCGGCGCTTCAGGCCGCTGACCGACACCAGCGCGACGATGAGCAGGACAGGCATGGCCAACACGGCCAGCCCCACCAGGACCAACAACCCGACCACGTCATCCATTCCCCGACCTCGCCTGTGCGTGTTTCCGGTGCAAGGACGCGGAATGCCGCGTCCTCCGGCCGTCCGTGCAGCCGCGTCCGCAGCCTCGGGCATGGCCCGGGGATTTGCAAGATTCCGATCCGCGGGTGGCCGAGGACGGCGCGCCCGGTATCACCTGGCGATACCCGGAAACGACACGGGCGCCCTGGGGCGCCCGTGTCGGGAGGCGAGACGGCCGGTCCGGCCGCTACGCGGGCTTACTTGCCAGCGACCACGCGGACCATTTCCAAGCACTTGTTGGAGTAGCCCCATTCGTTGTCGTACCAGCTGACGATCTTGACGAAGGTCGGGTCCAGCGCGATGCCGGCCTCGGCGTCGAAGATCGAGGTGCGGGTGTCGCCGCGGAAGTCGGTGGCGACCACCTTGTCCTCGGTGTAGCCCAGGATGCCCTTCAGTGCGCCCTGGCTCTGCGCCTTCATCTCGGCCTTGATCTCTTCGTACGTGGCCGGGTTCTCGAGTTCGGCGGTCAGGTCGACCACCGACACGTCGCTGGTCGGCACGCGGAACGACATGCCCGTGAGCTTCTTGTTGAGCGACGGGATCACCACGCCGACGGCTTTCGCCGCGCCGGTGCTGGACGGAATGATGTTCTCGAGGATGCCGCGACCGCCGCGCCAGTCCTTGTTGCTCGGGCCGTCGACGGTCTTCTGCGTCGCGGTCGCCGCGTGCACGGTGGTCATCAGGCCGCGCTTGATGCCCCACTTGTCGTGCAGCACCTTGGCGATCGGCGCCAGGCAGTTGGTCGTGCACGACGCGTTGGAAATGATCGCTTCGCCGTTGTAGGTCTTGTCGTTGACGCCATAGACGAACATCGGCGTGTCGTCCTTCGACGGGGCCGACAGGATGACCTTCTTCGCGCCGGCATCGAGGTGCTTCTGCGCGGTGGCCTTGTCGAGGAACAGGCCGGTGGACTCGATGACGACGTCGGCGCCGACTTCGTCCCACTTCAGGTTGGCCGGGTCGCGCTCCTGGGTCAGGCGGATCTTCTTGCCGTTGACGAACAGCGCGCCGTCCTCGACCTTCACGTCGCCGTCGAAACGACCGTGCACGGAGTCGTACTGCAGCATGTACGCCAGGTAGTCCGGTTCCAGCAGATCGTTGATGGCGACGATCTCGATGTCGTTGCCGAAATTCTGCACGGCGGAACGCAGCACGTTGCGTCCGATGCGGCCGAAGCCGTTGATACCCACCTTGATCGACATTGCTCAGGACTCCTGCGGCCGCGCCTGGCGCGGCGGGGTTGACGGGGGCCGACATTCTAACAGGCCGCCCCGCCGGCACGTCCCCGCGGGCATTGATCAGGATCAAGGCGGCATGAGGAACGCGGGCAGAGACTGGCGCCACATTCCAACGAGCGTCACCACCATGAAGAAGACCCTGATTCCGATCGCCATCGCCCTCGCCTTCGGCGCCGCCGCTCCCGCCTTCGCCCAGTCCAAGGGCGACTGGACCCTGGGCGTCGGCGTGCACCAGGTGAACCCGAAGTCCGACAACGGCACGCTGGCCGGCGGCACGCTGCCGCTCGACATCGACAGCGACGTCAAGCCGACCATCACCTTCGAATACTTCCTGCGCGACAACCTGGGCCTGGAAGTGCTGGCCGCGCTGCCGTTCAAGCACGACATCGCCGTCGACGGCGTCGGTACCGTGGGCAGCACCAAGCACCTGCCGCCGACCGTGTCGCTGCAGTACCACTTCAACAGCAAGGGCAAGGTGTCGCCGTTCCTCGGTGCCGGCCTGAACTACACCACGTTCTTCAGCGAAGACACCAAGGGCGCGCTGGAAGGCACCGATCTGAAGCTGGACGACTCCTGGGGCCTGGCCGCGCACGCGGGCATCGACATCAAGGTCAGCGAGCGCGGCGCCGTGCGCGTGGATGCGCGCTGGATCGACATCGATACCGAGGTCAAGGTGGATGGCGCCAAGCTGGGTACCGCGAACATCGACCCGCTCGTGTACGGCGTGGCTTATGTCGTGAAGTTCTGAGCCGCGATCCGCACGCAACGCGCAATGGGGACGGCCCGTGTCGGTTAAAGTACCGGCATGGTCCGTCCCCTTCTTATCGCCGCCACCCTCGTTGTTTTCCTCGCCGGCGCCTTGCTGCCCGCGCCTGCCCTCGCGTGGGGGCCGATGGGCCACCGCCTGGTGGCGCAACTGGCCTGGGACGATCTGACACCTGCGGCGCGCCGTCAGGCTGAGATGCTGCTGAAAGGCGAACCGGATGCCACGCTGGCCGGCATTGCGAGCTGGGCAGACGACCTGCGCGACAGCGATCCCGTGCTGGGCAAGACGACGTCGCGCTGGCACTTCGTCAATATCGGCGAACACGACTGCGCGTACGAACAAGTGCGCGATTGTCCGAACGGCAACTGCGTCGTCGAAGCGATCAGGACGCAGGCCGCGATCCTGGCCGATACCAAGCGCACGCGCGCAGAGCGGTTGCAGGCGCTGAAATTCGTCGTGCACTTCGTCGGCGACGTGCACCAGCCGCTGCATGCCGGCTACGGCCGCGACAAGGGCGGCAATGACGTGCAGATCAATTTCAACGACCGCGGCACCAACCTGCACACCCTGTGGGACAGCCGCATGCTGCTCTCCACGGGCCGCAGCGAAGCCGACTACCTGCTTCGTCTGCGCGCGCTGCCGCGTCCGGCCCTAGGCGCCATCGCATTGCCGCCTCCGTCGGCCGACTGGGCCGAGCAATCGTGCCGCGTGGTAACGCAGCCCGGCTTCTACCCGCGCCGCGCCAAGCTGGAACAAAGTTACGTGGACCAGCACCTGCCCGTCATCGAGCAGCAATTGCGCGCCGGCGGCGTGGCCTTGGCCGCGGTGTTGAACCAGGCACTCGATACCCACTGATCCGCACACGGGAGCGTCCCATGAGGCATCGGTTCCGCAGATTCGTCCTGATCCTGTGCTGTCTTGGAACATCGGTCGCGACAACGTTCGCGCAATCGCACGCCGCGCATGCGCCCGCTTCGCCGGCGCCGGCCCGCATGGAACTGGCCTGGGACGCGGAGCTGATCGCAGGTCTACCACGTCACGACGTCACCATCGATGTGCACGGCACGCCGGTGCGATGCGAGGGCGTCGCCCTCGTGGACCTGCTGCGGCGCGCTGGTGCGATGCCGGCGGAGCCGCTACGCGGCGCACACCTTGCGCGCCGTGTGGAGGTGGTGGCGAGCGATGGCTACCGCGTGGTGTTCTCGCTGGGCGAACTGGATACCACGCTCGGCAAGCAGGCGGTCTACGTGGCGGATCGCTGCGACGGCAAGCCCCTGGACGCACGCGAAGGCCCTGCACGACTGCTCGTTCCCGGCGACAGCAGGCCGGCGCGCAGCGCACGGCAGATCAAGACCTTCATCATCGAATAGCGTCCCTTCCCCCAAGGAGTGCCTGCATGAACCTGTTTTCGCTCCGCTCATCGCTCGTCGCCCTCGCGTTGGTCGCTTCGCTGCTGATCCCCGGCATCGCACGCGCCCAGGACCATACCGGCCTCACCGTCTTCGCCGCCGCCAGCCTGAAGGAATCGCTGGACGAAGCCGCCGCGGCCTACCAGAAGCAGACCGGCGTACCGGTGCGGGTGTCGTATGCGGCGAGTTCGGCGCTGGCGCGCCAGATCGAACAGGGCGCGCCTGCCGATGCCTTCTTCTCCGCCGACCTGGAATGGATGGACTACCTGCAACAGCGCGACAAGCTTGAACCCGCCACGCGACGCAACCTGCTGGGCAACCAGCTGGTGCTGGTCGCACCGAAGGCGAGCAAGGCGCGCGTCGACCTGAAGCGGCCCGCCACCTTCCTCGCCGCGCTCGGTGACGGTCGCCTGGCGGTAGGCCAGACGCAGACCGTGCCCGCGGGCAAGTACGCCAAGGCCTCGCTGGAATCGCTGTCGTTGTGGAACGGTGTCAAGGCGCGGCTCGCCGAATCCGAGAGCGTGCGCGCGGCGCTGATGCTGGTGGCGCGCGGCGAAACGCCGCTGGGCATCGTGTACGCCTCCGATGCGAAAGCGGAACCGGCCGTGCGCGTGGTGGCGACGTTCCCCGAAGACAGCCATCCGCCGATCATCTATCCGGTCGCCGCCCTGCGGGGCCCGCGATCGGCGCAGGCGACGCAGTTCGTGCAATGGCTGGCCTCCCCTGCCGCCGATGCGATCTTCACGCGGCGCGGATTCGCGGTGAAGGACTGACGCCTTCGTGTTCGATGCGTTCACCGCGGAAGAACTCACCGCGATCCAGCTCAGCCTGAAGGTGGCGCTGGTGGCGGCGCTCGCCAGCCTGCCATTCGGCGTGCTGGTCGGTTGGCTGCTGGCGCGCACGCGCTTCCCGGGCAAGGCGCTGCTGGATGCCGTGGTGCACCTGCCGCTGGTGTTGCCGCCGGTGGTGATGGGTTACGCCCTGCTGGTGACGCTGGGTACACAGGGCACGCTAGGCGCCTTCCTGAAGGAACATCTTGGCCTCGTGTTCGCGTTCCGCTGGACCGGTGCGGCACTGGCCTGCGCGGTGATGGGCTTCCCGCTGATGGTGCGCGCGATCCGTCTGTCGCTCGAAGCCACCGACCGCCGCCTGGAACAAGCCGCGTCCACCCTGGGTGCCGGCCCGTGGCGCGTCTTCTTCACCGTCACCTTGCCGCTGGCCTGGCCCGGCCTGGTCGCCGGCAGCGTGCTGGCCTTCGCGAAAGCGCTTGGCGAGTTCGGCGCCACCATCACCTTCGTCTCCAACATCCCCGGCGAGACACAGACGCTGTCCTCCGCGATCTATGGCCTGATGCAGGTGCCCGGTGGCGAAGCCGGCATCTGGCGCCTCGCTGCGGTCGCCGTGGCGATCTCGCTGGCGGCGTTGCTCTTCTCCGAGTGGCTGGTGCGCCGCCATCACACACGCCAGGGCGAGGACAGCTGATGCTGCACCTGGACATCGAACTGCGGCGCGGGCACTTCCATCGCCACGTACGCATCCAGGACGACGCGCGCGTGATCGCCCTGGTGGGGCCGTCCGGCGCGGGCAAGACCTCGGTCCTCAATGCCATCGCGGGACTGGTGACGCCGGTGGCCGGGCGCATCGACGTGGACGGCCACTGCCTGTTCGACAGTGCGCAGCGCATCGACGTGCCGGTGCACCAGCGCCGCATCGGCTATGTCTTCCAGGATGCGCGGCTGTTCCCGCACCTGGACGTACGCCGCAACCTGCTCTACGGGCGCCACGGCGGGCGTGGCGCGCCCCGCTTCGGATTCGATGCCGTCGTGGAGTTGCTCGGCATCGCAACGCTGCTCGGTCGCCGCACGCGCAACCTGTCCGGCGGCGAAGCGCAGCGCGTCGCGATCGGTCGTGCATTGCTGTCGCAGCCCTCGTTGCTGCTGTTCGACGAGCCGCTGTCGTCGCTGGACCAGGCCCGCCGCGAAGAACTGATCCCCTACCTGCAGCGCGTGCGCGACGAAATCCGCCTGCCCATCGTCTACGTCAGCCACCATCCGGACGAAGTACGCCGCGTGGCCGATTCCACGCACACCCTCGACTGACGCCGTCCCATCTCCGAGGCACGCACAACCAGCCGGTATCAGCGCTTGGCCGTGGCCACGCGCTGCCTGCCCTCGCGGATCTCGAAGGTGAAGGCATACGCCAGCGTGACCGGCACGGCACGCGCCTGCACGCGTTCGCCGGCGCAGCCGTATCCGTTCCAGTCCCGATCGCGACTCAAGGCGTCCGGATAGTCGCAGAACATCGCGGGTTCGAAGGTCCATCCCGACACCGCGGAAAGCGCGGCATCGCGCAACAGCGGCTGCGCGGCGCCATCCGCGCAGCCTGCCTGACGCAGCGGGGCGACCTGCGTCGCCTTGCCCTTCTCATCCACCACGAACGCCACGCACAGCGTGAACGCCGGCAGTTCGCGCGGCATGCCCGCCGACGGGAATGCGGGGCCGGCCGTGTCGACGGGCACCGGGTAGACGAAGGCCTGGTGTGGCGCTATTTCGTAACGCCCGGCCGCTTCAGGCAACAACAGACGCTGCTCGATGCTATCGACGCGGTGCGCGCAGCCGTTTGCTAGGCACGCCGCGATGAAACAGGCGCCAGTGCGCCATAACGCGTGCCGCTCCCCTTGCTCTCGTCGGCTCATGCAGCAGGTTGGTCGACCGCGGCAGCCTTTTCAGCGCCATCCTCAGCGCTGCCGTCGATGTCGTACCGAATGGGCACGCGCACCCAGCCTTCGCCGCGCATGCCATTCTCCGTCGGCGGCTCAAACGTCCATTCCCGGGCAGCCGCGAGCGAGGCTTCGTCAAACAGGCCGGCGGGCTCCGATGATTCCACGACGGCTTCACGCACGCGGCCATCGGGGCCGACTCGCAACTTCAACACCACCAGCCCGCTCTGGCCGCGCGCCTTCGCGTCTTCCGGGTAGGCAGGCGCGGGCTGCTTCGGCACGCTGGCCGCGTCCGGCCCGGGCGCGCCGTCGTGCCGACTGACGATCATCGACAGCGCAAACGTCGAGCTGCCATCCGGCGGGGTCACCTCGATACGCATCGCCTTGCCGAGCAGACCCATCAGTACCGGTTTGGACACGGGCTTGCCGTCCACGCTGATGTCACCGGCGAGCCTCACCTGGCCTTCTGCCGCAGGATCGACGACCAGCTCAATGCGCCACGCGCGGCCGGCTTTCGTCGTCGAAGCGAAACCCACCTTGCGGCCCGGCCAGTCGCGCAGGACAACGTCCTGGCGTTCGCCATCGACCTCGAGCGTCGCGCCAATCCGGTAGTGGAAGTCGTGTGCGCCCTGCGCCTGCGCGGCGGGTTGCGCAGCCCACGCGGCGATACCGGTGCCTGCGACCAGCAGCATGACCAGGGTGGCGGCCGCGAACCGGCGGGCGCGGCTGCGCAAAGGGTGCTTCAGCATGGCGATCCTCTCCTTGAGTGGGTGGTGGTGCGTCCAGTGGCAGCCCACGGGCAGCGGAATGCCGGCAAGATGCGCCTTCAGCATCGCTTCGCCGTAGGTGCGGCGCTCGCCGGGATGGCGTGCGACCACGGCCGCATCGCAGGCGAACTCCTGGTCCAGGCGATGCAAGCGCGACGCGAGGTGCATCAGCGGGTTGAACCAGAACAGGCTGCGCAGCAGCGCGGCGAGCAGGTTGCCGAACAAGTCGCCGCGGCGGATGTGCAGGCGCTCGTGGCACAGCACCAGCGCGCGCTCAGCGTCCGTGTAGCGGTTGTCGAAGTCCGCCGGCAGCAGGATCTTGGGTCGCAGCACTCCGTAAGCCGCCGGAAGGCCCGCGCTTTCGCTCGCGCGCAGCACGCCCGGCGCGGCTTCCGTCATCGGCCCCACGGCACGGATGAAGCGCCGCTGCTGCGCGATCAATCGCGCGACCATCAGGAGGGCGCCGACGCCCCATAACGCGAGCAGCAACGCCGGCAATGCCGACCACGACGCGTTCGCTTCGACGGCCGCCACCGATGCCGGTTGCAGCACGACAACCTGCGGCAGCACCCACTGCGTCTCGGCGTGGCGGGCCGGCACCAGGACCGCCACGCAGGCCAGCGGCACGCAGATCCACAGCGCGTGCGCAGTCGCGGCGCCGAGGTGACGACGCAGTGGGACACGAAGGGCCAACACCAGCAGGATGGCCAACGTGCTGGCGATGGTCGCTTCGAGCAAGGCCATCATCGCGTCATTCGCCATCGTCGAGCTCCGCAATCAGACGTTTCAGTTCGGCGATGTCGGCCGAGGAAAGTTTGCGCTGTTCGCTGAAGTGGGCGACCAGTGGCGCCACACGCCCCCCGAACAAGCGATCGACCAGCCCCGCGCTCTGCTCCGCCAGCCAGGCATCGCGGCTGAGCACGGGCGAATACAGATAGCGACGTCCCTCCTTCTCCGCCTGGATCGCGCCCTTGTTGAGCAGGCGGTTGAGCAGGGTCTTCACGGTCGGCTCCGCCCATTCCGCGCGGCCGGCCAAGGCAGCCACCACGTCTTCCGCGCTGGCGGGATGGCGCCCCCACAACACGTCCATCACCACCGCTTCCGCATCGCTGATTGGCATACGTTTACGCCTGTAATTTTTATTGATTACGCCCGTAAACGAAAACCGTGTCAAGCCCTCCTGCGCGCCCATTCGTCGGCGGATCACCTGGCTTCGCCTAAGCTGCGCACATGACCCCACGCCACCTGACCGATCTCGACGAAGCCGTCGACCTGCTCCTGGCCCACACCTACGGCCCGCTGCGCATGGGTGCGCCGCTCGGCATCGGCAAGCCGCACCGCCTGCTCAATGCGCTTTACCGGCGTGGCGTAAAGGACCCGTCGCGCCCGTGGTCGCTCTACACCGCGCTTTCGCTCGATCCGCCTATGGGTGGCAAGGGGCTGGAGGGACGATTCGTGACGCCGTTCGCCACGCGGCATTTCGGCGACGACTTCCCGCGGCTGGATTACGTGCAGGCGATGAAGCGTGATGCGCTGCCCGCGCACATGGAAGTGGAGGAGTTCTACATGCAGGGCGGCGCGCTGCTCCGCTCCACCACCGCGCAACGCCTGTACGCCAGCCTCAACTACACGCACGTTGCCCGGGCGCTCGCCGACCGCGCACTCAACGTGATCGTGCAGAAGGTCGCGCGCGAACCGGGCGGCACGCGGCTCTCGTTCTCGTGCAACAACGATCTGACCCAGGATGCTGTCGATGCCATCGTGGCGCGCGGCCTGCCGCGCCCCTTGCTGGTGGCGGAGGTCGATCCGCAGCTGCCGTGGATCGGCGGCACCGCGGCGGTGGACGAAGCCTACTTCGATATCGTCATCACCCCGCCTGGCCCTTATCCGCATCTGTTCGGGTTGCCGCGCCAGCCGGTCTCCGATGCCGAATACGCGATAGGACTGTATGCGAGCGCATTGGTGCGGGACGGCGGCACGCTGCAGATCGGCATCGGCGCGCTCGCCGATGCGCTATGCCATGCGCTGGTGCTGCGCCACACCGACAACGCCACTTACCGGCGCATCCTGGCCGCCCTCGATCCCGCGTTGGAGCAACACCCGGCGGTGCTCGCCAGCGGCGGCCTCGACCCGTTCGCCCTCGGCCTGTACGGCTGCAGCGAGATGGTCAACGAAGGTTTCAAGCGATTGGTCGAAACCGGCGTGATCCGGCGCAAGGTGGTGGACGACGAAGCGCTGATGCGGCGCATCGCCGACGGCACGGCCAATCTCGGCGACCAGGCGCGGCTGGAGCGCGATGGCGAGTACCTGCATGGCGCGTTCTACCTCGGATCGCCCGCGTTCTACCAATGGTTGCGCGACCTGCCGGATGACCAGCGCCGTGCCATCGGCATGCGCCGCATCAGCCTGATCAACGAACTGCAGCGCGACCACGAACCACTCGCCCGCCTGCAGCGTCACGACGCCCGCTTCTTCAACTCCTGCATGATGGTCACCGCGCTCGGTGCGGCCGTCTCAGACGGACTGGAAGACGGCCGCGTGGTTTCGGGGGTCGGCGGCCAGTACAACTTCGTCGACATGTCCAACAGCCTGGACAACGCACGCAGCGCGTTGATGTTCCGCGCCGTGCGCGACGATGCCGGCGCGCCCGCTTCCAACGTACGCTGGAACTACGGCCATACCACCATTCCCCGCCACCTGCGCGACCTGTACGTCAACGAGTACGGCATCGCGGACCTGCGCGGCAAGAACGACGAGGACTGCGTGATCGCGATGGGTGGCATCACCGATGCGCGCTTCCAGTCCGCACTGGTGGAACGGGCCAAGCGCGAGGGCAAACTGCGCAGCGGCTTCCATGCGCCGGGCCACTGGATCGACAACACGCCCGTGCACCTGTCGGCGCGCCTGCGCGCCTTTCGCCACGACGGCACCCTGCCGGACTATCCGCTAGGCAGCGACTTCACCGAGGTCGAACAGCGCATCGTCAAAGCCCTGGGTTGGCTGAAGGCCAACACCGCCACCCCGTGGAAGAAAATCGCGACGGTGGCCAAGGCGTTGGCGGCGCGGCCCGACGACGAGGCCGCGATGGCGCGCATGGCGCTGGCGCAACCGGCGACGCTGGGCGAACGCCTCGAAGCCAAGCTACTGGCGCTCGGACTGCGCGAGACGCGCTGATCGCGGGCAAGAAAAAGCCGGGCGATGCCCGGCTTCTTCTCGTTCCTGCGATGCGCCCTGCTCAGAGCGACGTCGCAGCCTCGACCACCGCCTCGGCGGTGATGCCGAAGTGCTTGTACAGCGCGTCGGCCGGCGCGGAGGCCCCGAACGTGGTCATGCCGATCACCGCACCGTCCAGGCCCACGTACTTGCCCCAGAAATCGGCGATCGCCGCTTCCACCGCCACGCGCTTGCGCACGGCCTTGGGCAGCACGGCCTCGCGGTAAGCCGCGTCCTGGCGATCGAACACGTCGGTCGACGGCATCGACACCACGCGCGTCTTGATGCCCTGCGCGTCCAGCGTGGCCTTCGCCTGCGTGGCCAGGCCAACTTCCGAACCGGTGGCGATCAGGATGACGTCGGGCGTGCCCTCGGCATCGGCCAGCACGTAGCCGCCGCGTGCGATATCGCCCACCTGCGCCTCGGTGCGCGGCTGGTGCGGCAGGTTCTGGCGCGAGAACACCAGGCAGCTCGGGCCGTCCTGACGGACGATGGCCTGCTTCCACGCCACCGCCGATTCCACCGCGTCGCACGGACGCCACACGTCGTTGTTCGGGATGTAGCGCAGCGAGGCCAGGTGTTCGACCGGCTGGTGGGTGGGACCGTCTTCGCCCAAGCCGATGGAGTCGTGCGTGTACACGTGGATGGCGTGCGCCGGGATCAGCGCGCTCATCCGCACGCCGTTGCGCGCGTAGTCGCTGAACACCAGGAAGGTGGCGTCGAACGGCACGAAGCCGCCGTGCAGCGCCAGGCCGTTCGCGATCGCGGTCATACCGAACTCGCGCACGCCGTAGTACACGTAGTTGGCGTTCGGATCGGTGGTGGACACCGACTTGCTGGCCTTCCACAGCGTGAGGTTGGAGTGCGCCAGGTCGGCCGAGCCGCCGACCAGCTCAGGCAGCAGCGGCGCGAACGCTTCGATGGCGTTCTGCGAGGCCTTGCGCGAGGCGATCACCGGGCCTTCGGCCTGCACCTTGGCGATGTAGGCATCGGCCTGGGCGACGAAGTCGGCGGGCAGCTCGCCCGAGGCACGACGCTCCAGTTCGGCCGCCTGCTCCGGGTACTGCGCGGTGTAGGCAGCGAGCAGTGCGTTCCATTCGGCTTCCAGCGCCTTGCCGGCCTCGACCTTGTTCCAGCCGGCGTAGATGTCGGCCGGCACTTCGAACGGACCGTACGGCCATTCCAGTGCGGCGCGCGTGGCCTCCAGCTCGTCCTTGCCCAGCGGTGCGCCGTGGCTGGATTCCTTGCCGGCCTTGTTCGGCGAACCGAAACCGATCGTGGTGCGGCAGCAGATCAGCGTGGGCTTGTCGGTGGCCTTCAGCGCGGTATCGATCGCGGTCTTGATCTCGACCGGGTCGTGGCCGTTGACGTTGCGCACGACCTGCCAGCCATAGGCTTCGAAGCGGGCCGGCGTGTCGTCGGTGAACCAGCCATCGGTGTTGCCGTCGATGGAAATCTTGTTGTCGTCCCAGAAGCAGACCAGCTTGCCCAGGCCCCAGGTGCCGGCGAGCGAGGCGGCCTCATGCGACACGCCTTCCATCAGGCAGCCGTCGCCCATGAACACGAAGGTGCGGTGATCGATGAGGTCGTGGCCTTCGCGATTGAAACGCTGCGCCAGCAGCTTCTCGGCCAGCGCGAAGCCGACCGCGTTGGCGAAGCCCTGCCCGAGCGGGCCGGTGGTGGTTTCCACGCCCGGAGTCTCGTGGCGCTCGGGGTGGCCGGCGGTCTTGCTGTGCAGCTGGCGGAACTGCTTCAGTTCCTGCAGCGGCAGGTCGTAGCCGGCCAGGTGCAGCAGCGCGTACTGCAGCATCGAACCGTGGCCGTTGGACAGGATGAAGCGGTCGCGGTTGAACCAGTGCGGGTTCGACGGGCTGTGGCGGTAGTAGTCGTTCCACAGCACTTCGGCGATGTCGGCCATGCCCATGGGCATGCCGGGATGGCCGGAGTTGGCGGCCTGCACCGCGTCGGCGGCGAGGAAACGGATGGCGTTGGCGAGCTGGCGGCGGGTGGGCGTCGTCATGGGGATTCGGAACAGGGGGCGGCGCCCGGCGGGCTGCGGGCCGCCCATTGTCCCACCCCCTGCCCGCCCTGTCGCGGTTGCAGCGTGCTTTCCGGGGTGTTAGCCCGGCTGGCCCGGCAGTTTCACGTCAGTGCGTTCGCCCTTGGCCACCAGCGACGCCAGGGTCAGGTCGCCGGTGACGTTCAGCGTGGTGCGGCACATGTCGAGGAAGTGGTTCACGCCCAGGATCAGGCCGATGCCGATGGGGTTCACGCCCACCATGGCGCAGATCAGCGCCACCACCGGCAGCGAACCGGACGGCACGCCGGCCGTGCCGATGCCGCCCAGGATGCACACCAGCATCACCATGAACTGCTGGCCCAGCGACAGGTCCACGCCGAAGAACTGGGCCAGGAAGATCACCGTCACGCCCTCGAACAACGCGGTGCCGTTCTGGTTGGCGGTGGCGCCCACGGTCAGCACGAAGCGCGACACCGTGCGCGGCAGGCCCAGCTTCTCGTCGGCCACGCGCAGCGCGGTGGGCAGGGTCGCGTTGCTCGACGCGGTGGAGAACGCCATCACCATCGCTTCCTGCGCGCCGCGGAAGAACGTCAGCGGCGAATAGCCGGCGAGTTTCAGCGCGACGGAGTAGCTGACCAGCAGGTGCAGGCCCAACGCCAGCACGACTACGCCCACATAGGCACCCAGTCGTACCAACAGATCGAAGCCGAAGATCGCGGCCAGGTTGAACATGAAGCAGGCCACCGCGTACGGGGCCAGCCGGATCACCAGGCCGATCAGCGTCATCGAGATCTCGAACACGCCCTCGATGCCGCGCTTGAGGATGCCGGTGTTCTCCGACGGCGTCAGCACCAGGCCGATGCCGAACATCACCGCGAAGAACATCAGCGACAGGATCGCCGCGTTGCTCGACGCCGCGCCGATCACGTTGTCGGGCACGATCGACAGCAGCATGTCCATGCCGGTCGGCTGACTGCCGACGCTGGCGACGATTTCCTTCGTGCGCTCGGCGTTCTCGGCGATCAGCTGCTGCGCCAGCGCAGGATCTACGCCCACGCCCGGCTTCAGCAGGTTGACCAGCACCAAGCCCAGCAGCACGGCGATCGCGGATAGCAGCACCGTGTAGGCCAGTGTCTTCCAGCCGATCCGCCCCAGCGCGCGGATGTCGCCCATCTCGGCGATGCCGCAGACCAGCGCGGAGAACAACAGCGGCACGATCAGCATGAAGATCAGGTTGAGGAAGATCTTGCTGAACGGCGTGGTGACGTACTTCGTGACGTCCTGCACCCAGCCGGCATCGCCCTGTCCCGTCGCGTGCACGATGAGTCCGACCAGCAGGCCGACACCGAAACCGATGGCCATCTTCCAGTGCAACGGCAGCTTGGCGCGGGTGGCGGGCTTGGCGTCGGTCATCGGCGAGTCCTGCGAAGGCAAAGTCGGGAGCTTAGCAAACCCGGCAGCGCGCTCCGTCGATACACGACGGGTCGAACCGGACAGGTGGGGACGGCATCTCTGCCATCGCCAAGGAGAGGACGAGCGTGCGTCCGCTTTCCCTCATCGCGGATAGAGCGGCGGCAGGGGTTCGTCCACGGCGAGTGGACCCGCCGTCTTCCAGTCGGGACCGCCGCGGAAGGCTTCGCGCAACGCCGCCCTTGCCTGGCCCGCATCGCCGCCAGCCCAACGGGCGCGGCGCAGCAGATCCACCGCCGTGCGCTGTGAAGACGAAGCGAGCCGGCGATGCAGATCGTCGAGATCGACGGCGGCCGGGCGCGCCATGCCACGCAGCACGTCCTCGATGTCGTCGAGCTCGCCTGCATCCAGCGCACGCTTGAGGTCGGCCGCGGTGTGCGTGGCCGGTACCGTGGTGTCCGGTGCCCCGGCTTCGGCACGTACACGCGTGCGTTGGCCCGACGAAGCAGCGGCGCGCCGCGTCAGCGCCCACACCAACGTGACCAGCCACAACACGGCGAACCCGGCGGCCAACCAGGGCCACAGGTGGGGCGGAACGCGGCGTTCGCCCTCCAGCAGGATGTCGTCGCCAGCACCGGTGGTCGTCGTGGCCGCACCGCGCGACGCGCTCGTGGCCGAGGCGGATGAAGGCGCACCGCTTCCGACCACGACGGGCAGGGTCAGGTCGGGCAGCGTCGCGCGCCGCGCCGCGCCCGCGCGCACGTCCCACCACGCCATCGCCGAGCCCGGGATCACCAGCGTGCCCGCCTGCGAGGGCACGATCGAATAGCGGCGCGTCAGCGTCACTTGCGGCGTACCGCCCACGAAACGTTCGTCGAACTGCGGCGGCTCGGCGAAGACCTGCGCGCCGGGAACCGACGGCGCGGGAACCTCCGGCAACTGCGCCTGCGTGGCCCCGATGACCGTCGTCTCGATGGTGAACGTGCCCGCTTCGCCCGTGCGCAACTGCTGCGGCACTGCGGTGTAACGCAGGCGCAGGTCGCGCACCGGCAGCCAGGGCTGCGGCGCACCGGCCGGTTGCGCGCGCACCTGCAGCGCGCGCGGTGCGCCGGTGATGTTGACCTCGCGGCTGTTGCCGCCCAACAGGTCGTCCATCCAGCCGCCGGCACCACGCCCTTCGAAGCGCGCACCCGGCAGCGTCAGCGCGCCGCTGCGCTCGGGCACCAGCAGGAAGCGACGCTCGGCGGTGCTGTAGCGTCGCCCGTCGATCTCGCGGCTGGACTGCACGATGTCGCCGACGCGCTGCAGCAGCGCGCCGTCGGGCGGATCGAGATCGAGTTGTCCCGACACCAGCGGCGTGGCGTAGTACAGCCGCACCGTCACGCCGACCGATTGCTGCACGTAGGGGCTGGGATCGTCCACTTCGGTTTCGACGAACACCAGGCCGTTGGACGCCGCGCGCGCCGTCGCCGTAGCGCCGACCTCCAACGTCAGCGGCGCCGTGCGCTCGTTGCCCACCTGCAGCGCGGGGATGGCCAGCGTGCCGGCGCGTCGCGGCCGCAACGTCAGCGAAAACGTCGTGCTGGTGCTCATGCGTCCGTTCACCAGCCGTACGCTCCGACTGTCGGATTGGCCTTCCACTTCGAAATCGCGCATGAGCGGCGTGAGATCCGGGGTGGCGGACACCGCATCGGTCTCCACGTTGAGCGTGACCGCCTGGCCGAGCACGACCTGCGGCTGCTCCAGCCACGCGCGTGTCGCCGCGAGCAGCGAGGTCGGCCACACCATCAGCACGGCCAGCAGGATCCAGATGCGGTACTTCATTGCCCTTCCTTCTGCCGGCGATCGTGTTCGAGCCGGAACTTCGCCTTGAGCAGCGAACCGGGCTCGTCCGGCACGCGCTTCAGCCATGCATCGACCGCTTGCCTGCGCTCGCGCTGCTCCGCGGTTTCGGTCTGCACGGCAGGCGCATTCTGCGACGGCTTTTCAGCGCGCTGTCCGTCCCGCTCGCCCATCGCCGCGCGCATGCGTTCGCGTTGCGCCGCATCGGCGGCGGCCTGTGCTGCGGGATCGGGCGACGGCTTGGGCGGCGTACGTTGCGGCGGCGTGCCCTTGCCCGCCTGCGCCTGGCCGGGCTTGCCCGAGGGCGATGTCGATGCGTCTTGCGGCGACGGCTTCTGTCGCTGACCTGCCTGCTTTCCGTCCGATGCATCGCCCTTAGCGCCCGAGGAGGCCTGGTCGCCACTGCCCTGCTGCCCAGGCTTGCCCTGCCCGTCTCCCGGTGAAGGCGGCCGTTTGCGCGCGGCGTCGACCGCACTGCGATTGGCGACCGCATCGGCCATGCCAGGCTGCAATCGCAGTGCGCGGTCGTAAGCCGCCACGGCATCGTCGTAACGCTGCTGCTTCGCCAGCGCATTGCCCAGGTTGTACTGACCCTCGGCCGTATCGATGCCGTTGAAGGACTGCTCCGCAGAAGCGTAGTCGCCTTGACGGTATGCGTCAGCGCCTCGCTGCAACTGCGCATGCGTGGCCTGGTCGCTGCGCTGCCACCAATCGACCCCGGCAGCACGCGCAGGCGATGCCATCGGCAGCCACAGCGCGCCCACCAGCACGAGTACCGCACCACGACGGAACCACAACAGCGCGAGCGCCATCAACGGGATCAACAGCCAGTAGCCCTCGTCGCGCCACGCCTTGCCGCCGCCAGGCGCGGTGGACACGCCCACGGCGTCCAGTGCCGGCGCCGCGATACCGAGCGCGGCGAAGTCCCCGTCGTCGGTCGAGGCCGGTTCGTACCGCCCTCCCCCTGCAGCGGCCAGCGCACGCAGGGAACCCGCATCCAGCGCCGCATGGCCGATCGTGCCATCGGTCCCGCGATAGGCGGCGCCGGCCGGCGTGCCCAGCCCGAGTACGGACACGGTGTATCCCTTCCCGCGCGCCGCGGAAGCCGCCGTGGAGGCCTCACCGCCCGCGCGGTCGGTCAGCACGAGGATGTCGCCGTTGTGGAAATCCGCTTGCGACAGCAGGCGCGTTGCCCAAGCGATGCCGCGATCGGCGCGCTGGCCGTCCACCGGCATGATCTCGGGCGAAAGCTCGTCGAGATACAGGCGGATATTGGCCGCGTCGTCGGTCATCGGGGCGACCGTGAACGCATCGTCCGCATACACCACCAGCGCCACGGGGCTACCCGCGCGCGCATCGAGTAAGCGCGCGAGCTTGGCCCGCACCTGCAACAGGCGCGACGGCGGCAGGTCCGGCGTAGTGATCCGGCTGGACAGGTCCAGCACCAGCACCAGTGGGCGCTGGGCTTGCCACAAGGGCTGTTCGCCCTGTCGCCAGCTCGGCCCCGCCAGTGTCAGCACGGCCAATGCATAGGCCAGCGCGGCAGCGATCATGCCGGTGCGTGCGCTTCGCCCACCCCGCACGAGCAAGTGTCGCAGCAGGTGCGGATCGACATGGCCCTGCCAGGCATTCAGGCGATGTCGTTGCGCGCGCCACCACCACGCCAGCAGCGGCAGCGCGAGCAAGGCCCACAGCCAATGCGGGCGCAGGAAATGCAGCGCATGCCAGAAAGCGCTCATACGCGCCTCCGCGGCCACGCGAACGCCAGTAGCGCGAAGCCCAGCGCGGCGGCCAACGGCCACGCATAACGCTCGATGCGCGGACGCACGGCCTTGCCCGCCTGCTGCACCGGCTCCAGGCGGTCCAACTCGGCGTAAATGCCGGCAAGTTCGCCGGTATCGCGCGCGCGGTAGAAACGGCCCCCGGTTTGCGCGGCGACATCACGGAGGGTCGCCTCGTCGATATCTTCCGGCGAACTGGCCGGCATCGGCAACGGAATGCCGAACAAGCTCATTCCGCCATCGCTGCCGAAGGCGATGGTGTGGATGCGCACGCGCTCCTCCTTCGCCAGTTCCGCCGCCTTTTGTGGCGTCAGCACGCCGGCGGAGTTCACACCATCGGTCAGCAGGATCAGCACGCGCTGGCCTTCCTGCTGCGTGCGCAGTCGACGCACCGCCAGCGCGATGGCATCGCCGATCGCGGTTTCGCGGCCAGCGAGCCCGGCCACGGCATCGCGCAGTTGTTCGCGCACGGTCTGCAGATCGCGGGTCAGCGGTGTCATCGCGTAGGCGCGTTGGCCGAACACCAGCAATCCCACGCGATCGCCATCACGGCGATCCAGGAAATCAGCGAGCACGGCCTTCGCTGCGGTAAGCCGATCGACGACAGCACCGCCGAGCTCCATGTCGGGCTCGGTCATGCTGCCCGAGAGATCGACGGCCAGCATCAGGTCGCGCCCGCTCACCGGCGGCGTCACGGCGTCGCCGAATTGTTGGGGTCGCGCGACCGCAGCACACAGCAGGAACCACACCAGCCACGCCAGCGCCGCACCACGACCCTGCAGCCCCCGGCCACCCTGTGCGGCGATCGCCTGCACGGCGTTGCCATAGGGCACCTTGAGGGCATCCATCTGCGCGCGACGTGCGGGCAATGCCCAGCGCACCAGCCAAGGCAACGGAAACACCAACCACGCCCAAGGCCATGCGAAGCCGGCATAGCCGTCCTGCAGCAGCTGCAATGTCGGCAGCGAAAGGCTCATCGCTTCGCCGCCATCAGTTCGAGGAAACGCGTGCGTGCCGCGGCCAGCGCCGCTGCCAACTCGGCAGGATCGACATCGCGGCGATAGCCGCCATCGAGCAGCAATCTGCCCGGGCCTGCGCTGAAAGCACGACCCTGCCGGCCATCGAGGAACTGCAGCCAAGCCTCGCCTTCGAGTCGATCCGCGGAAGACGACACGCGGCGCGCCGCACGGCGCAGCAATTCCGATGCGGCAGCCACCTGCTCGGCCGGTGTCCGTCCCTGCGGTACCGCATCGAACCAGCGCTGCCACCGTTGGCGACGCCGATGCCGGTGCCAGCGCCACGCGACGAAGCACAGCACGGCGGCCAAGACGAGTGCAGCCACCAGCCACCACCCGGGTGCCGGTGGCCACCACGAGGGCGCCGGTGGCACATGCACATCGCGCAACACCAGCGTGTCCGGCGCCATGCTCAGGCCACCTGCGTTTGCGCGCGGCCCAGCGCGACCAGCCAGGCATCGCTGGCGGCATCGGTCGACAACGTGCGCACCTGCACGCCACGCGCGGGCAAGCGGTCCAATGCACGCGCGAGGGGCGCCTGGAATTCGCTACGCCAAGCATCGCGCTGCGCCGGGCTGGCGAGATCCAGCTCGACGCGTTGGTCGCCGGCCGCGAAAGGGAGCGACCGAGCGGGCGGATCGGTTTCCAGCGGGTCCGTCAGCAACAGCACGACGACATCATGATGGGCCGCGAGCGCCGTCCAGCGCGTATCCGGAATGGCGGCCACGCTATGCGGCTCTGCCAGCACCAGCAAGCGCGAGCCGGGGCGAAGCAGGCGCGCGGCATGATCGAGGGCGAACGCCAGGCCGACATCGTCCGCCGGTGGCTTCGCATACCAACGCACCAATGCATCCAGCACCCGCAACGCACCGCGCGTGCCCGAGGCGGGAGGCACCGGCGCTTCGGTCGCGCTGCCGCGCAGGATCGCCAGGCGGTCGCCCTCGCGCACCGCCTGCCACGCCGCGACCGCGCCTGCGCGCGCCGCCTGCACGGACTTGAAGCGCAGACGGGTGCCGAAGTACAGCAACGGGGAGGTGTCGGCGACGATCAGCGTCAGCCGTTCGCGTTCGGCCTGGAAGAGCTTGGTGTGGGTGCGGCCGCTACGCGCCGTCAGCCGCCAGTCGATGTGGCGAACATCGTCGCCCGCCACGTATTCACGGGACTCGGCGTACTCCATCCCGCGCCCGCGTAGTGGCGACGCCGAAGGCCCGGTGACGGAATGCCGCCCGCGCCGCGCGGGCGGCCGTCGCTGCGCGCTGGCCCGCAGCGCGATCAGTTCTTGCAAGGTTGGAACGATGCCGTCGCTCATGGAGGGTGCCGGGAGACGGAGCGCCCGATCAGGGCAGGGGCACCACGTCCAGCAGGGCCTTCACCAACCGGTCGCCGTCCCAGCCTTCCGCGGTGGCTTCATAGCTCGGCAGTACTCGGTGGCGGAGGACGTCCGGCGCGATCGCCCGGATGTCGTCGGGCGTCACGTAGTCGCGGCCCGACAGCCAGGCGCGCGCACGCGCGCAGCGCTCCAGCGCAATCGAACCGCGCGGGCTGGCGCCCCATGCGATGCGGCGTGCGAGCGCAGCGTCGTAGCGCGAGGCGTCACGCGAGGCGAGGACCAGTTCGATGAGGTAGCGCTCCAATGCCGGCGCCAGGTGCAGGTCCAGGACCTGCGCACGGGCGCGGAAGACATCCTCCAGCGGCATGCGCTCGACGACGGCGGAAACGGCCTGCATGTCGTCGCGCGCACGATCACGCGCCAACCGCAGGATGTCGGCCTCCGCCGCCGCCTCGGGGTAGCCGATCTTCACGTGCATGAGGAAGCGGTCGAGCTGGGCCTCGGGCAGCGGGAACGTGCCCTCCTGCTCGATCGGATTCTGCGTGGCCATCACCAGGAACAAGGCCGGCAACGGATAGGTGTGGCGTCCCACCGTCACCTGCCGCTCGCCCATCGCTTCGAGCAGCGCGGACTGTACCTTGGCGGGCGCACGGTTGATCTCGTCGGCCAACAACAGCGGATGGAACACAGGGCCCGGCTGGAACTCGAATCGCCCTTCCTGCGGGCGCCAGACCTCGGTACCGGTGAGGTCGGCGGGGAGCAGGTCGGGCGTGAACTGCACGCGCGCGAACTCGGCCTGCAGCCGGGAGGCCAGCGCGCGGATGGCGGTGGTCTTCGCCAGGCCCGGTGCCCCTTCCACCAATAGATGTCCGTCGGCCAGGAGGGCGATCAGCAGCCGCTCAACCAAGGCGGCCTGCCCGACGATGGTGTGCGACAAGTCCTCGCGCAATCGCGCAAACGCCCCGTGCAGCGTTGCGTGGGCATCCGCCGGCTGATCGGGACGGGCAGGGGAAGAATCCATGGGAAGGCCGGAAGTCGGTATGGAGGCCGATTTTGACCCAACCCCGGCCGGAAGGTTCACAGGACCATTGGCACGCGACGCCCCGATTCAGATACGGAGTACGCGCAAAGAAAAAGGGGGCCCAGGGCCCCCTTCTTCCACACCCAACGGTCCGGCTGCGCTCAACGGCGCTCGGCCACTCGCAGGACCTTCGGCGTGACGAAGATCAGCAGCTCTGCCTTCTCCTTGCTGCGACCCTTCTTCTTGAACAGGTTGCCCAGGAAGGGGATGTCGCCCAAGAACGGCACCTTGGCCACGCTGGCGCGATCGCTGAACTCGTAAACGCCACCGATCACCACGGTCTGGCCGTCTTCGATCAGGACGGCGGTGTTGATCTCGCGACGGGCCAGCTCGGGGACCGAGCCGTAGATGCCCAGGTCGACGAATTGGACCACTTCGTCCTTCTTGACGTTGAGGTTCAGGAAGACGCGGTTGTCGTCGGTGATGGTAGGCAGCACTTTCAGTTCGAGCAGGGCTTCCTTGAACTGCACGGTCGGCACGCTGTTGGTGCCGGTGCCACTGCCGGTGACGGTCAGGTAACCGACTTCACGACCCTGCTTGATCACCGCTTCGCGCTGGTTGGTGGTCACCAGGCGCGGGTTGGAGATCACTTCGCCACGGCCTTCTTCCTGCAACGCGGACAGTTCCAGGTCCAGGTCGAAGTTACGGCCCAGCAGCGTGTAGGCGATGCTCGCCGCGGTGTTGTCGATGAAGCCACTGGCCGGCAGGTTCACATTCATGTCGCGCGGCAGCACGCGATCCTCGCCGTTGCCTACGTTGACGTTGTCGACGATGTTGCCGCCGATGATCTGCGTACGATCACCGGAGCGACGACCACTGATACCGAAACGGGCACCCAGATCACGGGCGAAGGTATCGGTCGCGATGACGATCCGGCCCTCGATGATGACCTGGTCGACCGGACGATCGATGACCGCGATCAGCTCGCGCATCTGCGCGACCTTCTTCGGGATGTCGCTGATCATCAGGGTGTTGGTACGCTCGTCCGCGACCAGGCGGCCGCGCTGCGACAGGAAGCCATTCTCGTTCTGCGAGTTGCCGCTGTTACCACCGCCGCCACCGCCGCCGTTGCCGACGCCCTTGGCTTCCGTCAACGCCTTAAAGATCGCGCTGGCCGAGTGGTAGTTGACCTGCACGTAGTCGGTGATCAGGTCCTCGCGGTTCTCAATCGCGATGCGTGCATCTTCCTTATCCTGCTCGAACTTGGCCAGCTCGGGCTGCGGGGCGACCCACACGACATTGCCATCGCGTCGCTTGTCCAGGCCCTTGGCACGCAGGACGATGTCCAACGCCTGATCCCATGGGACATTGACCAAGCGAAGGGTGACGTTGCCCTGCACCGTGTCGGACGCGACGATATTGAGGTTGGATTCCTCGGCGATCAGCTGGAGGACGGTGCGCACCGGCACATCCTGGAAGTTGAAGGTCACCGGTCGGCCGCTGTAGCGGCGAGCCTCGCTGGCAACCTTCTGCGCCGCCGCGACGATGGCCGACGAGCTGGTGCCGGCCGAAGCGCCCGCACCGCCCACGGCCTTCTGACCCGCCCGCGGCACGATCTCCACGACGTACTCGTTGCCGGACTGGTACGCCAGCGATTCGAATTCGCCTCGCGTGCTCAGCACGAGCTGAGTGCCGCCGCCCTTGGACTGCGCCTCTACACGCTGGACCGGCGTTGCGAAGTCGACCACGTTGAGCGGACGCTGCAACGAGGCCGGAAGCGTCGCATTGCCGACATCCACGACGATGCTGTCGCCCTGGTTGCGGAGATCCGGCGAGGCGCCCTGCCCGTCGAACTTGACGATCAGGCGTCCCGCGCCGTCCTCACCGCGGCGGAAATCGATGTTGGAAACCGACACCGCTTGCACCGTTTTGGCGGAGGCGGTGGGTACGTTTGCCTGCTCACCCGGGGGCGTGGCGCCGGCGGCGCTGGCGGCTGCCAGCAGGCCGATGGCCAGTCCCAGAGAGCAGGCCCGGAGGGTGGCCAGGCGCCGGGACGGCCGCAGGCGGTAGGCGTTCGAAGCGGTCATCGTGTATCCCCCAATCATTGATCTTCAAGCGCAATCGACGCCGGCCGTTCCAGCCAGCCACCCGCGCCATCCGGCACTAATTCGACAAGTTCCAACCCATCTTCGCGGACCGAAGTGACCCGGCCATCGCTCTGCCCCAGGTAATTCCCCGGACGTACCCGGTAGGTGACCTTGTCGGGCCCCATCACCAGCGCCACCAGAGCTGCGCCTTTGCCGATCGTGCCGACCATGTCAAGGCTGTCCAGCGGATACTGCTCCAGCGTCTCCTTACGGCGATTGGGATCGGGTCGCAACCCGCCCCCTTCCGCGTTGTTCCAGGCGTCGCTGAAAGGATCGCGAAGGGTCTGTGCGGCATATTCGAACGTTTCGAACTGCTGCATCACCGGCAGTGGATCCAGGGGGGGCGCCGGACGCGCACGGACGTCCGTGACCCAGGTTTCCAGGTTCGGGGCATCGCCCGGCGTACTAGTCACGCCTCGGGCGCATCCGCCCACGAACACCAGCGCACCCAGCAGGAGCCAGCGCAAATCAGTGCGGATCATGGTGCTCCCCCTGCGGCAGGTGCGGGTGCGGGTGCGGGTGCGGGTGCGGGTGCCGGCTGCCCTGCGGCAGCGGCGGCAGCCGCGGCTTCCTGGTCCGCCACTTCCTTCTCATCCAAGTACCGGTAGGTCTTGACGGTGCCCGACAACTCGAGCGCGCCTCGATTGATCCCACCCTTGCCCGCCTTCGGCTGCAGCGAGATGTCGTGCATCGTCAGGATGACCACGCGCGGCAACGAGGCGACGCCGCTGACGAACGCACCGAACTGGTGATAGTTGCCCACCATGCGCAGCTGGATCGGCTTCTCGGCGTAGAACTCCTTCAGCGTTTCCGGCTCCGGCTGGAACAGCTCGTTGGCCAGTCCGCTGGAGAGCGCTGTCTGCGATATGTCGATGATCAGATCCGGCATCTCGGTCTTGCTCGGCAACTGGCGCAGCATCTGCTGCAGCACCTGCTCCATCTGTGCAAGCTGCTGCTTCAACGGCTCCAGATTGGCGGCCTTGGCCTGCTCCTTCTCGAAGTCCTGGCGCAGGCGTACTTCTTCCTGCTCCAAGCCGTCCAACGTCTCCGTCTTGCCCTTGATGAAGAGGAAGTAGGAGAAGGCGAGGATGAACAATGCGAGGATGACGCAGAAGCCGATTTTCGCGTTCTGTGGCCACCCGCCGATGTTGTTGAAGTCCAGATTGTTGAGCGACGTCTTCTTCTTCTGGCTCATGATGCGCTCCCGGTGGCCGGGGGAGTGTTACCTGCCGGCGTGGCGGGCGGCGGAGTCGTCGGCGCAGGGGCAGCTGGCGGTGTCGTAGGCGCGGGCGTGGCCGGCGCGGGCGACTGGCCTTCCAGCGGCGCCGGGGTGGGACCCGGAGCGGCCGGCGCGTCGCCCGCTGCATTGCTCGCCGCTTCCTGTTCGGCCGTCGGGTTCGCCAGGCGAACCGTCAGCTTGAAGACATACGGCAGCGCGCGGCTGGCACCCGTGTTGGTCAGCGTTTTGACCTCTTCGGGCTTCGCTTCGATGATCGCCAGTTCCGGCTTAGTCATCCAGCCCGAGGTCTCGAGGTTGCGCATATAGGTACTGACCCGCGCATTGGACTGCGCACGTCCTTCCAGCGTCAGGACCTCGCCATCCTGCTTGATGTTGCCGAGCATGACGCCGTCGGGAATGGTGCGCACCAGGGAATCGAACAGGTGCACCATCTGCGAGCGGTTGGCCTGCAGCTTTTCGATGACTTCTTTGCGCGCCAGCAACCGGCGCTTCTGTTCATCCAGGCGCTCGATTTCCTTGTTCTGGGCCTGGACCTTGGCGATCTCGGCCTTCAGGAAATCGTTGCGCTCGGTCTGGCCCGCCACCTGGCGGTCGTAATGGAACCACAGCAGGAACGACAGCAGCAGGCCAGCGGCGGCCGCGGCGCCCAGCATCACGTAGAAGTCGCGCTGCCGCTGGACGCGGCGCTCCGCGCGCCACGGGAGTAGGTTGATTCTTGCCATCAGTCGAAGCTCCTCAAAGCCAAGCCGGTGGCGATCATCAGCGCGGGAGCATCCTGCGCGAGCGCGTGCGCCTGCACGCGCGGGCCCAGGGTCATCTGCGCCAACGGATTGGCGACGACCGTGGGCACGCCCAGTTGCTCTTCAACCATCTCCGGCAGGCCGGGCAGTGCGGCGCAGCCTCCGGCAAGAACGATCTGGTCGACACGGTTGAACTCGCTGCCTGCGTAGAAGAACTGCAGCAGACGGCTGATCTGCTGGACCGTCGCTTCCTTGAAAGGCTCCAGCACTTCGACTTCGTAGCTCTCTGGCAGGCCACCCTGGCGCTTGGCCAGGCCAGCTTCTTCATAGGTAAGACCATAGCGGCGCATCACCTCGTCGGTGAGCTGCTTGCCGCCGAATACCTGTTCGCGGCTATACAGGCTACGACCGCGACGCAGGACGTTGAGGGTGGTCATCGTGGCGCCGATATCGACCAGCGCGACGACGCCATCCTGGGGCACCGGCAGGTCGTTGGCCATCAAGGCAAAGGCGTTCTCGACCGCGAAGGCCTCCACATCCATGATCCTGGCCGTCAGTCCGCCCAGTTCGAGCGCGGACTGGCGCAGCTCGACGTTCTCCGAGCGCGATGCGGCCAGCAGGACCTGCACCATCTCGGGATTGTTGGGCATGGGGCCCAGCACCTCGAAATCGATGTTCACTTCCTCGATCGGGTACGGGATGTAGTTGACGGCCTCAAGCTCGACCTGGGCCTCCAGGTCGCTTTCGTCCAGGTCGGCGGGCATCGGGATGATCTTGGTGATCACCGCCGAGCCGGCAACGGCCGCGGCCGCGTACTTGGCCTTGCTGCCGGCGCGGTTCACCGCCCGGCGGATGGCCTCGCCGACGGCCTCGACCTCGACGATGTTCTTCTCGACCACGGCATTGGGCGGCAGCGGCTCGACGGCGTAGTGCTCAACCCGGAAACGGTTGCCCACGCGGGAGAGCTGCAGCAGTTTCACCGCAGTCGAACTGATGTCGACGCCGATCAGCGGCGACTGGCTTTTTGGGAGTAGCCCCACGGTCTTTCCCCTTCCGACGGGCACAAGGCGCACGACGCGCGCCCACATTAATAACCAAGTTTTTACGCTTGGCAACCGCCGTTGACGTGGCTGTGCGGCTTGTCACGTTTCACGAGGGTTGTTCCCCAAGTCCCTGTTCCCCTTGGGATCACCTGTGGCAATCCCAGCGGTCATCTATACTCTGCCGCCACGAATTCTGCAATCGGAAAGCTCTGGATGTCCCGGTTCCGTCGTCTTCTCCGTTGGACCCTCATCACGTTCCTGATACTTGCCCTGGCCGGCGCGGTCGGCCTGGGGGTGCTGTATTACACGGTCTCGTCCAAGGTCCCGGACGTCCAGGCCCTGCGGAACGTCGAACTGCAGGAACCCCTCTACATCTATGCCAGCGACGGCCGCCTGATGGGTCTGTACGGGGAGATCCGCCGGTATCCGGTCCGGATCGACCAAGTGCCACCCCGCGTCAAGCAAGCCTTCCTCGCCGCCGAGGACAGCAAGTTCTACGAGCACAACGGCGTGGACCCGACCGGCATCGCGCGCGCGGTCTGGCAGATCGTCAGCCGCAAGGAGGGCCGTGTGGCCGGCGGCAGCACCATCACCCAGCAGGTCGCCCGGCAGTGGTTCCTCAGCTCGGAATACAGCTACACCCGCAAGCTGGTGGAAATGATGCTGGCCGTCCGCATCGAAAAGATGCTGACCAAGGACGAGATCCTCGAGCTTTACCTCAACAAGAGCTTCTTCGGTAATCGCTCCTATGGCGTCGCCGCAGCGGCCGAGTACTACTACGGCAAGACGCTGGACCAACTGACGCTGGCCGAGGCCGCCACGCTGGTGAGCGCACTTAAGTTCCCCTCCAGCGGCAACCCGATCAGCAACCCCGGCCGCAACCAGCAGCGCAGCGCGTATGTCGTGGAGCGCATGCGCGAGGACGGCTACATCACCGCGGCGGAAGCGGCGGCCGCCAAGGCGGAGCCGATGCACGCCAAGCCGCACGAGCGGCCGATCGAGGTCTACGCGCCTTACGTTTCCGAAATGGTGCGCCAGGAGATGATCGCGCGCTTCGGGCCCGAAGCCCTGACCAAGGGCTACCACGTCACCACCACGCTGGATGCCCCGCTGCAGGATGCGGCCAATGCCGCCGTCCGCGATGGATTGGGTCTGTACGACCACCGCCATGGCTGGAACGGCGTCGAACGGCATTTCGATGTGGCGGCCGATGCGGACGCCGCCGCACTGGCCACCCACCTGCGTGGCGTTCCTGCGCAGAACGGCCTGCAGCCGGTTGTCGTCGCGCGCACGAACGAGGATGGCAGCGCCACCGTCGTCATGGTCGACGGCAACGAGCTCACCCTGCCCGCCGCCGCCAGCAAGTGGACCGGTCGCACGCCCGCCAAACTGTTCAAGCGCGGCGATCTGACCCGCATCAAAGCCGGCAAGGAAGAGGGCAGTTACGTCATTGACCAGATTCCGCGCGCGCAGGCAGCGCTGGTCTCGCTGGATGCGAACAACGGTGCTCTTCGGGCGCTGGTCGGCGGCTACAGCTTCGCGGGCAACAAGTTCAACCGCGCCACCCAGGCCCGTCGCCAGCCGGGGTCCAGTTTCAAACCGTTCCTGTATGCCGCATCGTTCGAGAAGGGATTCAATCCTGCTTCGATCGTGCTCGACGCACCGGTCGTCTTCCGCGACCGCCGCGGCCACATGTGGCGCCCGCAGAACGATGGCGGCGGCTTCCGCGGCCCGATGCGCCTGCGCGAGGCCCTGGTGCAATCGCGCAACCTGGTGTCCGTCCGCCTGCTGGATGGCATCGGCGTGCCGTTTGCGCGCACGTACATCAGCCAGTTCGGCTTCGAGGAGGCCGAGCTGCCGCCCAACCTCTCGATGTCGCTCGGCACCGCATCGCTCACGCCGCTGTCGATGGCGCGCGCCTATGCGGTATTCGCCAACGGCGGATCGCGCGTGACGCCCTGGTTCATCGACGAAGTGAAGGACCGCGAGGGCAACGTGGTGTTCAAAGAGAACGCCGCGGTCGCTTGCCGTGGTTGCGGCCAGGGCCAGTATGGCAGTAGCACGCCGGCGAGCCAGGTGGTCGACGGTTTCAACTTCGGCCCCGCTGCTGCTGCGAAACCCGCGACGCCTGCCGCCGCGGAGAAGCCGAAGACCGAGCAGAAGCCGGCCGATCCGAATGCCGTCAGCGCGCCGCGCGCGATCGACGAGCGGACGGCGTACCAACTGGTCTCGATGATGCGCGACGTGGTCCAGCGCGGCACGGGTACTGCTGCCAAGGTGCTGGGTCGCGAGGACGTGGGTGGCAAGACCGGCTCCACCAACGACCACCGCGATGCGTGGTTCGGCGGCTTCGGGGGCCAATACGCCACGGTCGTCTGGGTCGGTCGCGACAACTTCCAGTCGCTCGGCTATCGCGAATACGGTGGCAAGGCCGCGCTGCCGATCTGGATCGACTACATGCGGGTGGCGCTCAAGGACAAGCCGGTGGCGTCGAACGATCCCCCGGATGGCATGGTCCAGGCCACGCTCAATGGCGCCACCGAGTGGGTGAAGGTCGAGGACATGGAGCGCCTGCAGGACTACGACCTGTACGGGCCCGAAGACGCCGTACCGGACGAAGAGGCCTTCGACATCTTCTGATTCTCTGCGGGTGAAGGCTCGATGACGGCGTCGCCTCGCCGTCATCGACATCACAGGAGCATGGTGTACATTCGACGCAGGTTCGACGCGGAGGCCTGCCATGCACCACGCTCGTCAACACGCCGAAACCCGTACCCGCGAGCGTCGCCAGCGGCTCGCCCATGAGGCTGCGCGGCTGATGGCCGAAGGCGGCATCCGCGATTTCCACCAGGCCAAGCTCAAGGCGGCCAGCCGGCTCGGCATCCACGACGACGCTTCGCTCCCGCGGAATCGCGAGATCGAGGACGCCTTGCGCACCTACCAGCGCCTGTTCGTCGGCGATGCGCACGCCGAAGGCCTGCGTCGTCGGCGCGAGGCCGCACAGCGCGCGATGGAGTTCCTGGCTGCTTTCTCGCCTCGGCTGATCGGTGCGGTGCTGGAGGGCACGGCCGACGGCAACGCGCCCGTGCAGCTGCATGTCCACAGCGACGACCCCGATGCGGTCACCCGCTTTCTTGAAGAGCACCACATCCCGGCCGAAGCGCGCACCCGCCGTCTACGCATGGACCGGGAGCGTGTCGCCGACCTGCCGGTGTGGGTGTTCAGCGCCGAGGAGTTGAGCTTCGATCTGACCGTGTTGCCGCACGACGCCTTGCGCCAGGCGCCACTGTCCGCGGTCGATGAAAAACCGATGAAGCGCGCCTCCGCTGCGCAGCTGCGCGAATTGCTGGCGGAAGCGGAGATCGCGGGTTACGAGTCCGACGCCTTCCGCTGAGGCCTCGCCGCGACAGCATCGCGATGGCGCTCTGGCCAGAACGCCCCCGTTCGACGTGCCGACGGTATCCGTACGCTGAGCTGCGCTCAGTCCTTCACGCGTCGCATTTCGCTGGCCACCTTGTAGCGGCCGAACGCCAGCAAGGCCTGCGTGAAGGTCTCCAGCGTCGCATCATCCTCGCAGGCGACGACCACGTGGTAGCACCCCTCGCCGGCGATCTTGCTTGCGCTCTCGACCTCGTCGCGCGCCTGCAGGAAGGCCTCGAAATCATCGAACCGCGGCGTATCCATGAACACCGTGACGAAGTAGCGCCGCAGGTCGCCGCGTACGACGGTGAAGCGGCGGATCGTGCCGTCGTCGACCATCTGTTGCACGCGCGTCGCCACCGCCTGCCCGGTCAGGTGCACCTGGCGGCCGAGCGCCTGCCAGCTGGCGCGCGCATCGCGCCCGAGGTGGCCCAGGAGGGTCCGGCTCATCTTGTCCAGTGGCATGTCTTTCAAACCTCAAGCAGGAGGGCCCGGATTCTTGCGGACTGCAATTCACGCGAACGGCTCAAGTTCCTAGCATGTGCGCACCGTCCCTCCCGAGGCAACGCATGAGCACCGCCCTGATCGTCATCGATGTCCAGAACGACTACTTCCCCGGCGGCGCGTTCCCGCTCTGGAACACGGAAAGCGCCCTGGAGGCCACAGTAGCCGCGATCACCCGCGCGAAAGAACGCGGCGAACTCATCGTGCTGGTCCAGCACGTATCAGCCTCTGCCGAGGCCGGCTTCTTCAAGCCCGACAGCGCGGGCACGGATATCCATCCGCGCATTCTCGCCGCCGCATCCGATGCGCCGGTGGTGGTGAAACAGTTCGCCGACAGCTTTCACCAGACGTCGCTCGCCGGGTTGCTGACGGAAGCCGGTGCGACGCACCTGCGGATCGCCGGGATGATGACGCAGAACTGCGTGGCGTTCACCGCAGTGTCGCCGGAGGCGGCGCGCTACCGCGTCAGCGTGCTGTCCGACTGCACGACCACGGTCGACGAGGCCATCCACGGGTTCGCCCTGCATGCCCTGTCCACGCGCGTCGAAATCGGCCCCGCCGCCTGACCGCGGACATGCAGAAGGCCCCTTTCGGGGCCTTCTGGCTGCCTTGCGGGAGGATCAACGCTTCCCGGTGGGCACGTAGTCGCGCGGCGCATAACCGGTGTAGATCTGGCGCGGACGGCCGATCTTCGCTTCCGGATCGACCTGCTGTTCCAGCCAGTGCGACACCCAGCCGGCGGTGCGGCCGATGGCGAACATGACGGTGAACATCTCGGTCGGAATCTTCAGCGCCTTGTAGATGATGCCGCTGTAGAAATCGACGTTCGGGTAGAGCTTGCGCTGGATGAAGTACTCGTCCTTCAGCGCGGCCTCTTCCAGGCGCATCGCCACTTCCAGCAGCGGATCGTCCACGCCGAGTTCGCCCAGCACCTTGTGGGTCATCTCGCGGATGATCTTGGCGCGCGGATCGAAGTTCTTGTAGACGCGGTGGCCGAAGCCCATCAGGCGGAAGCCCGACTCCTTGTCCTTCGCCTTGGCGACGGCAGAGGCGACGTTCTTCGCATCGCCGATCTCCTCGAGCATCTTCAGCACGGCCTCGTTGGCGCCACCATGCGCGGGGCCCCACAGCGCGGTGATGCCGGCGGCGACCGAGGCGTACGGATTGGCGCCGGTCGAACCGACCAGGCGCACCGTCGAGGTCGACGCGTTCTGCTCGTGGTCGGCGTGCAGGATAAACAGCAGGTCCAACGCCTTGGCGACGACCGGATTCAGTTCCAGCGGCTCGCTCGGCACTTCGAACATCATGTGCAGGAAGCGATCGACGTAGTCGAGGTTGTTGCGCGGGTAGCGGATCGGCCAGCCGATCGAATAGCGGTAGGCAGCGGCGGCCAGGGTCGGCATCTTCGCCAGCAGGCGGATCGCGGCCAGGCGACGCTGTTCCGGGTCTTCCAGGTCCAGCGTGTCGTGGTAGAACGCCGACAGCGAGGCGACCGTGCCGGCCAGCATGGCCATCGGGTGCGCGTCGTAATGGAAGCCGTGCAGGAAGTTCTTCAACGACTCATGCATCATCGTGTGATGCGTGACTTCATGCTCGAACTTCGCGAATTCCTGCGGGGTCGGCAGCTCGCCGTTCATCAGCAGGTACGAGACTTCCAGGAAGTTGGAGTGCTGCGCCAACTGCTCGATGGGGTAACCGCGGTACAGCAGCACGCCGTTGTCGCCATCGATGTAGGTGATGGCCGACTTGCAGCTGGCGGTGGCGGTGAAACCCGAGTCGTAGGTGAAAAGACCGGTTTCCTTGGTCAGCTTGGCGATGTCAACGCAATCGTTGCCAAGCGTGGGTTTCAGGACGGGCAGGACGACGGACTTGTCGCCCGCATTCAGCGTGACCTGGTCGAGTTCGGACACAGTGTGCGCTCCTTCGTGGGGAAACGCCGGCCGGAGGCCCGGTCGGCGTGTGACGGGAGTCCAGGGAGTGAACCTTGGATGACCCGAATTATCGCACACAGGTTCTGGAGCCGTCGCTCGACAGGGGACCAAAGTCAGACCAAAGAATGAGGCCGCGAACGCAACCGTGCGTTCCGATCGCGCGCGATATGCAGCGCGCGCAAACGCGAACGGCCGCGCACGAGGCGCGGCCGCAAGCGGATCAAGCGAACGACGGTTCGATCAGCGCGCGTAGCGCTTCTGGAACTTGTCGATACGGCCGCTGGTGTCGATGACCTTGTGCTTGCCCGTGTAGAACGGGTGCGAGGCCGAGGAGATTTCGACCTTGACCAGCGGGTATTCGTTACCGTCTTCCCACTTCGTCGTTTCCTTGCTGCCCAGCGTGGAGCGCGTCAGGATCTTGAAATCGGAGGTCACGTCGTGGAAGACGACTTCGCGGTAATTCGGGTGGATGTCGGCCTTCATGGCGGTAACACCGTGTAGCGGGAATGGAAGAGCGGCATTGTAGCCCGCCCTCCCCCATCGGCGCAACCCAGCCCTCAGCCGGCCGCCAGCGCGTCCCGGATCAGGTCCTGGAACCGGCCCTGGTCGTAGCGCAGCAGGATGTTGGCCTGGTCCGGCTGGCCACCCTCCCGGCGCCAGTCGACCACCGAGGCGCCACGGGCGTGTGCGCCCTGCAGTTCGATCGCCAGAGGACGCTCGGCCAGTTCCAGCGCGCCCTCCGGGGCGAGCACGAAGGCCATCGCCAGGGCGTCGGCGGCGAACCAGTGGTCGCCCCGCCGATCGGCCGACCACAATCGCGTCTTCTCGGAAATCCGGTCGTAGAACCGGGCACGATCGCTGTCGGCGGCGAGCCATGACGCGACCTGGTCGTGCGGCAGGCCGTGGGCGATCGTGGCTTCCCAGTCGGCCAGGTCGTAGCGGTCGAACGCCTGCAGCGTGATGTGCGCCGCTTCAGGGTCGAAGTAGAAATTGAACTCCGCCGCCGGCGTGATGTTGCCGTGGCAGGTGACCGCGCCTCCCATCACTACGAAGCGGGCCACGCGCTGCGGCAGCGTGGGGTCCAGCTTCAGTGCCAGCGCGATGTTGGTCAGCGGCCCCAGCGCGACCAGTACCAGACGGCCCGCGTGTTCGTGGGACAGGCGCAGGATCGCAAGCGCGGCGTGTTCCTCTTCCACTTGGCGCGCAGCCGGCGTGAAGCCGACGTCGCCGAATCCGTCCTGCCCGTGCACGTAGCCGGCATCCGGCGAGGGGTGCAGCAGCGGGGCCGGGGCGCCGGCGAACACCGGGATATCCTCGCGGCCCGCTACTTCGCACAGCTTCAACGCATTGCGCACGGTGTACTGCAGGCCCACGTTGCCCGCCGCGATGGTCAGGCCGACGATGTCATGGCGCGCATCGTTGAACGCCATCAGCAGCGCGAGGGCATCGTCGACGCCGGGATCGGTGTCGATGAGCAGGGGAATCTTGTCCGTCATCAGGCTTCGCTTCTTCTATCGGGGGTCGAGTCTCGCACCGATGGATGACCAGCGGAAGCCGCGCTGCATCATGCCGAGGCGTAGCGCGCCGCGCCGCCGACCCAACGATGGATCACGCGATCAGCGACCGCGGGATCATCGGCCAGCAGTCGCTCCGCCAACGCATGCACCTGCGGCAGCAGGCCCGCATCGCGGGCAAGATCGGCCACGCGGAAAGCGGCGAGCCCGGTCTGCCGGGTGCCCAGCAGTTCGCCCGGGCCACGCAGTTCGAGGTCCTTCTCGGCGATGACGAAGCCATCGTTGGTCTGGCGCATCGTCGCCAGGCGGTGCTTGGCCATCGCCGACAGCGGCGGCTGGTACATCAGCACGCAGCTGGACGCGGTTGCGCCGCGCCCCACCCGGCCCCGCAACTGGTGCAGTTGCGCCAGGCCCAGGCGCTCCGCGTTCTCGATGATCATCAGCGAGGCGTTGGGCACATCGACACCGACCTCGATCACCGTCGTCGCCACCAGCAGGTCGGCCTCGCCCTCCTTGAAGCGGCGCATCGTGGCCTGCTTGTCGGCCGCCTTCATGCGGCCATGCACCAGCGCCACACGCAATGCGGGCAACGAAGCGGAGAGTGCTTCGTACGTGGTCTGCGCGGCTTGTGCGACGACTTCATCGCTGTCGTCGATCAGGGTGCAGACCCAGTAAGCCTGTCGTCCCTCGGCGCACGCGGCCCGGATGCGTTCGACCAGTTCCGGCCGGCGCTCCGCGCTGAGCGCGACGGTCTGCACCGGCGTGCGGCCTGGCGGAAGTTCATCGATGGCGGAGACGTCCAGGTCGGCATAGGCCGCCATCGCCAGCGTGCGCGGAATCGGCGTAGCGGTCATCACCAACTGGTGCGGCACGCGGTTCCCGCCCGCGCCCTTGTCGCGCAGCGCAAGTCGCTGGTGCACGCCGAAACGGTGCTGTTCGTCGACGATGGCCAGTCCCAGATCATGGAAGACCACGGTCTCCTGCATCAGCGCGTGCGTGCCTACGACGACTTGGGCTTCGCCCGATGCGACCTGGGCCAGCACCTGCGCGCGCGCCTTGCCGGTCACCTTGCCGGCCAGCCACGCCACGCGCACGCCCAGGGGTTCCAGCCAGGCCTTGAGGTTGGCCAGATGCTGTTCGGCCAAAAGTTCGGTAGGTGCGGCCAATGCGACCTGCTTGCCGGCTTCTACCGCCAGCATGCCGGCCAGTGCGGCCACGACCGTCTTGCCGCTGCCGACATCGCCCTGGACCAACCGCAGCATCGGCGACGGCTTGCTGATGTCTTCGCGGATCTGCGCGAACACGCGTTGCTGCGCGCCCGTGAGCGAGAACGGCAGCGCTTTCACCAACGCCTTCACCAGTGTGCCCTTGCCCTTCAGCGCCGGCGCGCGATGCTGCTGCAGCGCCAACCGCTGCCTCCGCAGGCTGAGGTGGTGGGCCAGCAGTTCCTCGATCGCCAGCCGGCGCTGCGCCGGATGCGTCCCCAATGCGAGCGCGGCCACGTCCGCGTCGCGCGGCGGGCGATGCATCGTCAGCAGGGCCTCGCGCAGCGACGGCAGTCCCAGGCCTGCCAGCAGCGACGGAGGCAACAGTTCCAGCGCGTCGGCGTCGGGAAGGCGCTCCAGCGCCTGGCCGATGAGCTTGCGCACGGTGGCAGGCCCCAGGCCTTCGACGGCGGGATAGATCGGGTCCAGCGCGTCGCCGAGCGCGGCCTCGTCTCCGTCGCCTAGCACCCGGTAGCTGGGATGGATGATTTCCAGTCCGTGCTGTCCCGGCTTCGGGGTGCCATAGCAGCGGATGCGCGTACCCACGGCGAACTGCGCCACCTGCGCGGCACGGAAATGGAAGAAGCGCAGCACCAGCGTGCCGTGCCCCTCGTCGCCGACCGCCACCCGCAGCACGGGGCGATAGCGGAATCCGCGCTCCACCGCTTCCACCCGCCCCTCGACCTGCGCGGGCACGCCCGGCTGCAACAGGCGGATGGGCGTCAGCGTGGTGCGGTCCTCGTAGCGCAGCGGCAGGTGCAGCCACAGGTCCTGCATCGTCGTCAGGCCGCGCGCGGCGAGCTTCTCGGCCACGCGCGGGCCGACGCCGGGCAGGCGACTCAAGGGTTCGGCGGAGAGATCGACGACGGGGACGTTGCGACGCACGGGCATCGCACAAGGATGCCGCGATCGGCGGCAAACAAAAACCCCGGCATCTCACGATGCCGGGGCCCACGTCCAACGCGTCGCCGCGCGGATCAGAACTTCACGGCCACTTCCATCCCGTAGGTGCGCGGCTCGCTGATGGTCGCGCCCACGACACCGAGCGGACCGCGGCCATAGGTGTTCAGGCCCTTCACATACTGGTTGTCGAAGATGTTGTTGCCGTAGACGGCCCAGCTCCAGGTGCCCTGCGGCGACGTCCAGCCGACCCGCACATCGGTGCGTTCGCGCGGCTCGCCGATGTCCAGTAGTGCGTTCACGCCGCAGTCGCCCTGCAGATCCGAACCCGCATTGCAGCGCGTGCGCCCACGGTAGGCGTGGCGCGCGGAGAACCGCAGGTCGCCGCTGTCGCCCAGGCTCATCTTGTAGGCCGCGCCGACGGAGGCGGTGAAACGCGGCTCGCCGGTCGGCTCGCCGTTCAGGTCCACGCCCTCCGGCGTCACGTAGTCCTTGTACTTGGAGTCGATCCACTCGGCCTGCGCGTCCAGCGTGAACGCATCGGTCACCTTCCAGCGCATGTCGAAATCGATGCCGGTCGCCTCGAGATCGCCGGTGTCGAACACGAAGCGCGGGATGTCGACCGGGTTGTTGGGGTCGGGATCGATCAGCCGGATCGACTGGCGGTTGTCGTAGCGGTAGTGGAACAGCGATGCGTTGTAGGAGAAGCGGCCGAAGGACTGCTTGATGCCCACCTCCGCGTTCCACACGTCCTCGTTCTCGAATGCCGGCCCGATCTGCAACGCATTGAAGCCACCGGCCTTGTAGCCCTTGGCCAGCGAGCCGAACACCATCGCCTTGTCGTTGAAGTGGTAGTCCACGACGAAGCGCGGGCTGAAGTCACTCCAGCTGCGCTTATCGCGCACCAGCACGCCCTTGTTGACCATCGCCGGCGGATCGATGAACGCCATGTCGAACGTCAGCGTCTCGCGGGTGATCGGGATCCCCATCTGCGCCAGCGCGTCGAAGAAGCCCAGCGACTCCAGCAGGGCCAGCTTGGCTTCCAGCTCGGGCGCGTTGCGCGGCGTATTGAGCCAGGTGAAGTCCTTCTCGTCGCGGGTATAGCGCAGGCCGAAGGTCAGGTTGAGCTTGTCGGTGGCGCGCCAGATCACGTCGCCGAAGGCTGCATAGGCGGTCGTCGACAGCGTGTTGGTGAAGCGCTCGTTCCAGCGGTCGCCGACCAGCGACACCGGAATGCCCGCCATCTGCGCCAGCATGGAGGTGAAGCCGAACAGGCTGCCATCCGGCGTCGGCGCAATGCCAAGGTTGCGGACGATGTTGTCGACCGCTTCGGTATTCGTGTTCACCTCGCTGGTCTGGTCGGCGTCTTCCTTGAAGAAGCTGGCACCGGCCACCCAGTCCAGCCGCGCATTGCTGCCGGCGAACTTGAACTCCTGGTAGAAGGTCTCGTTGCTCTCGGTATTGACCGAATCGATGTACAGGTCGGCGCGGTTGGTGCCGTCCTCCTCGGTCTGGTTCAACGAGTCGTACTGCCGCCACGAGGTGGTCGAGGTCAGATGGCCCCAGTTCAGTGCGTGGTCGAGGATCAGGGTGACGCCATCGAACGTGCGCCACTCGGCATTGGTCGCATCGCTATAGGTCGGAGTGTCGCGCGGATCGAGGTAGTCGTCCGGGTCCACCGGCACCGGCGGGCGCTGCGGATAGGCCGGTAGCGGCACGATGCCGGTGGTCACCCGGCCGTTCTGGTCGAGGCTCTCATGGTCCCAGCTGATCAGCGCGGTCGTGTTCTCGCCCAGGCCCACCTGCCAGGCCGCACGCGTGGCCCACACGTTCTCGCCGCCCAGGTCCTTGCCGGTGGCACCGTCCTGGAACCAGCCATCGCTGTGGTTGAACAACGCGTTGAAGCGCAGGGCCGAGTTATCGCTGGTGGGGATGTTCCACATCGCATCGGCGTACTGCTTGCCGTAATTGCCCAGGCGCAAGCGCAGGCGGGCCTCAGTCTCATCCTGCGGACGACGGGTCACCAGCGAGATCGCGCCGGCGGCCGTGTTGCGGCCGAACAGCGTGCCCTGCGGACCCTTCAGCACTTCGATGCGCTCGACATCGACGAAGGGCAGCAGCACGCCGCCGCCGCGGCCGCCGTAGACGCCATCGACGAACACGCCGACCGCCGGATCGGTGCCGATGCCGAAGTCGCTGGTTTCCACGCCACGCAGGCGGAACGAAGGCTGGGTGGGCTGCACCGCGTCGACCACCAGCCCCGGCACGAACGCATCGATGTCGCCGAGGTTGTCCGCCGCCACATCGTCGAGCAGTTGCTGGTCGACAACCTGCAGCGCGATCGGCACGTCCTGCAGCTCCTGTTGCCGGCTCTGTGCGGTGACGACGATGGTGTCCAGGTTGGTAGCGTCCTGTTCGCCTTGCGGCGTCGACTGTGCCCACGCCGTGCCGCCCGTCCCCAGCACCACGCAGCTGCCGAACAGCGCGCGCCGCAGCCCGACCACCAGATTCCGTTGCGTCACTTTCATCACTCCCTCCCAAGAAGCGTTAGTGCGGACGCCGGCCTCACCGCGCCGGCAGCATGTTCACGGATTTCCCACGGCGACCCCGCAACTCCCCGGTTGCGCATTGATCCAGTCGCGTATCAACTGCAGGCCCTCGCGATGCACGACCGAGCGCCCCAGCTCCGGCATCATGATCGCGGGATCGTCGCTGTCCATGCGGAATTCGAAGATGGACGCTGCGGCATTGCCCGGCTCGATGTCGTGCAGGCGATTGCCGGTGCCCTTGCCGGCGGCGATCGGCTGCTTGCAGAAGCCCAGCTTCAAACGGTCCTGCGTGCCGGCGTCCAGCCAGAGCCCCGATGTAATCGCGGGGCCGGTCGCGCTGTGGCAATGGCCGCAGTTGACGTCAAGGTAAGCGCGCGCACGCGCATCCAGCGGCGCCGTGGCGTCCATCGCGTCCGCCAGCCGCGGCGGGCCCGCCGGCACGCCGGTCAGGTAGCCGACGCGCGCCAGGTGTGCGAGCTGGTTCTCGCGGCCGCCTGCATAGTCGAAGCTGCGGTTGAGATGGCGCGCCTTCGGCCCGATCGGCAGCAGCTTGCGCGACTTGTTGTCGGTGATGTGGCAGCCGCCGCACTGGTTCTGGTCGGGCACCTGATAGTTCACCGCCTCGCGCGCGCCGGCTGCATCCACCAGTTCCAGCGACACCAATTCGCCGGTGCGCTTGAGCGTGGCTTCGGTCTGCGCGTCGTTCCATACGTAAGGCAGCGCGACCCAGCCCTCCGCGCGATGCACCAGCAGGCGGGTCTCGATCAGGCGCACCTTGGCGAGATCGAGGGCTTCGCCGTCGAGCGAAGACTGCGACGGCGGCGTGCGCGCAACCGACTTGCCATCCCAGGCCTGTCCCGCGGGCAGCGGGTAATAGAAGGTCTTGCTGAGGATCGTGCCGACCGGGAAATCGAAACTCTGCTGGGCCTTGTACGTCGCCGATGTTCCCTCGGGCATCCACACCGTGCGCAACTTGTGCGCGTAGTCGCTGAAGAGCGGCGTGTTGAGGTCGTAAGGCACCACGCCTTCGTTGAGGCGCAGCTTCCCGTCTTCGATGCGGAGCACGCCCCACTCGTCCAACGTCTTCGGTTGCCCGTCGGCGAAGAAGTGAACGCGCGCGGCGGGGCCGCACGCGGCCAATCCGAGGCAGAGCACGGCCACAGCGAACAGCAAGCCGATGCGGTATCGCCCAGGCATGCCTTATCCGCGCTTGAGGTCGACGGCGGGCAACCGGGGCAGCTCGCAGTCGTGGGCCTTCGCATCCTTGCTGGGGTTCTTGTAGCCGCCGGGGCCATCGGCGTTGATGACGCCGCTGACACCACGCAGGCAGATCTGCGGACCCGCGGCCTTGCCGTCCACCTGGCGGTCCTTGTTGAAGTAGCCGTCCCACAGTACGTCGGGGAAGCTGCCGCCCAGGCCGTAGGTCGCCACCTTCAATGCCTTCAGGTCGAACCCATCCGGCGAGTCGCCGCCGCCGGAGAGCGTGTTGTCGTGGATGTAGATGCGTTCCGGGTACGGATCGAAGTTCGGCGACGCGCTGCTGTCCTTGTAGCCGGTCGAGTACACGCTGGAGACGATGATGTTGGCGGTGGCGTTGTCGCGGATCTCGTTGCCGAAGACTTCGATGTCGTCGTTGGAGTTGATCACGATGCCCGACCCGGCCGGCACGCTGGCCACGGGCGTGCCCTTCGCGCCGAAATTCTCGTGGTTGTTCGCGATGACCTTGTTGTTGTAGACGCGGATGTTGCCCCCCTGCTGCGACAGACCGGGCATGTTGAACACCAGGATGCCGCCGGTGTTGCCGGTGGCCACGTTGTCGTAGACATCGGCGTTGATGGTGTTCTCCACCTCGATGCCGGCCACGTTCTGCTCGGCGCGGCTGCGTCGCACGATGACGCCGTCGGACTGGCCCACGTAGATGCCGGCATCCGACGCGCCGATGGACACGGTGTCCTCGATCAGCACGTTCTTGGTCAGCACCGGATAGATGCCGTAGGCGCCGTTCTTCGTGCTGGGGCCACCGGTCCACTGCACCTTCACGCCGCGCACGGTGATGTTGGACGACTCACTGATCTTCAGGCCGTCGCCCTTCGAGTCCTCGATGGTGAGGTGCTCGATGGTGAAGTCGTCGCCGTTGACCAGCAGCCCCTCGGCACCGGCTTTCTGTCCCTTGAAGCTCAGCACGCTCTTGTCCATGCCGGCCCCGCGGATCGTCACCCCGCTCGCGCGCAAGGTCAGGCTGCGGTCGAACTGGTGGCGACCGGCCGGGATCTCGATGACGTCACCCGGCTTGGCGTCCAGCAGGCGCTCCTGCAGGGTGGCGGCGAACGCCGCGTCGGCGGCGGCCACGGTCGCCGTCTCGGGCGCCTTAGGCTGGCAGCCCGCCGCCAACAGCGCCAGCGCGCCGGCCACTGCCAAGGAAATGTTGCGCTGCATGAGTCTCCCCCTCCCATACGCCTGCGTAGTGGGGGCCAGTCTCGGGTGACATGACGCCCCACACGGAGGGCAGGAGCGGCATACTAAGGGGGGGAAAGCGGACAAGCTGGAGGGGCTGCGATGCGCTGGAAAACCGGACTCGGCAACCGCCTGTCGGTCGCCAACCTGCCCACCAACATGCTGTGCGGCCTGGTGCTGCTCGCCGGCGAATTCGGCGTGAATGCCGAAAGCTGGTTTTCCGGCATGCGCCTGAACGTGCAGGAGATCCACGACCCGCAAGCCCGCGTGTCGTACCGTCAGGCGAGCGAGATCATCCGCCGCGCGTTGCCCACATTGCCGATCGATGGCGTCGGCCTGGCCATGGGCGAAAAGCAGAACGGCGGCAACTTCGGCCTGCTCGGTCTGGCGATGAAGACCGCGCCGACGTTCGGCGATGCCGTGCAGATCGGCCTGGAGTATCAGCGCAACCTCGGCCCGCTGATGGACCTGGACCTGCAGGATCGCGATGACGGCGCGCTCGCCGTGGTCGCCACCGCGCCAGAGGAAGCGGCCGACCTGCTGCCCTTCCTGTGCGAGGAGATGTTCGCCAGTACGTTGATGCTGGCGCGCGAACTGGCCGGCCCCGAGTTCCGCCCGCTTCGCCTGGAGCTCGGCTATCCCGCCCCGCGTTACGCCGCACGCTACGCCGACCTGTTCGGCTGCGAGATCCGCTTCGACCAGATGCAGCACGCGATGGTGGTGGATCGTCGCTGGCTGGAGTTGCCTTTCGCCAGCTACAACCCGGTCACTTCACGACAGGCGCTTGCGCTGTGCCAGGCGCAACTCGCGGCGATGTCGCTGCGCGGCGAAACCACCGCGGCCGTTGAGCGGCAACTGCGTCCACGGCTGCGCGAGAATCCGCAGATGACCGATGTCGCCGCGGCGCTGCATTTGAGCGAGCGCACGCTGCGGCGCCAGTTGGCCGAAGAGAGCACGAGCTTCAGCGCGGTGCACGACCGCGTCCGCACCGAACGCGCGCTCGAACTGTTGCAGGACCCCGATCTGACCATCGCGGTCGTCGGCAGCCAGATCGGCTTCACCGATGTGCGCGAGTTCCGGCGCGCGTTCAAACGCTGGACCGGGCATACACCGAGCGAGGCCCGGTTGCCGGGCCCCATCGGATAGGCGCCGTCAGTCGAGCACCATTACCGCATCGACTTCGAAGGCGGCGCCCTTCGGCAGGCCGGACACCTCGATGGTCGAGCGCGCCGGATACGGCGCCGCGAAGTATTCCTGCATCACGGCGTTGACCGCGGCGAACTGCGACAGATCGGTCAGGTACAACCCGAGGCGCACGACGCGATCGAGCGAACCGCCCGCCGCTTCGGCGACCGCCTTGAGGTTGTCGAACGCACGGCGCGCCTGCGCCGCGATGTCGCCGTCGACCAGGTTGCCGGTGGCGGGATCCAGCGGGATCTGTCCCGAGAAATACACGGTGCCGCCGGCACGCACGGCCTGCGAATAGGGGCCGATGGCCGCCGGTGCGCGGTCGGTGTGGATGATCTGCTTGGACATGCGCGATTCCTGTGAGGATGACGGGATTCTACGTAGGGCGGGCCTTGGCCCGCCATCGCGACCGAGCGGATCACGATGGCATTGATGGGAAAGACGACACAAGCGGATCAAGCCGACGCAAGTACGGGCACCAGGACGGCGGGCCAAGGCCCGCCCTACGTCACTGCCGGCGCACGCCGTGCACGACGTTGAGGCGCCGCAAGCGGCGCATCACTTCGGCCAGATGGTTGCGGTCGCGCACCTGGATGGAGAAACGCAGCACGGCCATGTTGATGTCGCGCTCGAGGTATTCCACGCGCTCGATGTTGGACTGGCTCTTCGCCACCGCCGCGGCGACCTGCGCGAGCACGCCCGGGCGGTTCTCGACGTCGATGAGCAGGGCCGCATCGTAATCGCCGGTGACGTTGGCGTCCCAGGCGATCGGCACCCAGCGCTCCGGCGACTTGCGGAACTCGGCGACATTGGGGCAATCCAGCCGGTGCACCACGATGCCCTTGCCGGCCGTGTGGTAGCCCATGATCTCGTCGCCCGGGATGGGCTGGCAGCACTGCGCGAAACTGACCACGCCGCGCTCGCCGCCGGTGATCAGGATCTTCTCCTGCGAATGCTTGGAGTGGCCGCCGGCACGCAGCTCGGCGAACGCCGTCAGCGCCTGCGCCGCCTGCGCCGGCATCCAGTTGCCCAGCGCGACATCGGCCAGGAAGGCTTCCAGGCGCGGGTACTTGTGCTCGCTGAGGAAGGCTTCGAGGCGCTGCTGCGGCAGGCGTTCCAGCGAACTGTCGAGGTCTTCGAGCGCGCGGTCCAGCATGCGATGGCCGAGCTGCACGGCGTCTTCGTGCTCCAGCTGCTTCAACTGGTGGCGGATCGCGGTGCGCGCCTTGCTCGTCACCACGAACTCGAGCCATTGCGGCTTCGGCGCGGCCGACTTGGCGGTGATGATCTCCACGCTCTGGCCGCTGCTGAGCTTGGTGCGCAGCGGCACCAGCTTCTTGTCCACGCGCGAGGCCACCGCCTGGTTGCCGACGTCGGTGTGCACGGCATAGGCGAAGTCCAGCGCGGTCGCGTTGCGCGGCAGCGACAGGATCTTGCCCTTGGGCGTGAACAGGTAGACCTCGTCCGGGAACAGGTCGACCTTGACGTTCTCCAGGAACTCCAGCGACGACCCCGCCGCGCGCTGGTTGTCGATCAGCTCGACGATCCAGGCATGCGCGCGGTTCTGCGCGCTGTTGGGGGAATCCGTGCCGTACTTGTAGGTCCAGTGCGCCGCGATGCCGCGTTCGGCGATCAGGTCCATCTCGGTCGTGCGGATCTGCACTTCGATCGGCGAACCGTAGGGGCCGAACAACACCGTGTGCAGCGACTGGTAGCCGTTGGCTTTCGGGATCGCGATGAAGTCGCGGAAGCGCCCGTCCAATGGCTTGTACTGCGCATGCACCGCGCCGAGCGCGTGGTAGCACGCCGGCACCGAATCGACGACGACGCGGAACCCGAACACGTCCATCACCCGGTCGAAGCTTTTCCCTTCGCCGCGCATCTTGTTGTAGATGCTCCAGGGCGTCTTGACCCGGCTGACCAGACGGTGCTCGATGCCCTCCTTCGCCAATCGCTGCGAGAGGTGCGCCTCGATCTGCGCCATCGATTCGCGACGCATGACGGGCTGGCTGCGGATGTGCTTGTCGATCACCGCATGCCGCCACGGGTGCAGCGCGCGGAAACCCAGGTCCTGCAGCTCGGACTTCACCAGGTTCATGCCCAGGCGCTGGGCGATGGGCGCGTAGATCTCCAGCGTCTCGCGGGCGATCCGCGAACGCGCCTCGGCGCTCTGCGCACCCAGCGTACGCATGTTGTGCAGGCGGTCGGCCAGCTTGATCATGATCACGCGCAGGTCGCGCGACATGGCCAGCAGCATCTTGCGGAAGCTCTCGGCCGCCGCTTCCTGGCGGTCGCGGAACTTCAGCTTGTCCAGCTTGGTGACGCCGTCCACCAGCTCGGCCACGTTCGCGCCGAACTCGCCGGCGATCTCCTCGCCCGTGAGCGGCGTGTCCTCGATGGTGTCGTGCAGGATCGCCGCGATCAGCGTCTCCGCATCCATGCCCAGCTCAGCCAGCACACCCGCCACGGCCACCGGGTGGGTGATGTAGGGTTCGCCCGACTTGCGCGTCTGCCCGGCGTGCGCGGCGGCGCCGACTTCCCACGCCCGCCGCAACAGCGGCAGCTGGTCTTTCGGCAGGTAGGCCGCGGTCTTTTCGAACTGCGCCACGTAGTCCGGCGTCCCGTCGTCGTGCGAGGGCGCGGGCGTGCGGAGTGCCTTGACGGTGCGGCCTGAAGTCATGCCGCCAGCCTATGCCAGTCGGGTCGGAACGGCAACGCGCGAACGAGGCTCCATGAACGCACAAGGCCCGCTTTCGCGGGCCTCGGGTCATCGTCCGTTTCGATCGAAACGTCGGACGGCGCGAATCTCAGTCGTCGCCCTTGGACAGGTCGTCGTCGGCGACCACTTCCGCGGCGGCCCATTCCAGCGCTTCGCGCTCGGCGCGCTCGCGCTCGGCCTTCTCGACGCGGTCGATCAGTTCATTGTCGATCTTGCGCGCAGCGATCTCACGCAGCGCCAGCACGGTGGGCTTGTCCTGCGCTTCGGTGTTGTCGATCTGGGCATCGACGCCGTTGGCGAGCTGGCGGGCGCGCTTGGCGGCCATGGTGACCAGGTCGAAACGGTTGTTGACGACTTCCAGGCAATCTTCGACGGTGATGCGGGCCATGCGGGCTCCCGGCGACCGGTCGGGTCGCGCAGTGAATACGGAAAGGGGCGGCGATTGTAGGCAGCCACGCTTGGCAATGCAAGCCTTTCCTTGAAAATCAACTAGTTACGGGTGAAACTCCGTGCGAGGGCGGCGTCAATCGGCGAGCAGGGCCGCAATCAGTCCGGCGTGGCGGACATCCTGGGCCTCCCGACGCAGCCGGCTGGCGGTGAAGATGGCATGCATCTGGCCCACGGCATCGTCGAACACGTCGTTGACGATCACGTAGTCGAACTCGCCGTAGTGCGACATCTCTTCGCGGGCCGCCGCCAGGCGCCGCTGGATGACCTCCTCGCTGTCCTGTCCGCGGGCACGCATGCGCTGCTCCAGCGCCTGTCGCGAGGGCGGGAGGATGAACACGCTGACGGCATCGGGCACTTTCTCGCGCACCTGACGCGCGCCCTGCCAGTCGATTTCCAGCAGCACGTCCTTGCCTGCCGCGAGCTGGGGCTCCACCGACTGGCGGGCGGTGCCCTTCCAGTCGCCGTGCACGCGGGCGTACTCGAAGAAGTCGCCGGCGCGGATCATCGCTTCGAATTCGTCCGCGCTGATGAAGTGATAGTGCTGCGCATGGCGTTCGCCGGGTCGCGCGCCGCGCGAGGTGAACGAGATGGACAACGCGATCTCGTCATCGCGGGCCAGCACCGCATTGACGATACTGCTCTTGCCCGCCCCGGAGGGCGCCGCGACGATGTAAAGGGTTCCGCGCTTCATTCGATGTTCTGCGCCTGTTCGCGAATCTGGTCGATCAGCACTTTCAGCTCCACCGCGATATTGGTGGTGCGGATGTCCACCGACTTGGAGCCTAGCGTATTGGCTTCGCGGTTGAATTCCTGCAGCAGGAAGTCCAGCCGGCGGCCTACCGGTTCCTTCTGGGTGAACACGCGCCGGATCTCCTTGACGTGGCTGTCGAGGCGATCGAGCTCCTCGTCCACGTCCAGCTTCTGCAGCCACAGCACCAGTTCCTGCTCCAGCCTGCCTTGTTCCATGTTCTGGGCCACATCGGCCAGGCGCGCTTCCAGTTTCTGCCGCTGGCCCGCGCGGATCTGCGGGATCAGCGTACGCACTTCGCCGGCGAGCGCGGCGATGCCCTCCACGCGTTCGAGGATCGCCTCCACCAACTTGCCCCCCTCGCGCTCGCGCGCAGCGACGAACTGGCCCAATGCGCCATCCAGCAAGGCCAGCGCTTCGGCCTGCAGGGCCTCCATGTCCACGCCCTTGCTCTGCAGCACGCCGGGGAACTGCAACAGGTCCGTCAATTCGGTGCGCAGGTTGGGCAGACGCGAAGAAAGGTCTTGCGCCAGTTCGGAGAGCTGCGCCACGACGCGCGGATTGAGCTGCAGTGCGCCAGTGCCCTCCGGCGCACGCAGGCGCAGGGTGAGATCCAGTTTGCCGCGGGAGACGCGCGCCGCGACGCGTTCGCGCAGCGCGGGCTCGAGCACGCGCAGCTCGTCTGGCAGGCGCACGCCGAGTTCGAGAAAGCGGTGGTTGACCGCGCGCAGTTCGGCCGTGAGCGTGCCGCCCTCGGTGGTGCGTTCGGCGCTGGCGAACGCCGTCATGCTGCGGATCATGCGGGAGCCCATCGGGTCAATGAGCGGCGCATCTTAGCAGCCTGCGTGCCGTGCTCCCGGCCGGGCGGCGGCGGGCTGGTAAACTCCGTCCCCCTCATTGCGGATGCCCCCATGTCCTTCTCCCGCCCCAGCGGCCGCCAGCCCGACCAGATGCGCGACGTCAGCATCCTGCGCAACTACACCCGGCATGCGGAAGGGTCCGTGCTGGTCAGCTTCGGCCACACCCGCGTGCTGTGCACCGCCAGCGTGGACAACAAGGTCCCGGGCTTCCTGCGCGGCAAGGGCGAAGGCTGGGTCACCGCCGAGTACGGCATGCTGCCGCGCTCCACCCATACGCGCAGCGACCGCGAAGCGGCGCGCGGCAAGCAGGGCGGGCGGACGCTGGAGATCCAGCGTTTGATCGGGCGCACCCTGCGCGCCTGCGTGGACCGCGGTGCGTTGGGCGAGCGCACCATCACCCTGGACTGCGACGTGCTGCAGGCCGACGGCGGCACCCGCACGGCCGCCATCACCGGCGCCTACGTCGCGATGGTGGATGCGGTGAACTGGCTGAAGGCCCGCAACGAGATCAAGCGCGATGTGATCCATGGTGCGGTGGCGGCGGTATCGGTGGGCATCTACCGCGGCGTGCCGGTGCTCGACCTCGACTATCCCGAGGACAGCGACTGCGATACCGACATGAACCTGGTGATGAACGACGGCGGCGGCTTCATCGAGCTGCAGGGCACGGCCGAAGGCCACGCCTTCCGCCGCGATGAGCTGGACGCATTGCTCGCGCTCGGCGAAAAGGGCATCGGCGAGTTGTTCGCCGCGCAGCGTGCGGCGCTCGAGGGCTGACGCCATGTCGCGCCTGAGCCTGGTCACCTTGCTGGTTGACGATTACGACCGCGCCATCGCGCACTATCGCGATGCACTGGGTTTCGAGGTGCGCGAAGACACCGACCTCGGGGGTGGCAAGCGCTGGGTGCGTGTCGCGCCGGCCGGCGAAGGCACCACCGATCTGCTGCTCGCCGTGGCCAGCACCGACGAACAGCGCGCGCGCATCGGCGACCAGACCGGCGGGCGCGTCGGCTTCTTCCTGCACACCGACGATTTCTGGCGCGACCACGCGCGCATGTCGGCGGCGGGCATCGAGTTCCTGGAAACGCCGCGCGAGGAGAGCTACGCCACCGTCGTCGTGTTCCGCGATGCCTACGGCAATCGCTGGGACCTGCTGCAACCGAGGGGATGACCGCATGAAACTCGTCCTCGCCTCCTCCAATACCGGCAAGCTGGAAGAGCTCCGCAGCCTGCTGGCTGATACCGGCATCGAACTGGTCGCCCAGTCCGACCTCGGTGTCGAGGATGCCGACGAAACCGGCACCACGTTCGTCGAGAACGCCCTGATCAAGGCCCGTCACGCCAGCCTGCAGACGGGCCTGCCCGCATTGGCCGACGACTCCGGCATCTGCGTGGATGCGCTCAACGGCGCGCCCGGCCTCTACTCGGCGCGTTATGCCGGCGGCCATGGCGACGCGCAGCGCAATATCGACAAGTTGCTGGAGGCGCTGCACGACGTCGCCGGCGAGCAGCGCGGTGCGCACTTCTACTGCGTGCTGGTGCTGCTGCGCCATGCGCACGACCCGCAGCCGCTGATCGTCGAAGGCGAATGGCGCGGCCGCATCCTGCACGAGCGTCGCGGCACCGGCGGCCATGGCTACGACCCGGTGTTCTTCGACCCGCAGCGCGGCCAGTCCGCCGCAGAAATGCCGCTGGGCGAGAAGAACCGCATCAGCCATCGCGGCAAGGCGCTGGCCGGACTGAAGCAACGCCTGCTCGACCTTCCCTGATCCATGCTGATTCCCCCGCCCCTCGCGCTCTACGTGCACATGCCGTGGTGCGTGCGCAAATGCCCGTATTGCGATTTCAATTCGCACCAGGGCAAGGGCGCACTGCCGTTCGACGACTACGTCGACGCCCTGCTCCGCGACCTTGACCACGACCTACCTCTGGTCTGGGGCCGCACCGTGCAGAGCGTGTTCTTCGGCGGAGGTACGCCCAGCCTGTTCCCCCCTGAGGCGATCGATCGCTTCCTGCAGGGCGCGAGCAGTCGGTTGCGCTTCGCGCCCGGGCTGGAGGTGACGTTGGAAACCAACCCCGGCACGGCCGAGCATGGTCGTTTCGAGAACTACCGCGCCGCCGGCGTGAACCGCATCAGCTTTGGCATCCAGAGTTTCGATGATGCGAGCCTTGCGAAACTCGGCCGCATCCACGACAGCCGGGAGGCCGAGCATGCGGTCAAGCTGGCGCAGGACGCCGGCCTGGACAATCTCAACCTCGACCTGATGTATGCGCTGCCGGGGCAGACGCTGGCGATGGCGGAATACGACCTGCAGCGAGCATTCGCCCTGCAACCGGCGCATATCTCCCACTACCAACTCACGCTGGAACCGAACACGGTCTTCTTCGCCCGGCCACCGCAGGGCTTGCCAGACGACGACCATGCTTGGGACATGCAGGAGCACTGCCAGGCGCTGCTGGCCGAGGCCGGCTACCAGCACTACGAAGTCAGCGCCTACGCCCGCCCGGGGCGCCGTTGCGCGCACAACCTCAATTACTGGCGTTACGGGGATTACATCGGCATCGGGGCCGGCGCGCACGGCAAGATCACCGTGGGTGCAACGCAGCAGATCCTGCGGCGCTGGAAGGTCAAGCATCCCACCACCTACCTCGCCGCGGCGGGCACGCCCGTGGCCATCGGCGGGGACGACGACATCACGCCCGAACGCCGACCCTTCGAGTTCATGCTCAACGCGCTGCGCCTGCAGGAAGGCTTCGCCCTGGCCGATTTCGAGGCGACCACCGGCCTCGGCCGCGCGACCATCGCCGATGCCCTGGCACAGGCATTGCAGCAGGGCTGGGTGAGCCTGTCCGACACCCATGTCCGTCCGACCGCGCTGGGCCGACGCTTCACCAATGATGTGATCGAGCTCTTCCTGGACGCGTGACTCCACCATGCCCACCCGGCGATGGACGGATGCGCAGGCTGTACGGGGTGTGATAATGATGGCGCCACAGGGGAGCCCGCCGCACCGATGACCGCGCCACGACCGCCTTCGCCCGCTGCCGCGCCGACCACGATCGCATCGGCCGCGCTGCCTCCGCGCGTGCGTCGCGTGATGCAGAACCTGTTCGACCACGTATCCACGGATTTCATCACCGCGATCAACGCGATGCTGGTGGAGTTCGAGCAGCAGTTGTTCAAGCACGCCGACCAGGCCCGCAGCAACCACTTGCAGGCGCAGGTCTTCGTCGACCTGCGCGCATTGCAGAAGCATCGCACCGAGCTGGCGCCGCACTACATGTTCGGCCTCGAGGCCGAACTGGCTTCCATCCGCGCGCCGCGCACGGCGAGCGACGCGCCCTCGGCCGCTCGTCTGGACTACCAGACCCTGACCCTCGTCGAGGACGCGGTGATGGACCAGGAGATCGTGCTGCGTGAAGTCGCGCGCCGGCACGAGCAGCGCGGCAACGCGCAGATCCTGATGCTGGGCCAGCGCTTCGGCGTGCTCGCCGGACAGCCGGCCTATGAGGCGGAATCGTTGCCGCTGGGCCCGAACCGCCTGTGCCACGTGCTGAAGGAGGCCGCGGAGTGCCTGCAGCTGTCGCTGGATGCGCAGCTCGTGCTGTACCGCACCTTCGACCAGAAGGTGATGCTGAACTACGCCGAATGGGCCGGCACGGTGAATCAGTTCCTTTCGCGCGAAGGCATTCTGCCCGGCCTGGTGTACCAGCCGCGACGCGTGCGCGCGCAGGACGCCATCCGACGGAATCCGCGCGACGAGGGCGATGGCGCAGCGCGTCCCATGACCGGCTGGAATGGCCAGGGCACGTCCTCGCACTGGGCCACGCTGACGCCCGACCAACTGCAGGCGGTCGCCGGAGCCCTGATGGGTAGCAGCGCGCCTGAAACCGGCAGCGGCAGTACGCCACCGCCGCTCCCGCCGCGCGACGCCGCGCCCACGGACGCTGGCGCTGCCGCCGATGCCGCGGGCTCGTTCGAGGTACTGCAGAAACTGCTGGCCATCCGTCGTGGCGGCCTGCAGGCCGATGCCCAAGCGTTGGCAGGCGGAGCCGGCGCCCCGGGTACTCCTGGGATGTTGACCCAGGAACCGGTCGGTACCACGTCAGGGGCGTCGGTTGCCGGAGGCATGGGCGGCCATGCCGTGTCCGGCCAGGGTGGCGCCGCAGGTGCGGGCGCGCAGGCCGCAACACCTCGTCTGCTCCCTACGCCCGACGTACTGAGCACGTTGCAAGGCATGCAGGCCACGCCGCTTCCCGCCCGGACGCCCGACCAACCACGGCGCACCGTGCAGGATCTGCAGCAGGCCATGCTCGCCGCCGCGCGCGCGCAGCACGGCCCCAACGCCACGCTCGCCAGCGCGGACTCGGACACCTTCGAATTGCTGGACCTGCTCTACAACGAGATCGAACGCGAGGTGCAGCACGACGCCCCGGCCGCCGACATGCTCGTGCGCCTGCAAGTGCCGGTGATCCAGGCCGCATTGCGCGACCGCAACTTCTTCCTGCGTGCGCAGCACCCCGCGCGCGACCTGCTCAACACCGTCGCGGAGTCCGGCGCGACCTGGCTGGGCGAAGACGACGTCGACCCGCACCTGGTGCAGAAGCTGCACAAGGCCGTCGAAACCGTCGTGGAGACGTACGAAGGCGATGAAGCCGTCTTCGAGGACGCCCACCGCGATGTGCAGCAGCACCTGCAGGCCGCCGTGCGCAAGGCCGAACTGGCCGAGCGCCGGCAGGTCGAGGCCGCGCGCGGCAAGGACCGGCTGGAGATCGCCAAGCAACGCGCCGCCGAGACCATCGCATCCGCGATGGCCGAGGCCAAGCCGCAGAAATTCGTGCAGGCCCTGCTCAGCCAGGCCTGGGCCGACGTGCTCACGCTCACCCAGTTGCGTAACGGCGAAACCTCCGGCGAGTGGGCCGACCAGCTGCAAACCACGCTGGAGATCGTTGCCGCCACCACCACCGCGCAAGGTGCCAACCCCGAGTTGGCCGGCAAGGTGGAGAAATCTCTGGTCCAGGTGGGGTACCACGAGGACGAAGCAGCTGCGATCGCGCGTCGCCTGTCGAGCGCCGAGGAAGACGAGACCACCTCGCGCACCGAGCTCACCGCGCGATTGAAGGCGCGCGCACGCCTGGGCGGACAGAACGAGGTCAAGAAAAAGCCATCGCAGCCACGCACGCCGCAGGAACAGGAGTGCTACGACTACCTGCGCACGCTGCCGTTCGGCACCTGGTTCGAGTTCACCCGCAACCAGCAGGGCGACGTGCAGCGCCAGCGTCTTTCGTGGTTCAGCCCGGTCACCGGCAACGCGCTGTTCGTCAATCAGCGCGGGCAGCGCGTCGGCGAACATTCACTGGATACGCTGGCGCACCTGATGGCCAAGGGCCAGGCGCAGGTGGTCACCGAAGACCGCGGCCGCCTGATCGACCGCGCATGGAACGCCACGCTCAACGCGCTGCGCAGCCTGACTGGCCGCCGCGGCGACGCCGAACCCGCAGGAGACGCCGCATGATGCGCGAGTTCCGCCGCGCCCGCCGGCGCAACGTGCCCAAGCCGGTCGCCGTGTTCGACCTGATGACCGAACAAGTCATCGGTCGCCTGGGCAACCTGTCCGAATCGGGCATGCTCCTGGTGGCGACCGAACCGGTGACCGAGGACGCGCTGTACCAGTTGCGGTTCCACCTGCGCGACGACCGCGGCCAGGACGTGCCGATCGACGTCGGTGCCCACCTGCTGTGGTCCGCGCCGGCCAATACGCCCGGCCAGGCCTTCGCCGGCCTGCGCTTCCTGACCATCGACCGCGAGCCGCTGGAACGCCTGCGCCAGTGGGTCAACGCCGGGCCGGAAGCCGAATAGGACCCGCGCCGCGGCCTGCACGCGCCGGATGCGGCAAAATGGCGGTTCTCCCGCAAGAGCCTCCGCCATGAATGCACCCGCCGATCTCGCCGCCCGCCTCGTCCCGCTCTATGCGGACCACCTGGCGCTGATGAAGCGGCGTGCCGACGAGGCGCTGTCGCGCGGCGGCTTCGATCATCTGGTCGTGCCCAGCGGCACGCAGCACTGGCAGGTGTTCGACGACCGCGACTATCCGTACGCGGTGAACCCGCAATTCAAGGCCTGGCTGCCGATGACGCGCCTGCCCTACAGCTGGATGGTGTACACGCCGGGCGAACGGCCGAAGGTGATCTTCTACCAGCCGTTCGACTACTGGCACGTGGTGCCGGATGCGCCCAGCGGCTGGTGGGTGGACCACTTCGACATCCAGATCATCCGCAAGCCCGACGAGGCGATCGCATTGCTGCCGCCGGCCGCGCGCAGCGCGATCCTCGGCGAACCACAGAGCGCGCTCGGCGACTACACGCCGAACAACCCCGAGCCCGTCATCCAGTACCTGGAATACCAGCGCTCCTACAAGACACCGTACGAGATCGCGTTGATGCGCCAGGCGCAACGCCTGGCCGTGCGCGGCCACCGCGCGGCAGAAGCGGCGTTCCGCGCGGGCGAAAGCGAGTTCGGCATCCACATGGCCTACTGCACCGCCGTCGGCCAGGATGCCAACGACCTGCCGTACGGCAACATCATCGGCCTGAACGAACACGCGGCCGTGCTGCACTACACCGAACTGCAGCGCGTCGCACCGGCGCCGCTGCGCAGCTTCCTGATCGACGCCGGCGCCAGCTTCCATGGCTATGCCAGCGACATCACGCGCACGTATGCCTACGACACCGCCAGCGAATTCCAGGCGATGATCGATGCGGTCGACACCGCGCAGCAGGCGATGTGCGCCGGGGTGCGTAGCGGCGTGGACTACAAGCAACTGCACGTGGACGCGCATCTCACCTTGATGGGCATCCTGAAGGACTTCGGCGTGATCACCGTGTCGCCGGAAGCGGCGCTGGCCACCGGCGTCAGCGCCGCCTTTTTCCCGCACGGCCTGGGCCATCCGATCGGCCTGCAGGTGCATGATGTCGCGGGCTTCGCGGCGACGGATCGCGGCGGCCGCATCGAACGCCCCGCCGGCCATCCCTACCTGCGCATGACCCGCGTGCTGGACCCGGGCATGGTCGTGACGATCGAACCCGGCCTCTACTTCATCGACCTGCTGCTGGACGAAGTGAAGAAGAACGGCCACGCCGCCAGCGTGGACTGGGCGCGCGTCGATGCCTTCCGCCCGTACGGCGGCATCCGCATCGAGGACGAAGTGCTCTGCACGGACGGCGACGCCGACAACCTGACACGGCCGGCATTCGCAGAAGCGCGCTGAACCACGCTACGGGACGGCACGCATGATGTTCATGATCGGCCAAGGGGAACAGGTGGTGTCGGTCGGCCCGCCCGAACCGCACCATTGCCCGCGTTGCGACGAAATGCGCGAGTTCGAGCCGCAGTTCACGTACAAGTACGGCCGCTTCGACCTGCTGTTCGGGTTCGTCTACGGCCGGCGCTACCAGCTTGCCTGCCCCGTCTGCCAGCACGGCTGGCTGCTCGACGCGAAGGAAGCCGAGCGGCTGTACGGCCGCCCCAACATCCCTTTGCGCCTGCGCTACGGCCTGGTGTTCTTGTTGGGCGTGTTTGCAGCACTTGGTGCGGCTTCACTGGCGATGCCACCAGCGGGCTGACACACTCGCGCCTTCTGCACCATCACGACATCCACGGAGGTCCACATGGAACGCGTCACCGGCATCGGCGGCATCTTCTTCAAATCGGCGGACCCCAAGGCGCTCAGTGCGTGGTACCGCGACCACCTGGGCTTGGACGTATCCGATTGGGGCGGCGCGATCTTCCCGTGGGGCGGTGAAGGCAGCCCGGCCGGCATGACGATCTGGAGTCCGTTCAAGCAGGACACCACCTACATGGCGCCCAGCACCGCGAGCTTCATGATCAATTTCCGCGTGGCCGACCTGGACGCGTTGCTGGCCGCGCTGCGCGAGGAAGGCTGCAACGTGGTCGGCGATCCTCAGGTATCCGAGCAGGGCAAGTTCGGCTGGGTGCTGGACCCCGAAGGCAACAAGGTCGAGTTGTGGGAGCCGCCCGCAGGGCAATGACGGAGGCATGAGGCCATGACGACATCCGATTACCTGTTGATTTCCCGCGGACAGTGGGACGAATCTGCGTCGCCGCAGGACGTGCAGAACGCGATCGACCGCTTCTACACCTGGTACGAGCGCGGATTGGCCGAGGGCATGCTGAAGCCCGGCAGCCGATTGGAAGCGCGCAGCAAGTGCGTCACCCGCGACGGCATCACCGATGGGCCGTTCGCCGAAGCGAAAGAGCTGGTGGGGGGCTACTGGTTCATCGTGGCCGAGTCGCTCGAAGACGCTGCACGGATCGCCTCGGAGAATCCCTGTTTGGCCTTCGGCCTGACACTGGAGATCCGGCCGCTGGAAGCGGCGCGCGCCCGCGCCGAAGACCTGACCAATGAAACACCCGCGGCCTGGCGTTCCCGCGGCGGTTGATCCGCGCCGATGACTGCGACCCGCGCGACGCTCCAGGGCGGCTGTCATTGCGGCACGATCACCCTCGTGCTCTCCACCACGCGGGTACCCGCAGACACGGTGCCACGCGCCTGCGACTGCAGCTTCTGCCGCGCGCATGGTGCGGCATGGGTGTCGGACGCGAACGCGCAACTGATCATTCATGCGCATCGTCCTGAATGTCTACGTCGCTATCGGCAGGGCTCGCTGGCCGCGCAATTCCTGCTGTGCGGCGAGTGCGGCGTGCTGTTGGCAGTGCTGTTCGAGGACGGCGAGCGCACGTACGCGGCGGTCAACACCGGGTGCCTGGAGGAGCGCGACGCCTTCGCGCCCACGGCATCGACCTCGCCGCAGCGGCTGTCACCTGAAGAGAAGCTCGCGCGCTGGCGTCAGCTGTGGATTGGAGAGGTAAGCCTGCAGTTGATGTAAGCCGCCGTCAGGTGGACGCCATCACCGCTTCAATCTCGTCGGCGCTGCGCGCCAGCGCATCGGTCAGCACGACCGGGCCGTCGGCGGTGACCAGCACGTCGTCCTCGGTGCGGATGCCGATCCCGCGCCACTTCGCGTCCACCGTGGTGTCGTCGTGCGAGACGTACAGGCCGGGCTCGATAGTGAAGGCCATGCCGGGTTCCAGCAGGCGCGAATCGCCATCGATGCGGTAGTCGCCGACATCGTGCACGTCCAGGCCCAGCCAGTGGCCGGTCTTGTGGCGGTAGAACCGGCGGTAGTTGCCCTCGGCCAGGTGCTTCTCCAGCTTGCCCTTCAGCAGACCGAGCCGCAGCAGACCCTCGGTGAGCGTCTCCACCGCGGCCACGTGGCCGGCTTCGTAGGGCACGCCCACGCGTGCGCAACCCAGCGCGGCGCGCTGCGCATCGCCCACCAAGTCGTGCAGCGCGCGCTGTGCCGGCGTGAAGCGGCCGTTGACCGGAAAGGTGCGGGTGATGTCCGAGGCATAGCCGCGGTATTCCGCACCCGCGTCGATCAGCACCAGATCGCCATCGCGCGCCTGCGCGGTGTTGGCGCGGTAGTGCAGCACGCAGGCGTTATGGCCGGCGCCGACGATGCTGTTGTAGGCCGGCCAGGCGTCGTTCGCGCGGAACACGCGCTCCAGGTCCGCCTGCAATTCGTATTCGCGGATGCCGGGCCGCGCGGCACGCATCGCGGCCTGGTGCGCCTGCACGCTGATGTCGGCAGCGCGCTGCATCAGCTTGATCTCGTCCTTCGACTTGAACAGGCGCAGGTCATGCAGCAGGTGCCCGAGTTCGAGGAACTCGTGCGGCGGTTGCGCGCCCTGGCGGACCTGCGCGCGCACGTGGCGCACCCAGCCGATCAACTTGAGGTCGAAGTCGGCATCGCGGCCGAAGTGGTAGTACACCCGCGAACGGCCTTCGAGCAGCCCCGGCAGGATCTCGTCGAGATCGTCGATGGGATAGGCATCGTCCATCCCGTAGTCGTTGACCGCGCCATCCTGGCCGGCGCGCGGACCGTCCCAGCCCTCGCGTTCGGGATCGCGTTCGCGGCAGAACAGGATCGCTTCGCCATGCTTGCGGCCCGGCACCAGGACCAGCACCGCATCCGGCTCGGGGAAACCGCACAGGTACCAGAAGTCGGAATCCTGTCGGTACGGGTAGTGGGTGTCGTGGCTGCGGATGCGCTCGGGCGCGGCCGGCAGCACCAGGATGGCGTCGTTGCCGGCCATCCGCATCAGCTGCCGGCGCCGGCGGGTGAACTCCGCCGCGGTGATGCCGGTCAGCGCCTTCATCAGTTCAGGCTCCGGCGATGCCGGGGCCCGAGGACGCAATCACCGTGCAGCAGCAAGGCCGCGACGCGGACGAACTCTTCCAGTTCGGCCAGCGCGTCCTCGTCTTCCTCGTCCTCGCTGCTTTCGGCAGACGCCTTGGCGAGGCGCGCGAGATCCTGCAGCGCTTCCTGACCTTCCTCGGACAGTGGCGGCGTCGCACCCGCGGCGAGCCCGAACGCACCCAGGAACCCGCGGCACCAGCCGAACAGCGCTTCGGCGCGCTCGTCCAGAGAACGGTCGGCAGCAGGCAACAGCAGGTCGAACGAGAAACCGCGATCCTCGAGCTGGACGACGGCCGCTTCGCGCAACTGGTCCAGGACACTCCCCGCTGCGGGTGCTGGCAACGCATCGTCGGCCAGGGCGCGGGCCAGCCAGGTACCGTCGGCGGCACCGCCACCGGCGAGCCAGCCGCACAACGCGCCGTGCAATTCCGAGGCGTCCGTCGCCAGTCCCAGCTGGCGGGATGCCGCATCGACGGCGGCGATATCGGGAAGGTCGGGCATAGAAGAACGCAATCCGCTGCAGGTTTCGGACAACCCCGTGATTGTACCAACGAAAACCCGCATCCCGGCTTGTTGTGCGTGTGTACGCATGCCTACACTCCGGTATCACCTTGGCCCGGACGGTCCGTCCACCCCCATGCCGCCTCTTCCTGTCGCTGCAGTCCTCGCAACGGCCTCCCCGCTGTCGTCCCGGCCCCTGGTCATGGGCTTGGCGGGCGCGGTCCTGCTTGGCGTGGTGGTGATCGGCACGCGGCGCTGGTGGCAGGGCTGGCTGGCAGCGCGCCAAGTGCAGCCGGAGCCGCCGCGCAGCGAAACACTGCGCAATCGCGATGAGCGCCTGAAGCTCGCGCTGTGGGCTTCGGGCGAACAGTTCTGGGACTACGACCTGGTGCAGCGCCGGCTGTACCGCATGCGCGCGGACGAAAACGCCGTGCAGACGTCCGACATCACCGTGCTCACCCGGCAGGGCGAAGTACCGACCATCCACGAGGAAGACCTGCCGCTGGTGATGGAGCGGCTGCGCCTCCACCTGCAGGGCAAGTCGCCGATCTTCACCTCCGAACACCGCATGGACATGCTGGGCAACGGCACCTGGGTGTGGGTGCGCGCGCGCGGCCGCGTGGTGGAGCGCGATGCGGAAGGGCAACCGGTACGCATCGCAGGCACCGCGCGCGACATCACCGCCAGCCGCAACGCCGAGTACGAACACCGCATCGCCGGCGAAGTGATGCGCAGCATGAACGAAGCCGTCGCCGTGCTGGACTGGGCCCACCAGTTCATCACGATCAACCCGGCCTTCACCCGCATCACCGGCTACGCCGAAGACGAGATCATCGGCCAGCCGATGACCATGCTGGACAGCGACCAGCACGAGGACGCCTTCTTCGAACGCATGCATCGCGAGCTGCGCCTGACCGGGCGCTGGTCCGGCGAGGTGTGGAAGGTCCGGAAGGATGGCGAAGAGATCCTCTGCCGCATCGAGACCAACGTGGTGCCCGACGTCAGCGGCGAGCGTCCGCTGTACGTGCAGGTGCTCACCGACATCACCGAGCAGAAGCGCGCCGAACAGGAACTGCGCTACCTGGCCAACTACGACACCCTCACCAGCCTGCCCAACCGCTCGCTGCTGTCCGAGCGGCTGTCGCGCGCCATCGTGCGGGCGCGCCGCGAGCACGGACATGTGGCGGTGCTGTTCATCGACCTGGACCGCTTCAAGGACATCAACGATTCGCTCGGACATGCCACCGGCGACCGCATCCTGCGCGCCGCGGCGGCACGTGTGCAGCAGACCGTCGGCACCCAGCACACCGTCGCACGCCTGAGCGGCGACGAGTTCACGGTGGTATTGGAAGACATCAACGGCCTGCCCGACGCCGAGGACGTGGCGCAGCGGATCATCCAGGCATTCCGTGCACCGCTGAATTTCGGCGAACGGCTCGAGCTGGCGGTTTCGCCCTCGATCGGCATCAGCCTGTACCCCGAGCATGCGCAGGTCCCGACCGAACTGCTCAAGCACGCCGATACGGCCATGTACCAGGCCAAGGCGATGGGCCGGCACACCTACCAGGTGTATTCGGAAACGATGGACGAGAAGAACCGCCATCGCGCCATCCTGGCCAGCGCGCTTCGACGTGCGATCGACCGCAACGAACTCTCGCTGGTGTTCCAGCCGCGCCTGTCCATCTCGCGCCAGCGCATCACCGGCGTGGAAGCGCTGCTGCGCTGGGACAGCCGCGAATTCGGCATGGTCTCGCCGGCGCAGTTCATCCCGCTGGCCGAAGAGTCCGGGATGATCCTCGAGCTCGGCGCCTGGGCGCTGCGCGAGGCCTGCCTGACGCTGCGCAGTTGGCACGACGCCGGCCTGGAAGAACTGTCCGTCGCGGTCAACGTGTCCGCCACGCAGCTCCAGCGCGGCGACCTGCAGGCCGTGGTGGCGCGCACGCTGGAGGAAACCGGCATCCCGGCCAACCGGCTGGAGCTGGAGCTCACCGAAAGCGTCATCATGGCGAACCCCGAGCAGAACGCGGACACGCTGCGCGCGTGCCGTCGCCTGGGCATCTCGCTGGCGATCGACGATTTCGGCACCGGCTATTCGTCGCTGGCGTACCTCAAGCGCCTGCCGCTGACCACGCTGAAGATCGACCGCGAGTTCATCGGCGACCTGACCCACGACAGCGACGACGAAGCCATCACCAGCACCATCATCACCATGGGCCAGTCGCTGGCGCTGAAGGTGGTGGCCGAAGGCGTGGAGACGTGGGACCAGTACGAATTCCTGCGCAGCCACGGTTGCGACGAGGTGCAGGGCCACTGGGTCGCGCAGGCGCTCAGCCCGGACCAGTGCTTGCGGTTCATCCGCGAGTACTACCCAGGCTCCGGCATCCGCGTCGCTTCCTGAACCCGCGCGGGAGCGCTTCGAGCCCCGCGTCGCGACCGCCGTCGCATCCCCTGCCCGGCCGCCCTTGACCACCCGCCGAGCGCATGCCTATCGTGGCCGCCATGGACAATGCCGACCTGCTCGACCAGCTCCGCGCGCTCAGCGCGCGCATCCAGGACCTGGCGGACCGCTGCCAGCGGCTGTCCGAGGAAAACCGCAGCCTGCGCCACCAGCAGGAGCAACTGGTGGGCGAACGTTCGCAACTGCTGGCCAAGAACGAACAGGCGCGTTCGCGGGTCGAAGCGATGATCAGCCGCCTGAAATCCCTGGAGCAGCACACGTGAGCGCCACCGAGCCCGTCAGTGTCCACATCCTCGACCGCGAGTACACCGTGGGCGTTTCGCCCGACGAGCGCTCCGGCCTGATGGCGGCCGCCAAGCTGCTCGACAGCCGCATGCGCGAAGTGCGCGGCAGCAACCGCATGGCGGCCGTGGATCGCGTCGCCGTGCTCGCCGCACTGAACCTGGCACACGAATTGCAGCAGCTGCGCGATGAACAGCACGCGCGCAATCGCGATGTCGAACGCACGCTGCAGGACCTGCATCGCAAGCTCGACGCCGCACTCGGCGCGCCGTAACGGCATGCGCACCACACCGACTGCGGACTGAATCCGCCGACGAACGGGCTAGGCAACTTTTTTCAACTCGCTATACTGGCCTCGCGTCCTCTGCTGTCCTCGACAGCGCACGCAAACATTCGCCTTGTCCCTTAATGACGACCACGGGATGGCGACGGTACCGGGAGTGCAGGTCTGCCTCGCAGCGGAAAGCCCGATGGTTCCCCAGCCTTCCCACTTGAACCCCGGGTTCAAGGTCGTTTCGTGAGCATCGTTGATGGCGGAGGACGTATTTTTCCCGCGGCAGCGGCATCAGCCGCGACCCGGCCGGTCCTGTTGCACCCGCCCTTGAGCGGGATGACTTCGAAACGAAGCCGATTGCACCGGGGACCCGACGCCAAGGGCCGTGACTGACGCCGCTCCCGCGGTCCCACCCCGGCAACGCCGGGACGCATGCCGTAAAATTCGCGCATGTCCACCCATCCCTCCCCGCGACCATGACGGCACAGCGCGACGCGCTCCGCCGAGATCTGCGCGCACGCCGCAAGGCCCTTCCCGCCGCCGAACGCATCGCCGGGGCCGACGCGCTCGCTGCGCGCCTGTTGGCGCTGCCGTTCGCGCCATCGAACGGCTATGTGGCTGGCTACTGGGCGATGGATGGGGAGATCGGGCTGCACAGCTGGCAACTGCGCCTGCCAAAGAGCGTGGTCTATTGCTTGCCGGTACTGGCCGAAGACGAGGCCCTGCGCTTTGCGCCGTGGCGTCCCGGCGATGCGCTGGTGACCAACCGCTACGGCATTCCCGAACCCGACATCGATCCGCGCTCCGGGCTCTCCGCAAGCGAGATGGCGCTGATCGCCGTGCCGCTGGTGGGCTTCGACCGCGCGGGCCACCGCCTCGGCATGGGCGGTGGCTGGTACGACCGCACGCTGGCGTCCCGACTGCACCACCCCGCGCCGCCCTGGCTCGTGGGTGTCGGTTTCGAGGCGCAGCGCGTGGCTTCGGTCGGCGCCCAGGCCTGGGACGTACCGCTGGATGCGATCTGCACCGAACGCGACACCCTGACTCCCTCCACCGCTCCGCCGGAACACCCGCAATGACCGCACGCAAGCACTACTGGCTGATGAAGTCGGAGCCGGACACCTTCTCGATCGACAACCTGAAGAAGGTCGGCACGGAGCCGTGGAACGGCGTGCGCAACTACCAGGCGCGCAATTTTATGCGCGCCATGCAGGTCGGCGACGGCGTGCTGTTCTACCACTCCAACTGCAAGGAACCCGGCATCGTCGGCACCGCCACGGTGGCGACGGCGGCCTATCCGGACGACACCCAGTTCAATCCGAAGTCCGACTACTACGACCCCAAGAGCACGCGCGAGGAACCGCGCTGGTCGCTGGTGGACGTGAAGTTCGACCGCAAGCTCAAGCGCACGATCACGCTCGACGAGATCAAACAGCATGGCGACGCCCTCGGCGAAGGCTTCGCGCTGATCCAGCGCGGCAACCGCCTCTCCGTGTTGCCGGTCACCGCCGCGCAATGGAAATTCCTGCTCGCGCTCGAGTGAACCCCTTTCTCCCTTCCTGATACCGAAATTCCCATGAGCGAAGCAAAGCGCCTGGCCGGCGAAAAGGCCATCGAGTTCGTCGAGGACGGCATGATCGTCGGCGTGGGCACGGGCTCCACCGTCGCCTTCTTCATCGATGCGCTGGCGGGCATCAAGGACCGCATCAAGGGTGCGGTCTCCAGTTCCGACCAGAGCACCGCGCGGCTGAAGCAGCATGGCATCGAGGTGCTCGACCTCAACCACACCGGCACGCTGTCGCTGTACGTGGATGGCGCCGACGAGTGCGATCCGCACAAGCGCCTGATCAAGGGCGGTGGCGCTGCGCTGACGCGCGAGAAGATCATCGCCGAGGCCAGCAAGCAGTTCGTCTGCATCGTCGACCCGAGCAAGCAGGTGCCGGTGCTCGGCAAGTTCCCGCTGCCGGTGGAAGTCATCCCGATGGCGCGCAGCTTGGTCGCGCGCGAGATCCTGGCGTTGACCGGCGGTCAGCCGGTCTGGCGCGACGGCACGGTGACCGACAACGGCAACCTGATCCTGGACATCCACAACCTGTCGATCACCGATCCGGTGGCGATGGAGCGCGAGATCAACCAGATCCCCGGCGTCGTCAGCGTGGGCCTGTTCGCCCGCCGTCCGGCGGATATCGTCATCGTCGGCGGCGAACCACCGATCGTGCTGAAGTGATCGGAGGCGCCTAGGCGCTTTCCGACAAGGCCTTTACCAGTTCGCCGACGAGCTCGCGCTTCTTCGGCGGCAGCTGCAGGAAGGCCTCCACCACCTGTCGTTCGCGGCTGCCGGCGCCGGCCGGCCACGGCGGCCGCGCTTCCGCCACGCGCGAGCGCGGCGACATCCCGAACCGCAGCGCATGCGGTTCGACGCCGAGCAGATCGGCCATCACCTGCAGCTTGTCCTGCTCCGGCAGCGCGCGCCCCCTGAGCCAGCGCGAGACCGTCTGGAACGTGACGGAAGAGCCGCGATATTTCGCGTTGAAAAGATGGAACAGGACAATCGGGCGCGGCTCGTAGCCGGCCTGCTGCATCGCGTGCACGAGGCGTTGCGCGAATTTTTCTCGTTCGTCTGCCATGCCGGAAACTTACGCGCACGGGCAAGGGCGTGCATCACTATCAAAGTTAATTGACGCGAACATTTTGTGTTCATATATTCGGCAACCACCGGCATGCCGAACGCGCTCACACAGGCATCGCCGCAGCCCCCGGCAAAGCAAGGAGTGCTCCATGCCCATCTCACAGGACGTAACCGATTCACCGATGGACGCGGATGACGCAGCACCGGTCGCGCCGACGATCCAGGGAATCGACGACGGGCCCAGTCCGTTGGAGCAGGCATTGCAGGCGCTGCAATCCGGTCCCACCCAAAGCCTGGCCGACCCGGGCATCACCTTGCTGTCACCCGCACAGCTCGACCTGCTGTACATGGGCGCACGTCTGCAGGCTGAGCAGTGTCATGACGGTGTGCTGCTGTTGCTCGACCTGATGCACGGCGCACAGAGTCATGGCGCGCAACCCGATGCCGCACTGATGCAACGCTTCGTCGAGCAACTCCATCACCTGTGCCGCGACCAGCAGCGCTGGCACGCACTGGCCGACAACGCGGCGTACTACCGGGACAACCGCCGCGTGACGGACCGCATCGCGAGCTGGGTGCGAGTGCAGCTACCGGCGGACGCATCGCCCGGTTGAGCCGGCGCCGCGGTCGGGGCCATGGCGTAGACTGTCGCCCCCGATCGCCGGAAGCCGCCATGCACCGCATGTCCCCCGCCCTGCTCTCCGTCCTCCTGCTCAGCGGCTGTGCCAGTGGCGGTGAATGGGTCGAGATCGGCGGCAAGCGCTATACCGTCGAGATCGCCGACGACGACACCGAGCGCGCGCGCGGCCTGATGTTCCGCGACACGCTGACGGACGGCACCGGCATGCTCTTCATCCACGAGGCCGAGGAACCGCAGGCCTACTGGATGAAGAACACGCGCATCCCGCTGGACATCCTGTACTTCGATGCGGGCCGCAAGCTGGTCACCCAGCAGCGCAACGTGCCGCCCTGCTCGGCGGGCGACGCCTGCCCGTCCTACCCCAGCGACCAACCGGCCCGCTTCGTGCTGGAACTGAATGCCGGCGAAGCCGAGCGCCTCAAGCTCCAGGACGGTGCCGAGCTCACCCTCGGCAAGGGCATTCCGCCCGTCCGCTGAGGCTTGATTCGCGGTGGAATTGGCCCCAGTCTGTCGGCATGGGGGATCGACTGACATTGCCGGAATGGAATGCGTTGGCCAGCCAGCCCGATGAAACGGTGCCGCTGCTGGAAACTGCGCTGCTGATCGCGCGCGACGAATATCCCGGACTGGACCCCGACCTCTACGACACGCTGGTCCAGAGCCACGCGGAGCATCTCCGTCACGAGATCGCCATGATCGAGCCGTGGCCGCTGAAGATGGCGGCCATCAACCGACACCTGTTCGACGAACTCGGCTACACCGGCAACCACGACGAGTACTACGACCCGCGCAACAGCTACCTCAACGAGGTGTTCGAGCGCCGGCTCGGCAATCCGGTGTCGTTGGCGATGGTGCAGATGGAAGTCGCACGCCGGTTGGGCGTGCCGCTGGATGGCGTGTCGTTCCCCGGCCACTTTCTGGTGCGCCTGCCGGTCGACGATGGCCTGCTGGTGATGGACCCCTTCAACGGCGGCCGTCCGCTCGGCGTGGATGAACTGCGCGAGCGCGCCAAGCCGCACCTGGGGGGCGACATCCCCGACGACGCCGCGCTGTTGCACATCCTCAACCCGGCCTCGCACCGCGCCATCCTCGTGCGCACGCTGCGCAACCTGCATGGCGTATATGCCGAACGCGAGGAATGGGACCGCGCCGCGCGCTGCGCCGACCGCGTGCTCAAGCTGACGCCCGACCAGCCCGACGCCCTGCGCGACCGCGGCCAGGCGTACCTGAAGATGGATTACCGCGCTGGCGCGCAACGCGACCTCGCCCGCTACCTGCATCTGTCACCGGAAGCGAAGGACGCGGCGGAACTGCGCGAACAACTGGTGGAACTCAGCGCGGTGCGCACATCGCGGATGCATTGAGCGCATCCCTGGGATAGCTCAGGGTTCCAGCTCCACCATCTCGAAATCCTCCTTGCTGACGCCGCAGTCGGGGCAGGTCCAGTCATCGGGGATGTCTTCCCAGCGGGTGCCGGGGGCGATGCCTTCTTCCGGCAGGCCGTCGGCCTCGTGGTAGAGGAAGCCGCAGACCACGCACATCCAGGTGCGGAAGATGGTGGCGGTGGCGTCGGTCACGGGATAATGCCGGCTTGGAGGAGCGGCCATTGTCCCATCGCCGCCCGCGCACCGGAAGTTCGCCGATGACATCCCTGCCCCCGTCCGTCCGTAGCGCCCGCGGGCTGTACCTCATTACCCCGGAGGAGCCGGACACTGCCCGCCTGCTGGCGCGGGTGGCCGCCGTGCTGCCGCAGGCGACCTGGCTGCAGTACCGGCAGAAGGACGCGGACGCCGAACGACGCCTGGTGCAGGCCAAGGCGCTGCAGGCGCTGTGCGTCGACGCCGGCGTGCCGCTGATCGTCAACGACGACGTGGCACTCGCTGCCGCGGTCGGCGCCGCCGGCGTGCACCTCGGCGAGGACGATGGCGGCGTCGCCGCCGCGCGGGCGCTGTTGGGCCCGGAAGCCATCGTCGGCGCCTCGTGCTACGACGAGCACGTACTCGCCGAACGCGCGGTAGCGGCAGGCGCCAGCTACGTGGCGTTCGGCGCGTTCTTCCCGACCACGAGCAAGGTGACGACGCGACGCGCCACGCCGCCATTGCTGGCCGACGTAGCGGCGCTGGGCGTCCCGCGGGTGGCGATAGGCGGCATAACGCCGGACAATATGGGCCCGCTGGTGGCGGCCGGTGCCGACCTGGTCGCCGTGATCGGCGGCGTGTTCGAGGCGGCCGATCCGGTGGCCGCGGCGCAAGCCTACCGAGCAGGATTTGACGGAACCTGATGCTCCCCGTGGGAGCGACGTAAGTCGCGATGAGGCATCACGACTCTTCCATCGCGACTTACGTCGCTCCCACAAGACGACCTCCTATTTTCTGGAATCCCCATGAACCACGATCAGTCCCATGCCCTCTTCGCCCGCGCCCAGCAGTTGCTGCCCGGCGGCGTCAATTCGCCGGTGCGCGCGTTCAAGTCGGTCGGGGGTGAACCGTTCTTCGTGCAGCGTGCCGATGGCGCGTACCTGCACGACGTCGATGGCAATCGCTACATCGACTACGTCGGCTCGTGGGGCCCGATGATCGTCGGCCACAACCATTCGACGGTGCGCGAGGCGGTGCAGGCAGCGATCCAGGACGGCCTGTCGTACGGCGCCCCCTGCCCGGCCGAAGTGACGATGGCGGAAACGATCACGCGCCTGGTGCCGTCGTGCGAGATGGTGCGCATGGTCAACTCGGGTACCGAGGCCACGCTTTCGGCGATACGCCTGGCGCGCGGCGCGACCGGGCGCAACCGCATCGTCAAGTTCGAAGGCTGCTACCACGGCCACGGCGACTCGTTCCTGGTGAAGGCCGGCAGCGGCATGCTGACGCTGGGCGTACCCACCTCACCCGGCGTGCCGGCGGGGCTGAGCGAACTGACGCTGACGCTGAGCTACAACGACTTCGAAGGCGCCACGCAGCTGTTCGAACAGTACGGCAGCGAGATCGCCTGCCTGATCATCGAACCCGTCGTCGGCAACGCCAACTGCCTACCGCCGCGCGAAGGCTACCTGCAGCACCTGCGCGCCCTGTGCACGCAGCATGGCGCGCTGCTGATCTTCGACGAAGTGATGACCGGCTTCCGCGTGGCGCTGGGCGGCGCGCAGGCGCACTACGGCATCACGCCGGACCTGACCACCTTCGGCAAGATCATCGGCGGTGGCATGCCGGTGGGCGCCTACGGTGGCCGTCGCGACCTGATGCAGCAGATCGCGCCGGCCGGCCCGATCTACCAGGCCGGCACGCTGAGCGGCAATCCGGTGGCGATGGCCGCGGGTCTGGCGATGCTGGAACTCATCCAGGCGCCGGGTTTCCACGACCGCCTCGCCGCGGCGACAGCGACGCTCTGCGAAGGCCTGGAAGCCGCCGCGCGCGATGCCGGTGTGCCGCTGACCACCACACGCGTCGGCGCGATGTTCGGGCTGTTCTTCACCGACCAGCAGGTCGACACCTATGCGCAGGCCGTGGCCTGCGATACGGCGGCGTTCAACCGCTTCTTCCACGCGATGCTGGAACGCGGCGTGTACCTGGCGCCGTCGGCGTTCGAAGCCGGCTTCATGTCCAGCGCACACACGCCCGACGTCATTGACGCGACGATCGCCGCCGCCCGCGAGGCCTTCAAGGTCGTCGCCGCGGGATGAAGCCCCGCATCCACCAGGTGCTGTTCGATTTCGACGGCGTCCTGGCCCACTACCGTCACGAGGTGCGCATCGCGCACCTCGCCGCGCATGCGGGTTGCGCCTCCGAACGGGTGCGCGAGGTGTTGTTCGTCTCGGGCCTGGAAACCGAATACGACAGCGGTGCGATCGACACCGCCGCCTATCTCGGCCGACTGGGCGAGGGACTGGGGGTGATGGTGGATGAAGACACCTGGCTGCGTTCGCGCATGGCGGGCAGCACGGCCATCGACGGCGTGCTGGAGCGCATCGCAGCGCTGCACCCCGCCCTTTCCCTGGGCGTGCTGACCAACAACGGCGTGATGATGACGCACGCGATCCCTCGCATCGTCGCGCCGATGGCGTCCAGGATCGAAGGCCGCGTGCTGACCAGCGGCGGACTGCAGATGCGCAAGCCTGCCCCGGCGACGTTCACGCGTGCGCTCGACGTGCTGGGCTGGGATGCCGGCAGCACGCTGTTCGTCGACGACAAGTTCACCAACGTGCAGGGCGCGCGCGACGCCGGGCTGCATGCCGAAACCGTCACCGATGCGCGCAGCTTCGGCAAGGCGCTGAAGCGTTACGTGTTCGGCCCGCAGACGGGCTGGTAGCGCGCGTTTGAAGCTTGGTTGATCCGGGCGCAGGAGACTGGCGGCCTTCCCTCGGAGACCCGTCCCATGCCCCTGATTCCCAACGCCCTGCGCCGACTGGGCGCACTGCTTTGCTTCGCCGCGGCAATGCCCGCGCACGCCGCCATGCCGGACAAGGTGCTGATCGTTGTCAGCGGCGAAGGCCGCGACCAGGGCGAGACCCGCCCCGGCTACGAATTCGACGAGCTGTCGCAAGCCTGGCTGATCTTCAAGGCCAATGGACTGAAGGTGGACGTCGCCAGTCCGCAGGGCGGTGCCGTGGAAGCCGACAAGTACAACGCACAGGAACCTTTCAACGCAGCGTTGCTGGGCGATGCGGAGGCCATGCGTACGCTGGCGGCGACGCGTTCGACGCGCGAGGTGAAGGCGGCGGATTACGCGGCGATTTACGTCGTCGGCGGCAAGGGCGCGATGTTCGATCTGCCGCGCGACAACGCGCTGGCGGCGCTACTGGCCGAAGCCTACATGCAGGGCGCTGTGATCGGCGCGGTCTGTCATGGGCCCGCCGCGCTGGTGGACGTGAAGCTCGGCGACGGCACATCGCTGGTTGCAGGCAAGGCGATGACCGGCTTCACGAATGAAGAGGAAGCCGTGTTCGGCAAGCGCTGGGCGAAGGAGTTCCCGTGGCAGCTCGAGGATGCGTTGCGCGGGCGCGGGGTGCGGTGGCAGGAAGCACCGCTGATGATGGCGAAGGTCGTCGTGGACGGGCGCCTGGTCACCGGGCAGAACCCCTACTCCACGCCCGGCGTCGCCGACGCCATCGTGCGCGCGACCGGCCGCACGCCCGTCGCGCGCACGCCGTGGCGCGACGAGCTGACGATGGCGCTCGCGGCCCGGGCCCGCAGCGGCGATGTACGTGGCGCAGCGGATGCGCTGGCGCAGGATCGCGAGCGCTACCACGTGGACCTGCTGGGGCTGCTGGGCTACTACCAGGCGCAGGCGGCGGGTGGCGACGATGACCTGCGGCATGCACTGACCCTGATGCAGTTGGCGATGCCCTACATGGCGCAGCCGCAGCTGAAGCTCGGTGCCGCCGAGGCCCATCTCCGCCTGGGCGAACGGGAACAGGCGAAATCGCTGGTGCAGCAGGTGCTGGCGGGCAAGCCGGACATGGCCGAAGCTAAGGCCCTCCTGCAACGCATCGATGGTTGAACGATGACGGCACCTGCGACCCGCATCCTGGTGATCGAAGACAACGCGCCGCTGCGGGTGCAGTTGCAACACCTCTTCACCGATGCCGGCATGACCGTCGAGTTCGCTTCGGATGGCCTCAGCGGATTGCAGATGGCGCTCGACGCGCCGCCCGACGTGCTGGTGCTCGACGTGGGCTTGCCCGCACTCGATGGCCTGCGCCTGTGCGAGCGCCTGCGAGCGCAGGCCGATCGCCACGTCCCGGTACTGATGCTGACCGCACGCGACGCGTTGGAGGACAAGCTGCAAGGCTTCCGTGCCGGCGCCGACGACTATCTGGTCAAGCCGTTCGCGGGCGCGGAGCTGATCGCCCGCTGCCAGGCGCTCACGCAGCGACACCGCAGTGGCGAGACTCACGTCGTGCGGATCGGCACGCTGCGCATCGATCGTCGGCACGCACTGGCAACACGACACGAGCTCCCGCTCGACCTGCACCAGACGGCGTACCAGATCTTGCTCGCCCTGGCCGAGGCGTGGCCACGGACTTTGACGCGCAGCGAATTGATCCAGCGCCTATGGGGTGATGCGCCGCCGGAGTCGGATCCGCTGCGCACGCATCTCTACCTGCTCCGTCAGGCGCTGGACAAGCCGTTTGCCACGCCGATGCTGAAAACCGTGCATGGCGTGGGATTCCGGCTGGAAGCCGACGCATGAGCGCATCGCTCGTGCCACGCCGGCGACTACGCAACCGCATGATGCTGGTGTTCGCGGCGTTCACGCTGGTCCTGGCCGCGCTGTTCGGTCTTTACACGCTGCTCTTCGTCTACACGGTCGAGGACCAGCTGTTCGACACGCTGCTCGAGCGCGAGGCCGCGACGCAACGGGATCACTACGCCGCGCACGGACGCTGGTCTCCGCCGCGCAACGGCTTCATGAGCGTGGTCGAGCGGCGCGATGATCTTCCCGACGGGATCGGCCGCGTGTTGCGCGAGGAACCCGCGCGAAGGGAGTTCGCCGGCGCGGACGGACGCCACTACCACCTGCTTGCGCTGGATCCACCCGCGCCGGCCACGCGGGCCTGGCTGGTCGCCGAAGTCAGCGGCCTGCTCGCGGTGCGGCCGATGCGTGGGGAGATGCTGCAGCTACTGGCCTGGACCGGCGCCATCGCCGTGGCGCTTGCGCTGCTCCTCGGCGGTTGGCTGGCGCGACGGACGACGGCACCACTCTCGCGATTGGCGGACGCCGTCGGCGAAGCGACGCCGGAGCGACTGCCGCCGCACTTCGCTGCCGGCTTCCCCGACGATGAGGTCGGGCTCCTCGCACGTCGCCTGGACGACCTGATCGCCCGCGTCCGCGCCTTCATCGATCGCGAACGCGAATTCACCCGCGACGCGAGCCACGAACTGCGCACGCCACTGACCGTGATCCGTGCCGCCAGCGAGCGCCTTTCCGCCGACACGACGCTGAGTGTCGACGCGCGCGCCAGCGTCGAACATATCGGGCAGTCCGCCTCGCACCTGGAGCAAACCGTCGCCCTGCTGCTTGCGCTGGCGCGCGAACAGCCCGCGCCGCCAACGGCGTCGACACCGGTCACGCGTGTGCTCCCGGTGCTGGAGCGCGTCGTGGTGGAGCAGTCGCCCCTACTGGAAGGCAAGCACGTACAGGTGGCGGTCGAGGTACCCGCGGATCTCACCAGCACGCTGACGGTACCCGTGCTGCAGGTGCTGTTGGCCAACCTGATCGGGAATGCGTTCGCGCACACCCGCGAAGGCGACGTCGTCATCGTGGCCGACGGCGACACCCTCTGCATCAGCAATCCCGGACACGCGGTCCGCGAGGGCGATTTCGCGCCCTTCATGAAAGGCCAGGACAGCACCGGCTTCGGGCTCGGCCTGTCGATCGTGCGACGGCTGTGCGAACGGCACACCATCGACCTGCGATTCGAAGGCAACGCGGACGGCAGCACCGCCCGCCTTCGTCTCCGCCAGGACGCTCCCGGATCGCTCAGCTCGCCGTCGCGAACGCCCTGAGCGCGGCGTGCAGGCGTTTCAGTCCTTCACCCACTTCTTCGTCGGTGATGTTCAGCGCCGGCACGAAGCGCAGCACGTCAGGCCCGGCCTGCAGCATGAGCAGGCCCTGTGCGGCGGCGAGATCCAGCACTTCGCCTGCACGGCCCGCGTACTTCGTGTTGAGCACGGCGCCCAGCATCAGGCCACGGCCGCGTACCTGCGCGAACAAGCCGAGTTCGGCGTTGATCGCATCGAGTCCCTTGCGCAGCGCTGCCGACTGGCGCGCCACGTTGTTGGCGATCTGCGTGGATGCCAGTTTGCGCAGCGCCACGCGCGCCACCGCCGCGGCCAGCGGATTGCCGCCGAACGTGGTGCCGTGCGCGCCGAACTGCATCGCCTGCGCGACCTTCGGGCCGGCCAGCATCGCGCCAACCGGAAAGCCGCCGCCCAGCGCCTTCGCCAGGGTGACGATGTCAGGCACCACGCCGTCCTGCCAATGCGCGAATAACGTGCCGGTACGGCCCATGCCGGCCTGGATCTCGTCCAGCACCAGCAATGCGCCGTAGTGGTCGCACAGCGCGCGCACCGCGCTGAGGAAGCTCGGCGCGGCCGGCATCACGCCGCCCTCGCCCTGTACCGGCTCCAGCATCACCGCGGCCACATCGCCGCAGGACATCGCGATCTCGAGCTGGGTCAGGTCGTTGAAGTCGACATAGCGGAAGCCGCCGGGCAACGGCTCGTAGCCTTCCTGGTATTTCGGCTGCGCGGTCGCGGTCACGGTGGCCAGCGTGCGGCCATGGAAGCTGCCCCGGAAGGTCACGATCACGCGCTGGTCGGAGGGCCGGCCCTGCGAGGCCGCCCACTTGCGCACCAGCTTGATCGCCGCTTCGTTGGCTTCCGCGCCGGAGTTGCACAGGAACACCCGCTCGGCGAACCGTGAGGCGGTGACGAGTTCCTCGGCCAGGCGCAGCGGCGGCTCGCTGTAGAACACGTTGCTGGTATGCCAGAGCTTGCCGGCCTGTTCGGTGAGTGCGGCGACCAGGTCGGGGTCGTTGTGTCCCAATCCGCAGACCGCGATGCCGGCGGAGAGGTCCAAGTATTCCCGGCCCTCGCTGTCCCAGACGCGTGCGCCCTGGCCGCGCTCCAGGATGACCTCGCGCGGGCGGTACACCGGCAGGTAGTAGCGCTGGCCGTTGGCCAGCAGGTCGGCGGATGTCGTGGCGCTCATGGCGGCGGTTCGGCAGCGGAGATGGCGGCGTATTGTCGCCGATCGGGGAAGCGGCGCCAGCGGGCGCCGCAGCACGGGCCTCAGGCGGCGAAGGCGATCTCGGCGGCCGGCACTGCGCGGATGCCGACGCCGAAACTGCGGATGGCCGGCAGCGTGGCGTTGTGGTGTTCGCGGATCCGGCCGGCATCCGCGTGCGGCTTGTCGTGGGTCGTGTGCGCATCCGACGCCAACAGCACGTGGTAGCCGTGCGCCGCGGCGCTGCGCGTGGTGGTGTCCACGCAGAATTCGGTGGCGTAGCCGCAGAGCACCACGGCCTCCACGCCGCAGAACGACAGCACTTCGTCCAGGCCCGTGCGCAGGAAGGAATCCGGCGTGGCCTTGCGGAGGCGGTGGTCGCCCTGCTCCACCGCCAGCGCAGGATGCAGCGCCCAGCCTTCGGACTCGGGTGCCAGGTCGTCGGCCCGCTCGTGCTGCACGAAGATCACCGGCGCGCCTGCCTGCCTCGCCTTCGCCGACAGCGCGTTGATGCGCTCGATGACGGCGTCGGCGTCGGCCGGCGCCGGCTCGAACAGGCCACGTTGCACGTCGATCACGATCAGGGCGAGGTTCATCAGCGGTGCTCCTTGTTCGAATGCCTTACCAGCTTCCCGTATTCGCCATCGAAAGCCAAGGCTCCTGCGGCGGCAATGCCGCACCCTTCTGCAGCAACTCGATCGAGATCAGGTCCGGCGTGCGCACGAAAGCCATGCGGCCGTCGCGCGGCGGGCGGTTGATGGTGATGCCCTGCGACTGCAAGTGCGTGCAGAGGGCGTAGATGTCGTCCACTTCGAATGCCAGGTGGCCGAAGTTGCGTGCGCTGCCGTAATCCTCGGCTGGCGCACCGTCTTCCGGTGGCCAGTTGTAGGTCAGTTCGACCTCGGCCTCGGGGTTGGCCGGTGCACCGAAGTACACCAGCGTGAAGCGGCCCTGCGGGCTTTCCATGCGGCGGGTTTCGGCCAGGCCCAGGCCTTCGGTGAGGAAACGGCCGGTGGCGTCCAGGTCGTGGACGCGGATCATGGCGTGCAGGTATTTCATCGCGATCTCATTTCGTAGGGGAGGCGCGCGGGCGGTGTGCCCACGCGTTGGCCAGCAGACAGACCAGAATCAGCACACTGTACTCGGCACCGTTGCGCCCCAGCCCGACGACGAACCAGCCTGCCGGCGCATGCACCAGCCAGATACCGCACGCATAGATCGCAGCGAACACCAGCGCGATGGCGGTGACCCATCGACCTGCCGCGAATACGGGCGCAGCGACGAGCTCGAATGCCGTGACGAACCACGCGATCGCAAGCCCGAACGGAATTCCCTGTCCCTCCAGGAAACCGCCGAAGGGCGTCACTCCGTCGGCCCACACGCGTGCCACGCCATGGACGAAGAGCAGCGTGGCCAGTGCGATGCGGATGAAGGCCAATGCCTGGCGTGCAGGAAGTTCGGCGGACGACATCATCGTGGCTCCGGGTGGGGAGAAGAGAGATGGGTGCGTCAGGGGTCGACGAACAGGTCGGGCAGCAGCGGCTGCGAGGCATCGACGGCATAGCCCGAGAAATCGGTGATGCCGGTCCCGCGCAGTACCTCTTCGTCAATCAGGAAGTTCCCGTGGAAACCGCGCGCCTCGCGCACCAGCACGGCGTGCGCGGCATCGGCCACAATCTGTGGCGTGCGGCAGCGCGGGATTTCCACGCCCGGGATCATGTTCAGCGCGTCGGTGGCGATGATGGTGCGCGGCCACAATGCGTTGACGGCAATGCCCTGCGGACCGAATTCGCCGGCCAGGCCCAGCGTCACGAAGCTCATGCCCATCTTCGCCAGCGTGTAGCCGGTGTGCGGCGCCCACCATTTCGGATCCAGCGATGGCGTCGGCGCCAGCGTCAGGATATGCGGATTGGCCGCCTGCTTGAGGTAAGGAAGCGCGGCCTGCGCGCACAGGAAGCTGCCGCGCGCGTTCACCTGCTGCATCAGGTCGAAGCGCTTCATCGGCGTGTCCAACGCACCGGCCAGCCAGATCGCGCTGGCGTTGTTGACCAGGATGTCGATGCCGCCGAAGGCATCGGCGGTGGCGGCCATCGCGGCCTTCACCTCGTCCTCTTCGCGGATGTCGCACTTCAGCGCCAGTCCGCGCCCACCGGCCGCGTTCACCGCCTCGGCCGCGGTGTGGATGGTGCCGGGCAGTTTGGGATTGGGCACCGACGACTTGGCGGCGATGGCCACGTTGGCGCCGTCGCGCGCCGCACGCAGCGCGATGGCCAGGCCGATGCCGCGCGAGGCGCCGGTGATGAAGAGGGTCTTGCCGGCCAGCGAGGTCATAGCGTGCTCCGAGGAAAAGATCGGGTGGATGCGGATCCGCTCACGGCTTCGGCCCCTGCCCTTCGTTGTCTTCCCACTTCAACACCTTGCGGGTGATGAAGCGATACACCGGCTTGCCAGTGCGGAACCACAGATCGCGCAGCCAGGAGGTGCGCTTGAGCACGCGCTTCTCGACAGGCGTGAGCGAGGCGCCGCAGTACATGCGCTTGTGCTTGAGTAGATGGCGCAGGTCCTGGCGCGCCAGCAGGCGCATCCAGCGCGAGCGCGGGTGGCCGCGGGTGGCGAGCTGGAAATCGATGATCGCCGGGCGGCCATCTTCCAGGACCAGCCAGTTCGCTTCCTTCGCCAGGTCGTTGTGGGCGATGCCGCGGCGATGCAACTGCTTGAGCAGCCGGTGCGCGGCGCGGAAATAGGCAAGGTCGCCGCGGGGCGGCCGTTGGTACATCGCCGCGCCCTCCATGTAGCTGCGGTCGAGCCGGCGACCGGTCCAGTCCCGCAGCTGTGGCACGTCGGCCATGCCGGCGACCTTGCGCAGCGCCAACGCTTCGCGGCGCGCCAGCCACCAGGCGGGCAGCCTGAGCCACAGCGGCACGTGCGCGAGATCACGGCGCACGAATGGGCCATCCGGCCCCTGCATCAGCGAGATGCGCCCGAAGCTATCGGCCTTGAGTGCAGCGATTTCGGAAGGCGAGCGCAAGTCCACCTGGTCATTCTACCGTCCGAAGGGAGGGGGTGCCGGTCAGCGACCGCCGCCTATAATCCGCCGATGGATTCCACCTGGTTCGACTCCCTGCTGGCCTGGATCAGCGCGCATCCCGTGGCCGCGGGGCTGGTGATCTTCGCCATCGCCTTCTGCGACGCGGTGATCATCCTCGGCGCCATCGTGCCGGCGCTGCCGCTGCTGTTCGCGGTGGGCGTGCTGATCGGGCTGGGAGAAATCTCCGGCCCGTACGCCGTAGCCTGCGCGATGCTGGGCGCCCTGATCGGCGATGCGACCAGTTACTGGGTCGGCCATCGCTGGGGCCAGCAGTTGCGTACGGTGTGGCCGTTCCGTCGCTACCCGCAATTGCTGGACCGGGGCGAACTGCTGTTCCGCCGCAATGCATGGAAGAGCATCTTCGTGGCGCGCTTCGTCGGCCCGATCCGTCCCTTCGTGCCGGCGGTCGCCGGCATCTCGCGGATGCCGCTGCGCCGCTACGGCATGGCGAGCGCGGCAGCATGCTTGGCCTGGGCGGTGTCCTTCCTGCTGCCGGGCTGGGTGCTGGGCCATGCCTACGATGCCGTCGCCGCCGTCGCGGGCAGGCTGGCGCTAGTGCTGGGCCTGCTGGTCGTCGTGCTGGCGGTCGCCTGGGCACTGGTGCTGTACACCTACCGCTGGTTCGCGGCGCACGCCGATGCGCTGCTGGCGCGCGCACTGGCGTGGTCGCATGCGCATCCCGTGCTGGGGCGCTACACCGCGGCGGTCTTCGATCCGGGTCGTCGCGAATCCGTGCCACTGGCGCTGCTGGCGATCCTGTTGCTGGCCATCGTCTGGGTGTGGTTCGCGTTTCTGGTGATCGTCATCGGCCACGGCGAACCGCTGGCGATGGACGTGATGGTCTACGACCTGATGCGCGCATTGCGCAACCCCCTCGCGGACTACCCACTCGCCGCGATCGCGTCGTTCGGTGACGAACAGGTGCTCGCGCCGGCCTCGCTGCTGGTGCTGGCCTACCTGGCCTGGCGCAAGCGCTGGATGGCCGCGGCCCACTGGGTGGCGGCGCTGGCGTTCGGCCTGGCGCTGACAGCATGGCTCGGCGCATCGGTGGATATTCCGAAGCCGCCCTCGGTCAGCAGCGGCTTCGGCTTCCCCTCGATCGCGGTCACGATGTCGACGATCACCTTCGGCTTCTTCGCCGTGCTGATCGCGCGCGAGTTGCCGGGGCGCACGCGTGTGTGGCCCTACCTGGTGTCGGGCATCGTGGTAGCGCTGATCGGGTTTGCGCGCATCTACCTGGGCGCGCACTGGCTCAGCGACGTGATCGGCGGCATGCTGTTCGGGCTCGTGTGGCTGCTGGTGCTCGGCATCGCCTACCGCCGCCGCATGGTGCGTTCGTTCTGGATCAAACCGATCGCCTGGCTGTTCTACGGCGCTTTCGTGATCGCGGGCCTTTGGCATGCACCGCGCAACGTGGAGCACATGCTGGCGCAGTTCCAGACGCCGGTGATCGAACGCACGCTGGCTCTGCAGGACTGGTGGCAGCGCGACTGGCAGACGCTGCCCGCGCGTCGCAACGAGTTCGACGACGAACAGCGCTGGCCGCTGGACGTCCAGGTCGCCGGACCGCTGGCGCCGCTGAAGGCCGCACTCACTGCGCAGGGCTGGCGCGAGCAGTCGCAGGCGGGCTGGCAAGAAGCGCTGAACCTGCTCGATAGCGACTCGCCCGACAACGAACAACCCGTGCTGCCCGCGACGCTGGACACGCGTGCAGAAAGCCTGTTGATGGTGCGCGCGGGCGACCAGCCGGGCGAAGTCTTCGTGCTGCGTCTGTGGCCGGCGGATACGCGCCTCCAGCCCGGCAATGTGCCCCTGTGGATCGGCAGCGCTCAGGTGTTGCAGCAGCAACGCGCATTCAACCTGGTGCGCCTGTGGCGGCCGCTGCGCGAAGCCCGCACGGCGCTGGATGCGGTCAGCCAGGTCACCAGGGACCTGGATCACGCCATCGCGCCACATCCGGATTCCGGCCTGCCCGTCCTGCGGATCTGCACCACCGATGTCGACGCAGCGCGCTGAGCGCCGGGTCAATCGATCCAGTTGAGCAGGTGTTGCAGGCGCGCGTGGGGATCGTCTTCCTGGAGCACGCTGACGCGCTGCTCCGGCGTGATCGGCAACACCTGGGCGAGCCGCCAACCGACCCAGGCGGCATGTTCGAAGATGCGCGACGGCAGCTTGCTCATGTCGGTGCCGGTCTTTTCCATCATGGTCTGCAGCAAGGTGCCCAGCAGCGCGTGCTCGGGTCGCAACGCCTCATCGTGATCGGCAGCCAGCCACTCGACATCGGCCAACACCAAGCCATTGTCGCGCACACGAGTGCGATGCACGTGGAAGCGACGATGTCCCCGCACGCGCAGGGACAGAAGACCGTCCGCCCCCATGTCGAAGTCCTCGATCATCGCCTCGGTGCCATAGGCCGCCGGCGTGGCCGGCGCACCGACCTCACTTCCTTCCAGGATCAGGCAGACACCGAATCCGCCGCCCGACCGGCCGCAATCCCGCACCAGGTCGAGATAGCGCCGCTCGAAGACGCGTAGGTCCATAGCAGCACCAGGCAGCAGCACCTGCTGCAGCGGGAACAGCGGAAGGGATTCCAGTGATCGCATGCGGACAGTTTAATGGCCGATGTTCCACGCGGGGAAGCAGAAGAAGAAGGGCCACGCCGTCACCGGCATGGCCCTCGCGTCTTGCGCGGAACTCAGCGCATCACTGCGTGACGGCGCGGCTTGCGTTCACGCGCCCTGCACCGAACGTCGGATCATTGCCCGGCTTGCCGAGATCGTCCGCCGATGCGCGCAGGATGCGCTCCACGGCCGCCGGCGAGAGTTCGCCGCCATGCTTGCCGATGATCAGCGCCGCGACGCCGGAAACATGCGGTGCGGCCATGCTGGTGCCGGCGGACCAGCCATAGCTCGCCGTGCCCGAGGTCGTACTGAAGACCATGTCCCACACCCAGCACGGACGCGCGATGCCCTTGAACGTGCAGTTCTCGGTGCCGGGATAATCGTAGTTGCCGCCCGGCGCGCCGAAATGGATCGCCGACTGTCCATAGTTGCTGTAGCTGGCGCGGATGTCGAAGTCGGTGCCGGTGGGATTCTTGAGCCAGGCCAACGGACCCAAGGCGCTGACGGTGATGACGCCAGGCAGCTGGCCCGGGAACGAGCGCAGGTTCACCGTGGTGCACGTGCCGTCGGTATCGCAGACGCGGCCGCTGTCATGGTCCAGGTCGCGACCGTCGTTGCCGGCCGACGCGACCACAGTGGCATTCTGCTTGTTGGCGTACCGCACGGCGCGCGCGGTCGCGTTGACGAGCTCCGCCACTTCGCTGCCGCCCACCGGCAGGCCGCCGTTGACGCCCAGGCTCATGTTGATGACGTCCGCGCCGGCGTCGGCGGCGTGCACAATGCCTTGGATGATGGCCGCGAACGAGCCGCTGCCCGTGACCGGATCCAGCACCTTCACCGCGATCAGCTCCGCTTCGGGTGCGACGCCGATCGTGCCGATGCCGTTGTCCGCTGCGCCGATGGTGCCCATCACGTGCGTGCCGTGCGTACTGCCACTGGTGTTGCAGTAGGTCTGGCCAGCCACGAACGATGCGGATTTGGCGGTGTTGAGGTTGGGGATGATGTCCAGGTGCGCGCAGTACACGCCGGAATCCAACACCGCGACGGTCGCGCCGCGCCCCCGGTAACCCGCGTTCCAGGCACCTGCTGCATCGATGGCCGCGTGGCCCCACTGGAAGTCGAAGAAGCTGTCGTTGTCGCCGGATGCGGGCGGGTTCGCATAGTCGGCGGTGACCTCTTCCGCCGCGGCCGGCAGGTCGTACTGGATCGCGACGTCGGCGACGGCCGAGCGCACCGCGGGAATGCGGCCTGCATTCGTGCCGAACGCCGGGTTGTCGGATTCCACGATCGCCACGCCGATCTGCGGCAGGCGCGCCACGATGCGGCCGCCGGCGGCCTCGATACGGCCGGCGAGCTGGTTGTCGAAACTGTTGCTGTTCGCGGTCACTACGTAGGTGGCGGCGTGCGCCGCACCGGTGCACGCGAGTGTTGCGAGGGCGAGTCCAAGGGCCTGGGCAAGTCGGTTCATGCAGCATCTCCTGGGAATGGACGAAGGACGCGGCATCGCCGCGCGTGCGCCCACTCTAGTCATTCGGAATCCGGCTGCTTGCCACGTAGGGACCTCAGCCAACCGGCCAGCGAGCAGGGCGCCGATTCCGTACGCCGACGCATGCAGCCAGAAGCCTCGCAATGCCGCGGAGTCGAACCCCATGCACAAGCGCCGTGAACGATCCCATAGCGCTGCAACAGGCAGCTATGCCCCTTTCATTTCGCCTGGTTGTGAGGTGAAACCAAGACTACATGCGTGAAGGCGCTCCTCAGGTAGCCAGCGCCGCCAGGAACCGCCGCGGCGCACCATCGAACCCGCCATTCGACATGAAGACCACGTGGTCGCCGGGGCGTACGATTTCGCGCAATGCCGCGATCAGCGCATCGGCGTCCGGCACGGTACGAGCATCGCCGCGGATGGCGGCGACGACCTTCGCCGCATCCCACGCCAGTTCCGGACGGTGCAGGAACACCACCGCATCGGCGATGTCGAGCGAGGGCGCCAGCGCATCGGCATGCGCACCGGAGCGCATCGAATTGCTGCGCGGCTCCATCGCCACCACGATGCGCGCGGCGCCGACGCGTGCGCGCAACCCTTCCAACGTCGCATGGATCGCGGTGGGGTGGTGGGCGAAGTCGTCGTAGAGCGTGATGCCGTCATGCTGGCCGATCACTTCCAACCGACGCTTCACGCTGCGGAACGCCGCCAGCGAAGGCAGCACCGTGGCGATATCCACGCCGACGGCGTTGCACGCGGCCAGTGCCGCTAGGCCGTTGAGCACGTTGTGCCGGCCCAGCATCGGCCAATGCACTTCACCGATCTCCACGCCATTGTGGCGCACGGCGAATGCGCTGCCGTCGTCGCGGATCAAGCGCGCGCTCCATTCCAGCGAGGCGTCGAAGCCGAAGCGTTCGACCGGCGTCCAGCACCCCATCGCCAGCACCTCCGCCAAGCGCGCGTCCTCGCCGTTGACGATCAGGCGACCGCGGCGCGGCACCGTGCGCACGAGGTGGTGGAACTGGCGCTGGATCGCGGCCACGTCCGGGAAGATATCGGCGTGGTCGTACTCCAGATTGTTGAGGATGGCGACCAGCGGACGGTAGTGGACGAACTTGCTGCGCTTGTCGAAGAACGCCGTGTCGTACTCGTCCGCCTCGACGACGAATTCGCGGCCGCCGCCGATGCGCGCGGACACGCCGAAGTCCTCGGCGACGCCGCCGACCAGGAAGCCCGGCGAACGACCGGCCGCTTCCAGCAGATAGGTCAGGATGGTCGTGGTGGTGGTCTTGCCATGCGTGCCAGCCACGGCGAGCGTGTCTCGCCCGGGCAGCACGCGCTCGGACAGCCATTGCGCGCCGGAGATGTAGCGCCGGCCCTGGTCCAGTACCGCTTCAACCGCCTGGTTGCCGCGCGAGAGGGCATTGCCGATCACGATCTCGTCGCAATCCGGCGCGATGTTCTGCGGCTGGTAACCCTGCGCCAGCGCGATGCCGAGCTTCTCGAGCTGGGTCGACATGGGCGGGTAGATGGCCTGGTCGCTGCCTTCGACGGTATGGCCGAGTTCGCGGGCCAGAGCGGCCACGCCGCCCATGAAGGTGCCGGCGATGCCGAGGATGTGGATCTTCAAGACTGCGCTTCCGGAATGAGTCCGCGAACTTTAGCCGAGCGCGCCCGCTTAGGCACCCGTTCCACGACGAGGGCGTGATGGCGGTTCAGCGGGAAAAGCGCAGCGTTTCCAGGTCGATGCTGCCCGCCTCGGCCTTCACCACCAGCGTGTTGCGGCCGGGCGCCAGCGCCAGCGCGCGGAAACCGCGTGCTCGGCCGACCGCCTCGACCGACACGCCATTGAGCACCAGCGACACCCGGCCGTCGCCACGCCCCTCCAGGGCCAACCGGTAGCGTCCGCCCGCGGGCACCTCGAAGGTGTACTTCAGCCACTCTCCCTTTTGCAGACCGGCGACATGAAGGCGGCCCTCGGGGCCCTTGCCAAGATCGACGCCGTCGTTGCGATAGGTCATCGCCGGATTCCACACCACCCGCTCGCCGCCGTCGGAGATGTGGTGGTTGGCCGGCGTCAGGTCGTGGTATGCCACGCCGTCGCGGCCCATGTCGAAGTCGACGGCGGCGATCGTGCCACCTGCCTCGCCGATCGTGTGCGCCTTGAACGGCACCGCCTGGTCCGAATGCGGCGCGCGGAACAGCGCATCGATCACGTCGGGGTGCTGGACGTTGTTCTCATGGCGGACATCGTGGGAAGCGAACCGCATCAGAGCGGCCTCTGCCACTTCCGCCGACGGTTTCGGACCCTCTCCCTTCCAGTACGCCAGCACCGTGCGGTAGCCGTCGTTGGGCACGACCTGCAGCGGATTGTTGTAGCGAATCTTCTTCAGCGGCCACCACGCCCAGCCGATACCCTCGCCTTCGACCAGCGCCACGGTGCGCGCGAACCAGTCGTTGGAATTCTCGCCAGTCTCGCCCAACCACAGGGGCATGCGGTGCTTGTCGCGCAACGCGAGCATGTCCGCGATGCTGTCGGGCGTGGTGACGTTCCAGTATTTGTGGAAGCTGATCACCAGGTTGTCGTCCCACGGCCCGTCGTCGAGCACCCCGCGGTAGTTGTTGCCCCAACAGTTCCCCTCGATGACGATGATGTGGCGCGTGTCCACCTCGCGGATCGCACGCGTGGTGCGGACCAGCAGGTCCTTCAGCGGCGCGTTGCGGTTTTCCTTGCAACCGTTGGCATCGGCCTTGTCGGCGAATCCCCAGTTCGGTTCGTTGATGATGTCGTAGGCGGCGATGTACGGCTCGTCCTTGTAGCGCTGCGCCAGCTTCTTCCATAGCGCCACCATCTTGTCCTGGTGGCGCGGGTCGTCCCACAGCGAAGGTTTCGTGGGGTCGCGGTCGGCGATGTTGTTGTCGTTGCCTTGCCCGCCCGGTGCGGCATGCAGATCGAGGATCAGGTACAGGTCGTTGGCCTTGGCCCAGGCCAGCAGTTCGTCGGTGCGGCGGAAGCCTTCATCGACCCAGGTTTGCCGTCCCGCCACCGGCTCCTGATCCACCGGTAGCGTGTACAGCGCGTAGTGCATCGGCAAGCGCACGGAGTTGAAGCCCCAGCGCCCCATCGCGTCGATGTCGGCCTTGGTGGTGTGGTTGTCTCGCCATGCCTGATAAAAGGCATCGGCTTTCTCCGGCCCGATCAGCTCCGCGATGCGCGCGTGGATGCTGCGCTGCGTGCCGACCCCGTCGATGTCCAGCATGTAGCCTTCCTGGAGCATCCATCCGCCCAGGCCCATGCCGCGCAGGATCACCGGTTTGCCACGGGCATCGACGATCTGTGTGCCCTGTGTGCGCAAGAAATCTTTTTTTGCCCAGGCAGGCGACACCATCAGGCAAGCCAACAGCAGGCAGGCGATCTTCTTCACGGGAAGGGCTCCGGGTGTGAACGCGTACCGGACGTTACAGACCGCGCCTTCAACTCACAATCCACATGCGCGGGAAGTGATACGTTCGGCGCGCGGTTCCGCGACCCCAAGGATGCGCCCCCGCGACATCCCCAGGCAGCCACCGGTGCGGACCGCGCCACCCTATCCATTTCAGGAGCACCGGCATGCGTCAGATCGTTTCCCTGGTACGTCCCGCTTCGGCCCGGCTCGCCCTCGCCGCCACCCTCGCACTGGCCATCGGCCCGGCGATGGCCGCCGACGTCGACGCCGCACTGAAATCCGCGATGAAGCGTGACCTCGGCCTGTCCGAGCAGCAACTCGGCCAATACCTGAAGGTCGAGCGGCTCAATGCGCAGCAGGAACGGACCGCGGCGCAGGCCCAGGGCCGCAATTTCGCCGGCAGTTGGATCGAGCGCTCCCCGTCGGGCGATTTCCGCTGGGTGGTGGCCACCACGTCCGCCGGTGCGCGCTCGGTCACCGGTGCCGAGGTGCGGCAGGTGCGCCATAACCTCGACGCACTGGGCAACGCCAAGGCGCGGCTGGACGACGTGCTGGCGCAGGGCGGTCGCGCGCCGTCCGGTGTCTATGGTTGGTACGTCGACGTGAAGACCAACAGTGTGACCGTCAATGTCGCCCCGGGTGCCGACCAGGCAGCGGTCAATTTCATCGCCGCGAGCGGCGCGGATGCTTCCACGCTCCGTTTCCAGTCCATGGCCGATGCGCCGCGCCCGCTGGCCACGCTGCAGGGAGGCAGCGAGTACCTCTCCACCACCGCCACCGGCGCGTACTACTGCTCGGTCGGCTTCTCGGTCACGCGCAACGGCGCGAAGGGTTTCGCCACCGCGGGCCACTGCGGCGACGCCGGCGATGGCGCCAACGTGCTGGTCAAGCGCTCGCTGAGCCGCATCGGTACGTTCCAGGCCTCCAACTTCCCCAACACCGACCGCGCCTGGGTGCAGGTGGATGCGGCGCATACCCTGCTGCCGTCGGTCAGCGGTTATGGCTCGGGCGATGTCGCGGTGCGCGGCAGCGCCGAAGCGCCGGTGGGTGCGGCGGTATGCCGCTCCGGTCGCACCACGGGCTGGAAGTGCGGTGTGATCGAAGCCAAGAACGTCTCGGTCAGCTATGGCGCCGACGGCACCGTCAACGGCATGACGCAGGTGAAAGTCTGCGCCGAGGGCGGCGACTCGGGTGGCTCCTTCATCACCACCGCCGGCCAGGGCCAGGGCGTGCTCTCTGGCGGCAACTACAGCTGCAAGGGCAAGCAGGCGCAGCTGGCAACTAGCTATTTCCAGCCGCTAAATCCGCTGCTGCAGGCGTACGGCTTGACGCTCTCGACGACGCCCTGACCGGCAACGCATGCGCCAACGAAAACGCCCCGGCTAGCCGGGGCGTTTTTTTGTCCGAACGACGCCGTCGACCTCAGCCGACGGCCTTCTCCGGCGCGATCGATTCGGTGATCCGGGTGAAGACGTCGTCCAGCGAGCCGACACCGTCGACGACGGTCAATTCGCCCTGCTGGCGGTAGAAATCGATGACCGGCGCCGTCTGATCGGTATAGATCTGCAGGCGCTTGCGGACCGATTCCGGATTGTCGTCGGCGCGGCCTTCGGCCTTGGCGCGGCCGGCGATGCGCTCCACCAGCAGTTCCGTGGGCACTTCCAGCTGCACGGCGAAGTCGAACTTCTGCCCCAGCTTGGCCAGCAGCTGGCCAAGCGCGGCAGCCTGCACCAGATTGCGCGGATAGCCGTCGAGGATGAAGCCGGCCTTGGTGTCGTCGCGGGAGAACCGGTCTTCCAGCATGCCGAGCAGGATGTCGTCGCTGACCAGCTCGCCGCGTGCCATCACTTCCTTGGCTTGAAGGCCCAACGGACTGCCGGCGGCCACTTCGGCGCGCAGCAGGTCGCCGGTGGAAATGTGCGGTACCTGCAGGTAGTCCTTCAGGCGCGCTGCCTGAGTGCCCTTGCCCGACCCGGGTGGGCCCAGTAGAACCAATCGCATGCTGTAACTCCCGAAACTGGAATCCTGCGGGCGGTGGGTCGCGCCTGGCGCCGGGCGCCGCGCTGCACCGCGTCATCTGTGTGAAGCTTACCGCATCCCCGCACCCCGGAACGAACCCCACATGGCGTCTGGCACCCTACTTTATGCGCAGTCCGGCGGCGTCACGGCCGTCATCAACGCGTCGGCCTCGGCGGTCATCACCGAAGCGCGAGCCCGGAAAATCAAGGTCTTGGCTGCGCGCAACGGCATCCTCGGCGCCCTGCGCGAAGAGCTGATCGACACCAGCAAGGAGTCGGCCGCGGCCATCCGCGCCCTGGCCCATACACCCGGCGGCGCCTTCGGCAGCTGCCGCGTCAAGCTGAAATCCCTGGAGGCCGACCGGGCCAAGTACGAGCGCCTGCTGGCCGTGCTGAAAGCGCACGACGTGCGCTACTTCCTCTACAACGGCGGCAACGACTCCGCCGACACCGCCTGGAAGGTCTCGCAGCTGGCCCAGGCCTTCGACTACCCGCTGACCTGCATCGGCGTGCCGAAGACGGTGGACAACGACCTCGCCGTCACCGACACCTGCCCGGGCTTCGGTTCGGCGGCGAAGTACACGGCCGTCTCCGTGCGCGAAGCCGCGCTGGACGTGGCCGCGATGGCGGAAACCTCCACCAAGGTGTTCGTCTACGAGGCCATGGGTCGCCATGCGGGCTGGCTGGCGGCGGCCGCCGGCCTGGCCGGGCAGTCGCCGGACGAGGCGCCGCACATCATCCTGTTCCCAGAACGTGCTTACGACGAGACGCAGTTCCTGGCGCAGGTGAAGAAGGTCGTCGACCGCGTGGGTTGGTGCGTCGTGGTCGCGAGCGAAGGCATCCAGCACGCCGATGGGCGCTTCGTCGCCGATGCCGGCGGCGGCAAGGATTCGTTCGGCCACACCCAGCTGGGCGGCGTTGCGTCGTACCTGGCCGGGCGCGTGAAGGATCAGCTGGGCCTGAAGGTGCACTGGACCCTGCCCGACTACCTGCAGCGTTCGGCGCGCCACATCGCCTCGAAGACCGATTGGGAACAGGCGAAAGCCGTCGGCAAGGCCGCCGTGCAGTTCGCCCTGAAGGGACAGAACGCGGTGATGCCGGTGATCGTGCGCACGTCCGATGCGCCGTTCCGCTGGAAGATCGAGGCCGCGCCGCTGTCGAAGGTAGCGAACCACGAGAAGAAGTTCCCGCCCAACTTCATCCGCAAGGACGGCTACGGCATCACCGACAAGGCGCGCGCCTATCTGCAACCGCTGATCCGCGGCGAAGCCTATCCGCCTTACGGCACCGACGGCCTGCCCAAATACGTCGCGCTGAAAAACGTCGCAGTGAAGAAGAAGCTGCCGGCCTGGGAGGGCTGACCGCCGGATGGGCATCCGCATCGTCCGGCTCGGCAGCCCGCGCGCGAAGGACGAAGGCCTGCGTATCGGCACGGTGCGCCGACCACCGCGCGGCGTACCGAAATCCGAGTTCGCCTCGCAGGACTGGTACGACGTCTGGTATCCCGCGCTCGCGCCAAGCGCCGAGCTGGTGAAGGAAGCCCAGGACGCCGCCACGCCCAAGGCGTGGGCGGTCTTCGTGAAAAAGTACCGCGCCGAGATGGCCGCACCCGACACCGCGCGCATGCTGGACCTGTTGGCCGCGCTGTCGCACGGCAGCGATTTCTCGGTGGGTTGCTATTGCGAGGATGAGGCCCATTGCCACCGGTCGGTGCTGCGCGCACTGCTGGACGAACGCGGGGCAGTGCTTCTGGCAGGGTGACTTCAGGCACCGTCACAGCGACGGTGACGCTGCTAGCGTGGACGTCGTCGCTACGTCACAGGAATTACGCCATGTTCCGCAAAGTGCTCGTCGGTCTGCTTGCCGTCGCCGTCGGTCTCGCCATCGCGGGCGCCGGTTACCGATTCGGGCAATACCTTGCGCAGAAGGACGCTGGGAACCCTGCCGTGCGCGCCACGTCCTGATGACCCGCGTCCCATCGCGCTAGCATGGCGCGATGGACGATCTTCTCGCCGACCTGACGGCCCTCGAAACCGAACTCCACCACCCCGGCGCAACCTGCACGCGCGCCCGGCTGGAGCGCCTGCTGCACCCGGATTTTCACGAAGTCGGCCGCAGCGGCACGCGCTACACACGCCAGACGGTCATCGATTTCCTCTCCGACCGTTCTTCATTACCGCACGTCGTTGCCTACGACCATCGTCTGGAACGGCTCGCGGACGACGTGGCGTTGCTGCACTTCGCCTCGCACGGTACCGACGGCGACGGCGCACAGGTCCATGCCGCATTGCGCATGTCGGTATGGCGACGCACCGCCCTGGGTTGGCAACTGCACTACCACCAGGGCACGCAAACCAACCCCTAGCGGCAGGCCTTGCCTTCGACGTCCAGCTTCGCTGCGAACAACGTCAGCGAAGCCGCCTGCGCCGCGCCCGCGGCCTGCTGCTTTGCTTCCTGCAGGTAGATGCGCGACTGGCCTTGTCCATCGGCTGCAGGCGGGGCCGCGCTGCCCGGCTTGCGCCACACGCGCACCACGGCCTGCTGCGACGGGCACGACGCATTCGGCACGCGGATCACGTCATTGAGTTTCCAGCCGGCGGCGACCGAAGGCTTGGCCTTGTCGAAATCGACGAAGCGCGCGCGCGGCTGGCATTGCGGGCTGGTGCGGACAGGCGAGTAGCGATACGGCTGCGCCGCATCACCGGTGAACGCGCCCTCCAGGCGTGCACAGGCTTCCGGAATCTGGCGCAGGCTGTGCACCACGCCGGTCGCCTGCGCCTTCGCAGCGGGACGCTGGATCTCCGGCGCCGGATCGGCGGCGTGGGCCGCGGATGCGAGCAGGCAGGCGGCAAGCAGCGGGGCTGCGACACTGGGACGCATGGAGACTCCGGAACAAAACGGGACGTGGACCGCAAGGCTGGCATGGGGCGGCTGAACCCATCCGTCACATATGGCGGTGTGCACGCCATCCGGTCATACTCGGGCCAGCTCCAGGGAATTGTCTGAACACGGGTTTCGTGCTGCAGGGCATCGCAGCGGTCGAGTGCGCTCAATCGTTCAACAGGCTCCACCAGGATTGGGTTGCAAGTTCATGCGCTTCGCTGGACGACATCCATCAACCTTGGGAGGGGTCATGCTGGAACAACACGGTTTGACGCTGGCGCTGATCTGCGCCGGCGTGGCGATCATCTATGGCGTGGTAGCCGCGCGCTGGATCCTGAAACAACCCGCCGGCAACAGCCGCATGCAGGAAATCGCAGCGGCCGTGCAGGAAGGCGCCAGCGCTTATCTCAACCGGCAGTACACGACCATCGGCATCGCCGGCATCGTGCTGTTCGCACTGATCGGTTTCTTCCTGTCGTGGCCCAGCGCCATCGGCTTCCTGGTCGGCGCCGTACTGTCGGGCGCGGCCGGCTACATCGGCATGAACGTCTCGGTGCGCGCCAACGTGCGCACCGCTGAAGCCGCCAGCAAGGGCATGAGCGCGGCGATGGACGTGGCCTTCAAGGGGGGCGCCATCACCGGCATGCTGGTGGTCGGCCTGGGCCTGCTAGGCGTGGTCGGCTACTACGCCGTACTCCACCTGCACATGGGCTACACGGAAGCCGAGGCGTTGCACGCGCTGGTCGGCCTTGCGTTCGGCTCGTCGCTGATCTCGATCTTCGCGCGGCTGGGCGGCGGCATCTTCACCAAGGGCGCGGACGTCGGTGCGGACCTGGTGGGCAAGGTGGAAGCCGGCATCCCCGAGGACGACCCGCGCAACCCGGCGGTGATCGCCGACAACGTCGGCGACAACGTGGGCGACTGCGCCGGCATGGCGGCGGACCTGTTTGAGACCTACGCGGTCACCATCATCGCGACGATGCTGCTGGGCAGCCTGATGGCGGCGCAGGCCGGCGAACACGCGGTGCTCTATCCGCTGGTGCTGGGCGGCGTATCGATCATCGCCTCGATCATCGGCGCCTTCTTCGTCAAGGTGAAGGCGGGCGGCTCGATCATGGGCGCGCTGTACAAGGGCGTGATCGTGTCGGCCGTGCTGGCCGCGATCGCGTTCTATCCGATCACCACGCAGCTGATGGCCGATTCGTCCTACGGGGCGATGAACCTATACTTCTGCGCCCTGGTCGGCCTCGCGCTCACCGGCATCATCGTGTGGATCACCGAGTACTACACAGGCACGCAGTACGCGCCGGTCAAGCACGTCGCTGCGGCATCGACGACGGGCCACGGCACCAACATCATCGCGGGTCTCGGTGTGTCGATGCGTTCGACCGCGTGGCCGGTGGTGGCGGTATGCCTGGCCATCCTCGGCGCCTACGCACTGGGTGGCCTGTACGGCATCGCCATCGCCGCGACCGCGATGCTGTCGATGGCCGGCATGATCGTGGCGCTGGACGCCTACGGCCCGATCACCGACAACGCCGGCGGCATCGCCGAGATGGCCGAACTGCCGCCGGAGATCCGCAACATCACCGATCCGCTGGATGCGGTGGGCAACACCACCAAGGCGGTGACCAAAGGCTATGCGATCGGGTCGGCCGCGCTGGCGGCACTGGTGCTGTTCGCCGACTACACGCACAACCTGCAGACGGAAAATCCCGGTGCGGTATTCACCTTCGACCTGTCCAACCACCTGGTGATCGTCGGCCTGCTGATCGGTGGCCTGATCCCCTACCTGTTCGGTGCAATGGCGATGGAAGCCGTCGGCCGCGCGGCGGGCAGCGTGGTGGAGGAAGTGCGCCGGCAGTTCCGCGAGATCCCGGGGATCATGGCGGGCACCGCCAAGCCGGACTACAGCAAGGCCGTGGACATGCTGACGAAGTCGGCGATCAAGGAAATGATCGTGCCTTCGCTGCTGCCGGTGATCGTGCCGATCGTCGTCGGCCTGCTGCTGGGTCCGCAGGCGCTGGGCGGCCTGCTGATCGGCACCATCGTGACCGGCCTGTTCGTCGCGATCTCGATGACCACCGGCGGCGGCGCGTGGGACAACGCCAAGAAGTACATCGAGGACGGCCACCACGGCGGCAAGGGCAGCGAAGCGCACAAGGCCGCGGTCACCGGCGACACCGTCGGCGATCCCTACAAGGACACGGCCGGTCCGGCGATCAATCCGCTCATCAAGATCATCAACATCGTCGCGCTGCTGCTGGTGCCGGTGTTGCCGGTGAACGGCTGGCTGGGCAGCGCCACCTCGACGGAGGTCGCGGCGCACGCCGCACCGATGGCGGCCAGCGAAGTGGTGGATGGCCACGCGGCCAAGTTGTACTTCGACACCAGCTCGGCCGTGGTGCCGGCCGACACCAGCGCGCGCCTGGCCGGCGTGCTGGGTACGCTGCATGCCGACCCGAATGCCCGCGCACGGGTGTCTGGCTTCCACGACGCCAGCGGCGACCTGGCCGCGAACGAAGCCCTGGCCAAGCAGCGCGCGGAGGCGATCCAGCAGTGGCTGGTGGTCAATGGCGTGGCCGCCGAACGCATCATGCTGGACAAGCCGGCGCAGACCACCGGCGACGGCAATGCCGACGAAGCACGCCGGGTGGAAGTCACGGTCGAATGACCTGACCTTCCTGCGGCAACGAAAAAGGCGGCCTCGGCCGCCTTTTTCTTTTTCCCGCGCATCAGGTACCGGGTTGCAACGCCACCACCCGCACGTCGACGTCCTTGCAGGCGTTGTCGCGGCAGATGCCGTTCACCCAGGCTTCGCCGTTGCCGAACATCACGCCCTTGTAGTTGACCATCAGCTGCGAGTACTTCTGCTTCGTGATCGCATCGGCGATGGCCGGCGTGACGATGCGGTCGTACTCGCGCACGAAGGCCTCGGCATCGGCGACCTTCAGCGGCTCGCCATCGCGGACCGTGGTGAAGGGATAGTCGACCAGCGCGGCCACCGCAGGCGCATCGCGCGCAGCAACCGATTGTTGCAACTGGCGGATCACCGTTTCGTAGCGGACGTGGTCGCCGAGCACCTCGTCGATGGACTGGTTCACGGCAGAGGGATCGTCGACGACGGCCGCGACCTGCGTTGCGGGGACGGCAGCCGGTGCGGGCGACGACGTATCGGCGGACGCGGCGGTCGGAGCGGCCGCGACAGGCGCACGCGCGGGTTCCGGCGTCGACGGCGTACACGCCGCCAGCCACAGCACCATCGGGGTGGCGATCAGCTTCTTCATCGTGCGGCTTCCTGGTTCTGGTGGCGAACGTGGTGCGAAGGTCCGTCCCTGGCACGACAGCCGAGCTCCGGCGGTGCGCCCCCATGGTAGCGGGGGGCGCACGGACAAGCGTTCGGGAATCGTTAGCCGGGCGAACCCGTCAGCTCAGCACGTCGGCCAGCACCTTGCGCCCTACGGCCGCCGCTTCGGCTTCCACTTCCGGCGTGGCTTCGGCTGCCGCACGCGCCTCGGCCTGCTGCTTCAGGTACACCGGGCAGTGCTCCATCATGTAGTCGACGTCGAACTTCATCCGCTCGACCAGGAAGTCGACAAACGCGCGCACCTTCGGCGACTGCACATGCCCGCGCGGGAACACCGCGTTGAACTCGAATTCCGGCCCGGTCCAGCCCGCCAGCACGCGCTGCAGATGGCCCTGCTCCAGGTACGGCTTCACCATCACGTCCGCGCCGACCATCAGGCCTTCGCCGCAGAGCAGCGCGCCCTTCAGCGCGGCCGGATCGTTGGCCACCAGGATGGGATTGATCGGATAGTCCTGCTCGCCGTTCGCATCGCGCAGCGTCAGCGCGAAGCCGTTGCCGCGACGGTGCTTCTGCATGGCGAGCACGCGGTGGTGCTGCAGGTCGTTCGGATGCAGCGGTTCGCCGTAGCGCGCCAGGTATTTCGGGCTGGCGTAGACCTGCGTGCGCAGCGTGCTCAGGCGACGCGCGACCAGGTTGGAATCGGGCAGGTTGCCGATGCGCAACGCCACGTCGATCTCGCCGGAGATCAGATCCAACGTGTCGTTGGCGAGGATCATCTCCACGCGGATCTCAGGATACTGCGCGTGGAACTCGCCCAGCAGCGGCGCGATCTTGTCGATGCCGATCGAATACGGCGCGGTGAAGCGCAGCCAGCCGCGCGGACCCGCATGCAACTGGCTCACGGCGCTCGCGGCTTCGTTGAGTTCGCGAGCGATGCGCTGGCAGTGTTCGTAGTAGACGTTGCCGGCTTCGGTCAGGCCCAGCTTGCGCGTGGTCCGGTGCAGCAGCTGCGCGCCCAGGCGCGTCTCCAGTTCCTGCACTTTGCGGCTGACCGTGGTCTTGGGCAGGCGCAGCGATTGGGCGGCGGCAACGAAGCTGCCCTGCTCCACCACTTTGACGAAGATCAGGGTGTCGTTGAGGTCGTGGCTCATCGGTCTGGCTCCAGGGGGATGCGGGGCATTAGCCCGCTGACGGGATGATTATTCCCCTAAATCAGGACTAATCAAGTCCTCATTGGGGGCGTAACGTGCCACCCATCGTCCCAGCACGGGTTCCCTCGCCATGTTGCTCGCCCGCCTCTTCCAGATTCTGGACCACCCGACCGCCTCTCAGGAGGCCCCGTCCTATCAAGCGTTTCGCCGCTCCAAGCACCTGATCCGGCAGGAAGTCGCCGGTCCGGTGGTGGCGCCCCGTTCGCAGCGGGGAGGCGTCGTTAGCGCTGGCCGCCGTCTGGCCCGGCTGGCCTCGGCAGATGGGATTATCCCCGTCGCGGGAGTATTCATCCCATGAGCGGGACAGTTGCCCATCGCCGTCCGACGAACGGCTCGGCGTCCGATCAAGCGGCGCCGCTGCGCCTGGGCCGCTGCCAGTCGTTCGTCGCGGCCGCGCAGGATCGTGCAAGCGCCGAGCAGGATTCGGATATCGGCGATGCGCAGCGCGCCACCACACTGCACGGCATGCCCCGTTCCCTTCTCCGTGCCGCGCAGCGCTGGCTCGACGCCAGCGTGCGTCTGGTCGCCCGCGTCTTCCGCGCATCGGCCGCCCCGTCGTCACCCTCCCCCGCGACGGGTCGGCCGGTTTCGCGCGCGCTCTTCGCCGGCAAGGCGATGGGGTTCCGCGAGTTCACCGCGCCGCGCGCGTTCGCCAACGGCGAACGTTCGCGCCTGCGGGTGAAGACGACCGGCACCAGCGCGCGCGTCATGCCGCTGCGCATGCGGAGCCCGCAATGAGCCTCAGCCGCGACAGCCTGACCCCTGGCGCGCTGGTGCTCGGCGCAGGCGGCAACGTCGGTTTCGGCGTGGTCGGCGCGCTGCTCGAAGCCGGCAGCCCCGTGCTGGCGGTGGGCCGCGAAGGCCCGCGCATGAGCGCGCTCGCCGAGCACTTCGACGACGAACCCGGGCTCGACCTGCTGCATGCGCCGTGCATCCTCGACGACCGCGATGCCGCGCGCCTGGCCGAACAAGTCCGCGAGCGCGGCCGCCCGTTGCGCGCGGTGTTCGCCAGCATGGGCACGCCGCTGCAGAGCGGCCGGCTGCTGGACCGTCCGGCGAGCTTCCTGCTCGAAAAGCTGGAAGCCGACCTGATTCCGCACCTGGCGGCCGCCCGCCATCTGCTGCCGCTGCTCGCCGAGGGTCAACACACCGCCAACTACGTGCTGATCGGCGGCCCTTACGCCGAGCGCGGATGGTCCGGTTACGGCCACGCCTCGGTGACCGGCGCGGCGATGCGGATGCTGGCGCAGGTACTGCACGAAGAAGCGCAGGCACTGGGCGTGCGCGTGCAGCTGTTGTCGGTCGACAAGCCGGTGTGCACGCCTGAAAACGCGGTCAACGCCTGTGCCGAATGGCCGGATGCGCTGGCGGTCGGGCGCAGCGCGGTATCGCTGCTGACACGCACCGACAAGCGCTCGCAATCGATCGTCACCTGGACCGCGAAGGATGCGCAGCCGCCGGAGCGCATCGTGGCCTGCGATTTCGAAGAGGCTTTGTTCGCGGTCGCGGGCGCGAAGCGCAACGGACGCGCCTCGGCCTGACTGTCACGCCATACCGCCCTGCTTCGTCCTCGCGCCATGACCTGCCGATCCGCCGCTTGACCTCAAGCAAGCTTCAGGTTGCAACCTAGTCTTCCTTTCCTACCACCTCTCCCCCACGAGACCACCACCCATGAACACGAACATCTCCTTCTCCTCGGGTTCGCGACGCCTGCTGGCGCTGGGGGCCTTCAGTGCCCTCGCCCTCGCCGTGCTGGCCGGCTGCAGCGGCCAGGCCGCCGAGAACGGCGCGCCGCCCCCGCCGCAGGTCAGCGTCGCCGCCGTGCCGGTCAAGACCGTCAGCCAGTGGGACGAATTCAGCGGCCGCGTCGAAGCCATCGAGCATGTCGACCTGCGTCCGCGCGTTTCCGGCTACATCGACCGCGTCACCTACACCGAAGGCCAGGAAGTGAAGAAGGGCGACGTGCTCTTCACCATCGACGCCCGCAGCTACCGTGCCGAACTGGCGCGCGCGCAGGCCGAGTTGGCCCGCGCCCGCACCCAGGCCGAACTCGGCCGCAGCGAAGCCTCGCGCGCCAAGCGCCTGGCCGACCTGCAGGCGCTGTCCACCGAGGAGTACGAACAACGCCGCGCCAACGCCGATCAGGCGCAGGCGAACGTCGCGGCCGCGCAGGCCGCGGTGGAAAGCGCCCGCCTCAACCTGGAATGGACCCAGGTGCGCGCACCGATCGACGGCCGTGCCGGCCGCGCATTGGTCACCGCCGGCAACCTGGTCAGCGCCGGCGATGCCGCCAGCGTGCTGACCACGGTGGTCTCGCTGGACAAGGTGCACGTGCACTTCGACGCCGACGAGCGCGCGTTCCTGCGTTACGCCGAGATGGCGCGCAACGGCGAACGCCCGAGCGAACGCGATGGCAAGGTGCCGGTGCAGGTCGCGCTGGCCGACGAAACCGACTTCCCGCATGCAGGCGTGGTCGACTTCCTCGACAACCAGGTCGACCGCAGCACGGGCACCATCCGCGCCCGCGCCGTACTCGACAACGCCGACCGTGTCTTCACCCCCGGCCTGTACGCCCGCGTGCGCCTGCTGGGCAGCGGCGAGTTCAAGGCCGCGCTGGTCGACGACAAGGCCGTGCTGACCGACCAGGACCGCAAGTACGTCTACGTGGTCGACAAGGAAGGCAAGGCGCAGCGCCGCGACGTGCAGATCGGCCGCATGGCCGACGGCCTGCGCATCGTCGAGAAGGGCCTGGCCGCCGGCGACCGCGTGATCGTCAGCGGCGTGCAGAAGGTGTTCTTCCCCGGCATGCCGGTGGACGCCAAGGCCGTCGCGATGGGCGCGCAGGCGCCCGCACCGACCCAGGCCGTCGCCAAGAACTGACGCCACCCGCACCGCAATGATGGAACCCACGCCTGCCGCTGACGCGGCAGGTGGCGGGGACGCTCTTTCTTCTTTCCAGGAAATCCACCCATGGACTTCTCAAGATTCTTCATCGACCGGCCGATCTTCGCCGCCGTGCTGTCGATCGTGATCTTCGCCGCCGGCCTGATCTCGATCCCGCTGCTGCCGATCGGCGAGTACCCCGAAGTGGTGCCGCCCTCGGTCGTCGTGCGCACGGTGTATCCCGGCGCCAACCCGAAGGTGATCGCCGAAACCGTCGCCACGCCGCTCGAGGAAGCGATCAACGGCGTCGAGGACATGATGTACATCAAGTCCGTCGCCGGCTCCGACGGCGTGCTCTCGCTGACCGTGACCTTCAAGCCGGGCACCGACCCGGACGAGGCCGCCGTGCGCGTGCAGAACCGCGTGGCGCAGGCACAGGCACGCCTGCCCGAAGACGTGCGCCGGCAGGGCGTGACCACGCAGAAGCAGTCGCCGGTCTTCCTGATGGTGGTCCACCTGACCTCCAAGGACGGCAAGTACGACTCGCTGTACCTGCGCAACTACATGCGCCTGCACGTGAAGGACGAACTGGCGCGCATCCCCGGCGTCGGCGACGCGCAGCAGTTCGGCGGCGGCGACTACGCCATGCGCCTGTGGCTGGACCCCGACAAGGTCGCCTCGCGCGGCATGACGGCCAGCGACGTACTGCGCGCCGTGCGCGAGCAGAACGTGCAGGTCTCGGCCGGCCAGCTGGGCGCGGAACCGATGCCGAACGGCAGCGACTTCCTGCTGCCGATCAACGCCAAGGGCCGCCTGGAGACCGTCGAGGAATTCGGCAACATCGTGCTGAAGAGCGGCACCGATGGCGAGATCGTGCGCCTGGCCGACGTGGCCCGCATCGAGCTGGCCGCCGGCGACTACACGCTGCGCGCGCGCCTGGACGGCAAGAACGCCTCGGCGATCGGCATCTTCCAGGCGCCGGGCGCGAACGCGCTCGAGATCCGCGATGCCGTGGTGGCGAAGATGGACGACATCCGTCCGACCCTGCCGCCGGGCGTCGAGATCCAGTCGATCTACGACACCACCGTATTCGTGCGCGACTCGATCAAGTCGGTGATCACCACGCTGCTGGAAGCCACCCTGCTGGTGGTGCTGGTGGTGATCCTGTTCCTGCAGACCTGGCGCGCCTCGATCATCCCGCTGCTGGCGGTGCCGGTGTCGGTGGTGGGTACGTTCGCCGTCCTCCACCTGCTGGGCTATTCGATCAACACGCTGACCCTGTTCGGCCTGGTGTTGGCGATCGGCATCGTGGTGGACGACGCCATCGTGGTGGTCGAGAACGTGGAGCGCCACATCGAACATGGTGCGACCCCGCTCGAAGCCGCGCACCTGGCGATGAAGGAAGTCTCCGGGCCGATCATCGCGATCGCGCTGGTGCTATGCGCGGTGTTCGTGCCGATGGCCTTCCTGACCGGTGTCACCGGTCAGTTCTACAAGCAGTTCGCGGTGACCATCGCCATCTCCACGGTGATCTCGGCGATCAATTCGCTGACCCTGTCGCCGGCGCTGGCCGCCAAGCTGCTGAAGCCGCACGACGCGCCGAAGGATCGCCTGTCGCGCGTGATCGATGGCCTGTTCGGCTGGCTGTTCCGTCCGTTCAACCGCTTCTTCAAGCGCAACTCCGAGCGCTATGAAGGCGCAGTGGGCCGCACGCTGGGCCGTCGCGGCGCGGTGTTCGTGGTGTACGCCGTGCTGCTGGTGGGCGCAGCCCTGGTGTTCCGCGCAGTGCCGGCCGGCTTCATCCCGGTGCAGGACAAGCAGTACCTGATCGCCGGCGTGAAGATGCCCGAAGGCGCCTCGATCGAGCGCACCGACGCCACCCTGAAGAAGATGGCCGCCATCGCCATGCAGGTGGAAGGCGTCGAGCACGAGGTCGCGTTCCCCGGCTTGAACCCGCTGCAGTTCACCAATACGCCGAACAACGGCGTGGTGTTCTTCACCCTGAAGCCGTTCAACGAGCGCTCGCGCAGCGCCGAAGACATCACCGCGGAACTGAACCAGAAGTTCGCCGGCATCCAGGAGGGCTTCACCTTCGCCTTCATGCCGCCGCCGATCCAGGGACTGGGCAACGGCTCGGGCTGGTCGCTCTTCATCGAGGACCGCACGCGCCTGGGCTACGGTGAACTGCAGAGCGCGGTGCAGGCCTTCCAGGGTGCGGCGTCGCAGACGCCGGGCCTGGGCTTCCCGATCAGCAGCTACCAGGCCAACGTGCCGCAGCTGGACGCCGAAGTCGACCGCGTGAAGGCCAAGGCGCAGGGCGTGCCGCTGACCGAGCTGTTCGACACGCTGCAGACCTACCTGGGTTCGGCCTACGTCAACGACTTCAACATGTTCGGCCGTACCTGGCAGGTGATCGCGCAGGCCGACGGTCCGTTCCGCGACAACGTCGAGGACATCGCCAACCTGCGTACCCGCAACGCCAACGGCGAGATGGTGCCGATCGGCAGCATGGTGAACATCAAGCAGACCTACGGCCCCGATCCGGTGATCCGCTTCAATGGCTATCCGGCCGCCGACCTGCTGGGTGAAGCCGACCCGCGCATCCTGTCGTCGGGCGAGGCGATGGCCAAGGTCACCGAACTGGCGCAGCAGGTGCTGCCGACCGGCATGGGCATCGACTGGAGCGACCTGAGCTACCAGCAGGCGACCCAGGGCAAGGCCGCGCTGGTGGTGTTCCCGCTGGCCGTCCTGCTGGCCTTCCTGGTGCTGGCCGCGCTGTACGAAAGCTGGACGCTGCCGCTGGCGGTGATCCTGATCGTGCCGATGACGCTGCTGTCCGCGCTGGCCGGCGTGTGGCTGGTGGGCGGCGACAACAACGTGTTCGTGCAGGTGGGCCTGGTGGTGCTGATGGGCCTGGCGTGCAAGAACGCCATCCTGATCGTCGAGTTCGCCCGCGAGCTGGAGCTGCAGGGCAAGGGCATCATCGAATCCGCACTGGAATCCTGTCGCTTGCGCCTGCGTCCGATCATCATGACGTCGGTGGCGTTCATCGCCGGCACCGTGCCGCTGGTGCTGTCCAGCGGCGCGGGCGCCGAGGTGCGCTCCGTCACCGGCATCACGGTGTTCGCCGGCATGCTGGGCGTCACCCTGTTCGGCCTGTTCCTGACGCCTGTTTTCTACGTGGCCCTGCGCAAGCTGGCCAATCGTCCGCTGGTTTCCCACGCGCCCGTCGCCGACACGGCGACGACGCACCCCTGATCCAATCCCCCAACTCCCACGAGGTCATGCCATGAACGTTTCTTCCAAGATCGCCCTCGTCACCGGCGCCACCCGCGGCATCGGTCGCGAGACCGTCCGCCAGCTCGCCGAAGCCGGCGTGCACACGATCCTCGCCGGTCGCAACCGCGACAAGGCCGTCGAAGCCGTCCTCGACCTGCAGGCCCAGGGTCTGCCGGTGGAAGCGATCGCGCTGGACGTCACCGACGCCGCCAGCATCGCGGCCGCCGTCAAGGAGGTCGAGCAGCGCCACGGCAAGCTCGACATCCTGGTCAACAACGCCGGCATCCTGGTCGACGACGCGACGAAGGGCGTCTCCGGCCAGTCGCTGCAGACCTGGCGCACCACCTTCGACACCAACGTGTTCGGCCTGATCGAAACCACCCAGGCGTTCCTGCCGCTGCTGCGCAAGTCCGATGCCGGCCGCATCGTCAATGTGTCCAGCCTGCTGGGCTCGATCTCCGAGCACCAGAATCCGGCGTCCTTCATCTACGAGTTCAAGGGCGTGCCGGCCTACAACGTCTCCAAGAGCGCGGTGAACGCGTGGACCGTGCACCTGGCCCACGAGCTGAAGGAGACCGGCATCAAGGTCAACACCATCCACCCGGGTTACGTGCAGACCGACATGAACAAGTCCGGCGACCAGCAGAACGGCGAGCTGTCCGTGCCGGAAGGCGCGCGCACCAGCGTGCAACTCGCGCTGATCGGCAACGACGGCCCGACCGGTGGCTACTACTACTTCGACCAGGTGCTGCCATGGTGATCCGTCCGCTCGTCATCGCCGTCGCGTCGGTGGTGCTGGCCGGTTGCGTCACCGTGGGTCCCGACTACGTGGCGCCGCAGACCGCGCCCGCCACGCTGCAACACGCGGGCGCCGCCGAATACGTGGCCGACCATCCGGTCGCCGCGTGGTGGAGCCAGTTCGACGACCCGGTGCTCGACCAGCTGGTACGCGAATCGCTGCTCGCCAACCCCGATGTGCGCATCGCGGTCTCGCGCGTGGACGAAGCCCGCGCGGTGTTCTCCGAACGGCGCTGGGACCTGGCGCCGCACGTGACCGCCGGCGTGGAAGGCACCCGCACCAAGCAGCCCGTCGAGGGCCAGGGCCGTGTGGAGACCGACAGCTACTCGGCCGGCTTCGACGCGGCCTGGGAACTGGACCTGTTCGGTCGCGTGCGCCGCAGTGCCGAGGCCGCGCATGCGGACCTGCAGGCGCAGCGCAATGATCTGCAGGCGGCGCAGGTGACCGTGGCCGCGGAAGTAGCGCGCAACTATTTCGAGTTGCGCGGTACGCAGAAGCGGTTGGACGTCGCACGGCGGATCCTGGTCAGCCTGGGCGAGACCCAGCGCCTGACCGAGTCGCGCTTCGACCTCGGCGCCGGTAGCCAACTGGACGTGCAGAGCAGCCTCGCCCGCGTGAAGGCGGTCGAGGCCGAGGTGCCGCTGCTGGAGACCGCCGAAGGGCAGTCGCGCCATCGCCTCGCGGTGCTGGTCGGCAAGCGCCCCGGTGAACTCGATGCCCTGCTCGCCCCGCGCGAGGCCCCGGCATTCGCCAAGGCCTTGCCGATCGGCGACACCACCGAGCTGCTGCGCCAGCGGCCGGACGTGCGCGCCGCCGAACGTCGCCTGGCCGCAGCCACGGCGCGCGTGGGCGTCGCCACTGCAGACTTGTTCCCGCGGGTGAGTTTGCGCGGCTTCGTCGGTTTCCTGTCCGGCGGCTGGGGCAACCTGTTCAACGGCGACAATCGTGCCTGGCAGGTAACGCCCTCGATCAGCTGGGCCGCGTTCGACATGGGCAGCGTGCGTGCACGCCTGCGCGCGAGCGAAGCCCAGGCCGACGGCGTGGCCGCGCAGTACGAGAAGACCGTGCTGGGCGCGCTGGAAGATACGGAAAACGCACTGCTGTCCTATGCCAAGCAGCAGGCCCAGCTGAAATTCCGGCTGGAACAATCCGTTGCCGCGCGCCGTGCAGCAGAGCTGGCCGAAGTCCGGTATCGTGCCGGCTCGTCGGACTTCCTCACCCTGCTGGACGCCCAGCGCACGCAGCTCGCTGCGGATGATGCGCTTGCGCAAGCCGAGGCCGGCGTCAATGTCGGGGTAGTGGCGATCTACAAGTCGCTGGGTGGCTGGGGCGAGCAAGACGTAGCGGCTGCCCTCGCCGTGCAGCCTTGAATCGGCCATCACGCACCTTCCCCGATGATCCAGCGAATGCCGCGCCCCCGGGCGCGGCCCCTTTTCTCCTTCCGAGTGTCATCCGTGTCCGCTGCACACCGTAACGCTGCAAACCCTGCTTCGATCCCCTCGCCCCTTCTCCGCCGCTCCGTGCTCCGCCCGGTGTTCGGGTTGCTGCTGGCCGCCGCAACAACACAGGCCTTCGCCGCCGAGCCGCGTAGCGCGTGGTACGTGCAGGGCGGTGTCGCCGAGGACGCGCAATCGCTGACCGTCGGCATGAGCCGCGATTGGCAGTGGGAGAAGCAGTACCGCTACGGTCACATCAGCGGTCAGTGGCAGGGCGAAGTCGCACGCTGGCACAGCGACAGCCAGAACAGCACGCAGGTGGGCGTGACCCCCGCGCTGCGCTGGCGCCCGAACGGCTGGGACAACGGCTGGTTCGTCGAGGGCGGCATCGGCCTGAACGTCATCTTCCCCAAGTACGACACCCGGAAGAAGGAATTCAGCACCACCTTCAACTTCGGCGACCACATCGCCCTAGGCAAGCGTTTCGGCGCCGACCAGCAGCACGAGTGGTCGCTGCGATTCCAGCATTTCTCCAACGGCCGGATCAAGAATCCGAACCCGGGCGAGAACTTCCTGCAGTTCCGCTACACGCAGCGGTTCTGAGCGCCGCGCCACCCTTGTAGGAGCGACGTAAGTCGCGACCGCACGCCACAACGGCCGATACTGCGGCCGAATGCATGCTTCCTGATCCGGGTGGTTGCGTTGTTTCGGTCGCGACTTACGTCGCTCCTATACAGGCAGTACCGCTACCGCAGCGGCGCCGCCACGATCAGCGGCGACAGGTCGTATCCCATGGCCTCGGCTTTCGCCTTGAGCTGTTCGAACTGGGTGCGATCCATCGACGGTTCGCGCGACAGGATCCATAGGTAGTCGCGATCCGGCTCGCCCACGACAGCCCACTGGTAACCGGGGTCGAGTGCGATCACCCAGTAGTCGGCCCATACCCAGGGCAGCCACGACAGCCATTCCGGCGCGAAGCGCACCTCGAGGCGGCCAGGATGGCCCTGCACCGGCCGCGCGGTGCCCTGCGCCTGGTCGGTGCCGCCGTCCTTCGTCTTGCACGCGTTGAGCACGCCGACCTTGCCGGGGGCATCGAGTGAGTAGCGTGCGGTGATGTCGCCCACGCACTGCTTCTGGAACGACATCGGCAGATGCGCGATCTCGTACCACTGGCCCGCGTAGCGGGAGATATCGAGTTGCGGGACCGAGGTTACCGGCTCGGCGGCATGGGCTACGGCGCCGCCGAGGACGAGCGACACGGCCAACACACCGCGCATCACGGAAAGACGGTTCATGGGTTCGCTCCTTGAAACGGATGGACAGCCTTGCTGCGCGCGGCGCGCCGCGCCCTTCATGAAGGAGCGGGCGCATCCTACGTTGGGATACGCCCGCTCCGTGCCACACCCTGTCGGGGGATTACTTCGAGGCGAGCGTCAGGCCGCTGGCATCGACGCGGGTCACGCCCTTGATTTGCTTGGCGACCGCGACCGCCTTGTCCTTCTGCGCCTGGTTGGCGACGGCGCCGGTCAGGGTCACCACGCCATCAACGGTTTCGACCTTGATATCGAGGCCCGAAACGTTCTCGGTGGCCAACAGGTCGGCCTTCACCTTGGTGGTGATCCAGGCATCGCCCACGGGCTGCGAGGAGTCGTTCTGCGTATTCTCCTCGGGCTCGTTCGGTGGCGGATTGTCCGCGAGCGCATGGCCGGCGGAGAACAACAACGCCGTCGCGAGGGCGGCGGTCAGCAACGAACGATGGTTGGCAGTCTTCATGGAGTTCCTCCTTTTCGTATCGCGATGCCAGTCTCCGTGCGCCGCCGTACAGCGCACGTGAAAGAGACCGTGGCATTCAGTTACGTGTTGCGCGGGGTTCATGCACGTGCACGCGTGATCAACATGCGCGAAGCGCCTAAGATGTCCTCACCTTCTCTTCGCACGCCTTCGCATGATCACTCCCCTTCGCGTCGCCCTCATCGGCTACGGCTTCGTCGGCAGGGTGTTCCATGCGCCACTGATCGAGGCGACGCCTGGTTTCGCCCTGCACACCGTCGTCTCGCGCGACGCCGGCAAGGTGCACGCGGACTGGCCTGATGTGCAGGTGGTCGGTGACGCCGATGCGGCCTTCGCCGATCCTGCCGTCGACGTGGTGGTGATCGCATCGCCCAATGCCTCACACGCGCCGCTGGCGATCGCCGCGCTGGAACGCGGCAAGCACGTGGTTGTCGACAAGCCGTTCACGGTGACGTTGGCGGAAGCGCGCGATGTCATCGAAGCCGCCCGCCGTGCGGGCCGCCTCGTCAGCGTGTTCCAGAACCGTCGCTGGGATGCGGACTTCCTGACCGTGCAGCGCCTGGTCGGCGACGGCACGCTCGGCCGCGTGGCGGAATTCCATTCGCACTTCGACCGTTTCCGCCCCGTCGTGCAGGACCGTTGGCGCGAACACGACGCGCCCGGCGGCGGCCTCTGGTATGACCTGGGGCCGCACCTGATCGACCAGGCGGTGCAGCTGTTCGGGCTGCCGGAGGCGATCAGCGCCGACATAGCGCGGCTGCGCGACGGTGCGCAGGCGCCGGACTACGCCCACGCGACCCTGCGCTATCCCACCCACCGCGTGCACCTGCATGCGGGCACGCTGGTGGCGGGGAATGGGTTGCGCTTCGCCGTGCACGGTACGCGCGGCAGCTACCTCAAGCACGGGCTGGATGTGCAGGAGGACCAACTGCGCGCGGGCGTGGTACCCGGCGCGCCGGGCTGGGGCGTGGACACGCGCGCGGGCGAACTCGTGCGCGAGCGCGAGGGACGGCTGGTCGCGGAAGTCGCCCATGCCGAGGCAGGCGACTATCGCCGCTACTACGCCGCGTTCCGCGATGCCGTCCTGCAGGGCACCGCACCGCCGGTCACGCCGCAGCAGGCGCTGGACGTCATGCGGCTGATCGAGCTGGGGGCGCAAAGCAGCGAGGAACAGCGCAGCCTTCCCGTGGACTGACCGCTTCTCTGTAGGAGCGACGTCAGTCGCGACCGCACGCCCGCCGCTCTGTGGAACGATCAGGATGGATGCGTAGGTGGTTCGCACGGAGAAAGCGCCACGACATGCGAGGTTTGCGGTCGCGACTGACGTCGCTCCTACAAAAAAGCAGAGCCGTCAGGCCACGGAATGCCCGCGATAGGTCCGGTGATGCGCCATCGCCAGCATGGCGTTGTCTTCGTGCGTATCGCCGTAAGCGTGAATAGCGGCGTAGGCCTGCGGGTCGCACAGCGCGCGCACCCGGCGCACCTTCTCCTCACCGACGCATTGCGCCCCGGCATAGCCGGTGATGCGCCCATTGCGTTCGGCCAACACCGAACACAGCAGTTCGACGCCTTGCGTTGCGCACCACGGCGCGAGATAGACATCCAGCCCACCCGACACCACGACGATGCGATCGCCGCGCTCGCGGTGCCACGCCAGGCGCGCCATCGCCTCCGGACGCAGCACGTCCGGCAGCACCTCGCGCGCGAAAGCTTCGCCCTGCACACGCAGGCGCGAGGCATCCACACCGCGCAATCCCACCTGCACGATGCTGGCGCGGGTTGGATTGCCGGCTATCCAACCCCGGCGATAGCCGAACACCACCGGTGCCAGCAGCACGCCGCCGACCAGCAGCCGCGGCCGCGCGACGGCGTAGCGCATGAAATCCGGAAACGTCTCGCGCGTGGTCAGCGTGCCGTCGAAGTCGAAGAGCGCCAGATCCATCGCGTCAGCCCTCCGCTTCCAGCAACCGCGCACCCGGCCCGTCCTCGCCCAGTTCGTCCCACGGATTACGCAGCGGGCAGGCCTTCAACGACAGGCAGCCGCAGCCGATGCAGCCGTCGAGCTGGTCGCGCAGGCGGGTGAGGCTGGCGATCCGCGCATCGAGCGCGGCGTGCCAGCGCGCGGAGAGTTTCTTCCAGTCGGCGGCGGTCGGCGTGCGGTTCTCCGGCAGCGACGACAGCGCGGCCTGGATCTCTGCCAGCGGAATGCCGGTGCGCTGCGCCACCTTGATGACCGCCACGCGGCGCAACACTTCGCGCGGATAGCGGCGCTGGTTGCCGGCGTTGCGCCAACTGTGGATCAGGCCCTTGGATTCGTAGAAGTGCAGCGTGGAGATGGCGACGCCCGCGCGCGCGGCCACCTGGCCGACGGTGAGCTCCGTTTCGATGGGAGGATGCTGGGGGGAATGCTGTTTTCCGGGCATGGTGCATTGACCTCAAGAATGGTTGAGGTTCTACCCTGCGTTTCCCCGTCCTGGCAAGCGCAGCGTCCATGTCCGACCCTCTCCACCTGGCCCTGCTGTATGGCAGCACGCGCGAAGGCCGTTTCTGCGACACCGTCGCCGACTGGTTGCGCACGCAGCTGGCCTCGCGGCGCGACTACACCGTCGACGCCATCGATCCCGCCCTGCTCGATCTTCCGCACCGCCACGGCGGCGCACCGAGTGCCGACCTGGTGAATCTGCAACAACGCGTCTGGCGCGCCGACGCCTTCGTGGTGGTGGTGCCGGAGTACAATCATGGCTATCCATCCGCGTTGAAATTCGTGATCGATTCGGTCCAGGCCCACTGGCAGGCCAAACCGGTCGCGTTCGTCGCCTATGGGGGCCACAGCGGCGGCGTCCGCGCGGCGGAACAGTTGCGGCAGGTGTTCTCCGGCCTGCACGCGGTGCCGATCCGCGATGGCGTGTATTTCAGCCAGGCGTGGGACCGTTTCGACACCGGAGGCAGGCCGCACGAAGGCGACGCCAGCGAACGCGCCGCCCGCCGCATGCTGGACCAGCTCGCCTGGTACGGCCACGCGCTCCGCCAGGCGCGCGCGGCCTGGCCCTATCCCGCCGGCTGAGCCGGTACGTTTTCCCCGGCGCGCCGATGCGCGCCCACGATGGACCGACCCGATGTTCCGATTCTTCGAAACCCGCATCAATCCGTATCCGAAGGGCGAGCCGAGCACGCCGCCGCGGAAGCTGCTGCCGTTCCTGCTGCACTACTCGCGGCCGCTGCTGCCGTGGCTGGTGGCGATGTCGGTGCTGACCGGCGTGATCTCCGCGCTGGAGATCACCTTCTTCGACTACATGGGCCAGCTGGTCGACTGGATGGGCAGCACCGGCCGCGACAGCTTCCTGCAGGTGCATGGCCAGAAGCTGCTGTGGATGGGCGTGCTGGTGCTGGTGGCCTACCCGCTGCTGGTGCTGGTGCAGTCGCTGATCATCCACCAGACCATCTTCGGCAACTACCCGATGATCGCCCGCTGGCTGTCGCACCGTTATCTGCTGCGGCAGAGCGTGGGCTTCTTCCAGGATGAGTTCGCCGGCCGCATTTCGCAGAAGGTCATGCAGACCGCGTTGTCGATCCGCGAGACGGTGATGAAGCTGATGGACGTGTTCGTCTACGTCGTCGTCTACTTCGTCGGCACGGTGGTGCTGGTGGCGCAGGCCGACGTGTGGCTGGTGCTGCCGCTGGTGGTCTGGCTGGTCAGCTACCTGCTGCTGGTGTTCCACTTCGTGCCGCGCCTGCAGAAGGTGTCGATGGCGCAGTCGGATGCGCGCGCGCAGATGACCGGCCGCATCGTCGACAGCTATACCAACATCCAGACCATCAAGCTGTTCGCCCACACCATGCGCGAACAGGACTACGCCCGCGGCGCCATGGACGAATTCATGGTCACCGTGCATGCGCAGATGCGGCTGGTCACCCAGCTGACCGTCAGCCTGCACACGCTCAATGCGTTCCTGCTGGCCAGCGTGGCCGGTGTGGCGATCTGGGCCTGGCTGCAGTCGTCGATCTCGATGGGCGCGATCGCCGTGGCCATCGCCCTGGTGATGCGCATCCGCTCGATGTCGGACTGGATCCTGTGGGAAGTCGCCGGGCTGTTCGAGAACATCGGCACCGTCGAGGACGGCATGGGCACGCTGGCGCAGCCGCTGGCCATCGCCGACACCAAGGACGCGAAGGACTTGGACGTCGCGCATGGCGAGATCCGCTTCGACCACGTGAAGTTCCACTACGGCCGCGAGGCCAAGGTGATTGACGACCTGTCGCTGGTGATCCAGCCAGGCGAGAAGGTCGGCATCGTCGGCCGCTCCGGTGCCGGCAAGTCGACGCTGGTGAACCTGCTGCTGCGCTTCTACGACGTGGAAGGCGGACGCATCCTGATCGACGGCCAGGACGTGGCGCACGTCACCCAGGAATCGCTGCGCCGGAACATCGGCATGGTCACCCAGGACACCTCGCTGCTGCACCGCTCGATCCGCGACAACATCCGCTACGGCCGGCCCGACGCGACGGAAGAGGAACTGCTGCAGGCCTCCGAGCGCGCGCATGCCGACGAATTCATCCGCGGGCTCACCGATGCCAAGGGCCGCAGCGGCTACGACACCCAGGTGGGCGAGCGCGGCGTGAAGCTCTCCGGCGGCCAGCGCCAGCGCGTGGCGATCGCGCGCGTGCTGCTGAAGGACGCGCCGATTCTGGTGCTGGACGAAGCGACCTCCGCGCTGGATTCGGAAGTCGAGGCCGCCATCCAGGAACAGCTCTACGCGCTCATGGAAGGCAAGACCGTCATCGCCATCGCGCACCGCCTGTCCACCATTGCCGTGCTCGACCGCCTGATCGTGATGGACGGCGGCCGCGTGATCGAAAGCGGCAGCCACGAGGAACTGCTCCAGCAGGACGGTCTTTACGCCGCGCTGTGGCGCCGCCAGTCCGGCGGTTTCATCGGCGTGGACCTGGAAGACGTCGAGGCATAACGATGGACGTAGGGTGGGCCTTGGCCCACCGCCGCCGTGCCGGATCGCCCGCGATGGATGGCATTGAGGGTGATGGTGGGCCAGGGCCCACCCTACGAAGCTCCTCTCGGCATGAAAAAAGCCGCCGGTTTCCCGGCGGCTTTTTCTTTATCGAGCGACGCTCAGGACAGCCAGCCGCGCGCCTGCGCCTTGTTGGCGTACCACAGCAGGAACAGCGCGATCACCAGCAATACCGCCGGCATCACCAGTCCCACGGGACCATAGGCGGCCCACGCCGGTGTCACCACGTAGGCGCCGATCATCTGCACCAGCAGGGCGATCAGCGACAGCAGGAACAGGGTCCCTGCCCAGCGCTTCTTCAACAGCAATCCCAGCGCACCCAACACGCCGGCGAACACCGCCACCGCGAAGGCGATATTGAGCCAGCCGGGCGTGGCCTCGTAGACCTGGCGCTGGGCCTCGGTCATCGCCGCCAACTGTTCGGCGGACATGTTGACCTGCATGTACCACATGGCCACGCCGATCAGGTTCCAGACCAGCGCGAACAGGCCGATGATCCAGAAACCGAGCGAGCGCTTGGGTACAACGGTGGTGGTCGTGTTCATCTCCCCTCCCCAGGGTTGGTTGTCGGACCGGGGCCGAGCATACGCCGACCCGCCGCGATGCGCGCGTTACGGCCTCCGGGCCGGCGCCACCCGCCAGACCACGTTGCCGACATCGTCGGCCAGCAGCACGCCGCCGCGCACGTCCACGGCCACCCCCACCGGGCGGCCGCGCGCGTTGCCGTCGGCATCGAGGAAGCCGGTCAGCACGTCGACCGGCGCGCCCTGCGGACGTCCGTCGGCGAAGCGCACGAACACCAGCCTGTAGCCGGCCGGCGCGCGCCGGTTCCACGATCCGTGCTCGCCGATCAAGGCGCCGCCCTGCAGCGCTGCCGGCCAGCCCGCGCCATCGTGGAAGGCCAGCCCCAGTGCGGCGACGTGCGCGCCCAGCGCATAGTCCGGCGCAATCGCCGACGCGACCCGATCCGGACGTGGCGGCTGTACGCGCGTATCCACATGCTGGCCGTAGTAGCTGTACGGCCATCCATAGAACGCGCCTTCGCGCACTGAGGTCAGGTAGTCCGGCACCAGCGCATCACCGAGCTCGTCGCGCTCGTTGACGACGGTCCACAGCGCGCCGCGCTTCGGCTCCCAGGCCAGGCCGACCGGATTGCGCAGGCCCGACGCGAACACGCGGCGCGCGCCGCTCGCCACGTCGACCTGCAGGATGGCCGCGCGATCGGCTTCCATCGCCAGGCCGTTCTCGCCGACGTTGCTGTTGGAGCCCACGCCGACATAGAGATGCCGCCCATCGGCGCTCGCCAGCAGGCTCTTGGTCCAGTGGTGGTTGAGCGGCCCACCGGGCAGGTCGACCAGCTTCACCGGCGTCGCATCGCTCGCGGTCTGCCCCACGCGGTACGGCACGCTGACGATGGCATCGGCATTGGCGATGTACAGCCGCTCGCCGACGAGGGCCATGCCGAACGGCGAAGAGAGATCGGTGAGGAACGCCGTGCGCAGTTCGGCGGCGCCATCGCCGTCGGCATCGCGCAGCAGGGTGATGCGGTTGGCGCTGGGCGTCGCCGCGCCGGCCTTCTTCATCGTGCGCTTCATGAACCACGTGCGCAGGCCTTTCTTTTCGGCCGGCTTCGGCGGCGCGTTGGTCTCGGCGACCAGCACGTCGCCATTCGGCAACACGTACAACCAGCGCGGATGATCCAGTCCGCGCGCGAACGCGGTCACGTCCAAACCCGGCGCGGGGGTGGGTGCAGTGCCGTTCGGCCAGCCCACCGCCGGCGCGACGTTGACGGTGGGAATCCAGCGCTTTTCCGGCGCCGGCAGCGTCGGCTGCGGGCCGGTCTCCGCGGGCGATTGCGCGTGCCCCGTGCAGGACAGGCAGCCCAGCAACACCAGCGGCAGCAGACAGCGGATCGGCGACATGGCACGCGCTCCGGACGATGGCGGCGAGCCTAGGCACGCACGCGCGAACGCCGCGTCAACGGCTCAGGCCTCGTCCTGTCCCCAGGCGACCACGTCGATGCCGCCGTCCTCGTAGACGCTCACGCGCACTTCGATCGGCTTGCAGCAGACGTGGCAGTCCTCGACGTACTGCTGGTCGCCGGCCGAATCGTCGACCACCAGCGTGATCGTCTCGCCGCAGTACGGGCAGTCGATGTCGCTGGTGGGCAGCTGCGGCATCAGGCCGACCCCAGCGCCGTCACCGACGCGATCCGGTCCAGCCACAGGTAGTGGGTGACGTCCGGGCGCTTGCGGTCGTCGATGCGGACCACCGCGTTGAAACCTTCGTGGCCGTCGCCGTCGCGGAAGACCTGCACGCTGGGCCGCGTGGTGACCACGCCGGTGATCGATCCGCCGTCGGCGAGGTGCAGTTCCACCACCGCTTCGTCGGGCAACTGCAGGACCAGCGCCTCCATGCGGGCGATGTCGTCCTGGCGGGTGTACAGATGCGCGGGTGCCTGGTTCATCGGTCACCTCCTTGCGAATGCCACGCTACGCGCGCGGCGGTAAGCGGCCGTGAACGCGTCAGCGAAGCAGGCGCAGGACGTCTTCCGCCGCCGCCTCGGACGAGGCCGGGTTCTGACCCGTCACCAGCATGCCGTCGGTGACCACGTACGACTGCCACAGCGGGCCGCGCTCGTAGCGGGCGCCGTTCTTCTTCAGCACGTCCTCCAGCGAGAACGGCACCACCTCGGTCAAGCCGACCGCGGCTTCCTCCTCGTTGGAGAAACCGGTGACACGCTTGTCCTTCACCAGCGGCTCGCCGAGCGCGCCACGCGTGTGACGGAACACGGCCGGCCCGTGGCACACCGCCGCGACCGGCTTGCCGGCGGAGAACGTCTGTTCGATCAGGCGGATGGCATCCGCATCCTCGGCCAGGTCCCACAGCGGCCCATGGCCGCCGGGGAAGAACACCGCATCGAAGCTTTCGTCCAGCACGTCCTTCAAACGATGCGTGGTGGCCAGCGCCGACAGCGCCTCGGCATCCTCGTTGAAGCGCACGGTGGCCGCGGTCTGCGCATCGGGCGCATCGCTCTTCGGGTCCAGCGGCGGCTGGCCGCCCTTCGGCGAGGCCAGCCACAGCTGCGCGCCGGCGTCCTTGAAGACGTAGTACGGCGCAGCGAACTCCTCCAGCCAGAAGCCGGTCTTGTGGCCGGTGTCGCCGAGGCGGTCGTGCGAGGTCAGCACCATCAGGATCTTCATCGAGGTCCTCCAGTCGAGGGCGCCAGCCTAGCGATGCGCGCGATAAGACCGGGTGAGCCGCGCGCCCGCTGCGTTAACCGGTCCTGACCCGCGCGACTAGCTTTGCTTCACCGCATGCCCGCCGAATTCGTTGCGCATCGCGGCCAGCAACTTGTCGGCGTAGGAATCGTCGTCACGCGAGCGCAGGCGTTCCAGCAGCGACATCGTGATGACCGGCGCGGACACGTTGAGGTCGATGGCCTCGGCCACCGTCCAGCGGCCTTCGCCCGAATCGGCGACGTACGGCGCGATGCCGGCCATCTGCGGATTCTTCTTCAGCGCATCGGCGGTGAGGTCGAGCAACCACGACCGCACCACGCTGCCGTGGCGCCAGATCTCGGCCAGCGCACCGAGGTCGAAGTCCATCGCCTCCTTGTGCTTGAGGATGGCGAAGCCCTCGGCGTAGGCCTGCATCATTCCGTACTCGATGCCGTTGTGGATCATCTTGGCGAAGTGGCCCGCACCGCCCGGACCCACGCGGCCCCAGCCGGTGTCCGGCGTCGGCGCGAGGGTGGCGAACACCGGCTGCAGGCGCGCGACCGCGTCGGCGTCGCCGCCGATCATCAGGCTGTAGCCCTCGGCCAGGCCCCACACACCGCCGCTGGTGCCGCAGTCGATGTAGTGGATGCCGGCCTCGGCCAGCTGCGCGCCGCGACGCTGGGTGTCCTTGTAGTTGGAATTGCCGCCGTCGATCACGGTGTCGCCGGCCGCCAGCAGCGGACGCAGCTGCGCGATCGTGTCGTCCACCACCTGCCCGGCCGGCACCATCAGCCACACCACGCGCGGCGCGGGCAAGGCGGACACGGCGTTCTGCAGGTTCGCGTGCGGCACGATCCCGCGCGCCTCGGCCTGCTGGCGCGCCGCCTCGCCCGGATCGTAGCCGCGCACCGTATGCCCGCCGCGCACCAGCCGTTCGGCCATGTTGGCGCCCATGCGCCCGAGCCCGATCATCGCCAGTTCCATGTGTACTCCCGTGCGTTCAACGAAAAAGAAAAGGATGCGCCATTGTCGCGGCCGCGCGTGGCGACGGCGTGGATGCGCGTGCGCGCCGGCCGCGTCATGGCGCCTGCAGCCAGTCGCGCAGCATCGCGGTGGTTTCCTGCGGCACTTCCATCGGCGGCAGGTGGCCGCAGCGCGCGAACACATGCAGGCGCGCGCCGGCGATGCCCTGGTGCAGCAGGCGGGCCTCTTCCGGCAGGGTCATGCGGTCGTCCTCGCCCACGCCGACCAGCGTGGGCACGGCGATGGTGGGCAGCAGCGGCAGCGAATCGGGGCGGTCGATGATGGCGCGCTGCTGGCGCAGGAAGGCATCGCGGCCGACCCGCTGCGCCATCGCCATCACCTCCTCGCCCACCTCGCTCTCCACCCGGCTTTCGTGCACCAACTGCGGCAGCAGCTTGCGGGTGACGCCGGCGAAGCGCCCGGATTCGGCCAGCGCCAGGCCGGCCTTGCGCACGGCGAGCCGCTTCGGCGGATCGGTGCGTGCGCTGGTATCCAGCAGCGCCAGCCGCGCCACGCGCTGCGGCGCCTGGCGCAGGATCTCGAAGGCCACATAGCCGCCCATCGACAGGCCGGCCAGCGCAAACACCGGCGGCGCCGTCGCCAGCACGCGCGCGGCCATGCCGGCGACGCTGTCGTCGAGGGTCAGGTCGGCGGGGTGGACCGGGGCGAGGTCGGCCAGCGCGGCCGCGGGATCGCGCCACAGGCGCGCGTCGCACAGCAGGCCGGGCAGCAGGACCAGGGGAAGGGAAGCCATGGGCATAGTGTAGGCGCGCCCCCGCCGGCCGGCCGTCGATCGCCGCCCACGGTCCGTTCCACATCCGCAACACGCGCCGGTGCGTAAGCTTCCTCGGTCCTTGGCGAGCCCGCGCATGCATGTCCTGATCACCGGCGGTACCGGCTTCATCGGCCAGGCGCTCTGCGCCGCGCTGCTGCAGGCCGGCCACACCCTCAGCGTACTGACGCGCGACCCCGTGCGCGCCCGCGCGCAGCTGCCCGCCGCGGTGCGCGTCCTGGCCGCGCTGGAGGACGCGCGCGACGTGGAGGCCGTGGTCAACCTGGCCGGCGAGCCGCTGATGGCCGGGCGCTGGAATGCCGCACGCAAGGCCACGTTCCGCGCATCCCGCCTGGGCACCACGCAGGCACTGGTGGCCTGGATGGCGCGGCAATCGGTGCGCCCGCGCGTGCTGGTCTCCGGTTCGGCCATCGGCTACTACGGCCCGCGCGGCGACGAAGCGCTGGACGAATCCGCCGCGCCCGGCGACGACTTCGCCGCCCAGCTGTGCCGCGACTGGGAAACCGAGGCGATGCAGGCCGAAGGCCTGGACGTGCGCACCTGCCGCGTGCGCACGGGCATCGTGCTGGGTGCCGACGGCGGCGCGCTGGCGAAGATGCTGCCGCCGTTCCGGCTGGGTGCCGGCGGACCGATGGGCGATGGGCGGCAATGGATGAGCTGGATCCACCGCGACGATCTGGTGGGGATGCTGCAGTGGTTGCTGGAACGCGACCAGGCCGGCGGCGCCTACAACGGCACCGCACCCACGCCGGTGACCAACCGCGATTTCGCCCGCTCGCTGGGCGCGGCGCTGAACCGGCCGGCGATCCTCCCGACCCCCGCCTTCGCCCTGCGCCTGGGCTTCGGCGACATGGCCCAGCTGCTGCTGACCGGCCAACGCGTGTTGCCCGCGCACGCGCTGGCGGAGGGCTTCACCTTCCGCTTCCCCACGCTGGACGAGGCACTGGGCGATCTGCTGCGCGGCCCGGTGCAGTGACCGGCATGTCCGAGAGGCTTTTTGCCTGACGCGACATCCTTAGTGAGAGCAGAACGGACCTTTTTGGTCCTCGCGACACCGTTAGTGAGAGAAGAGAGGACCTTTTTCGGCCTCGCGATACCCTTAGTGTGAGAAGAACGGACCTTTTCGGTCCTCGCGACACTCTTAGTGAGAGAAGAGAGGACCTTCTTCGGCCTCGCGACATTCTTAGTGAGAGAAGAACGGACCTTTTTGGTCCTCGCGACACCCTTAGTGTGAGAAGAACGGGTCATGCCCACCCTCCGCCCCTACTGCCCCACCGATGCCGCCGCGCTGACCGCGCTGTACGCGCGCTCGGTACGCCACTACGGGCCGCGCGCGTACACGCCCGAGCAGGTCGCAGTGTGGGCAGCCACCGCCGATGTCGCTGAAACCGCGGCGCGCTGCGGCGACGGACGCTACGTGGTGGTGGCGCAGGATGATGCGGGCCCGGTGCTCGGGTTCGCCGACCTGGAGGCCGACGGCCACCTCGACATGCTCTACACCGCGCCGGAAGCCGAAGGCCTGCACGTGGGCTCGCAGCTGTATGCCGCCATCGAGGCGCATGCCCGGCGCCGCGGCCTGCGTCGGATCTTCGTCGAAGCCAGCGAACTCGCCCGTCCCCTGTTCGAACGCCGCGGCTTCACCCTGCTCGGCCGCAACGACCTCGTGATGGACGGCGTGGACATCCACAACTACCGGATGGAGAAGCGGTGGGTGTAGGGATGGCGCCGCTGGGCCTCCGTAGGCTGGGATGAAGCGGAGCGCAATCCCCGCGTCCATGGACGATGACGCGCCATGAACCACCACACATCGCGACGCTGGGATTCCGCGTTGCTCCATCCCAGCCTACGAACTACCGGATGGAGAGGCGGTGGGTGTAGGGATGGCGTGCCCCGCTATCCCCGCTTCGCCTTCCCCTGCTGCACCTCACGCGCCTGTCGCGCCATGTCTTCGTAATGCGCGCGCAGGTCGTCGAGTTCCTTCGCTTCCAGCTCCTCCAGGTCCAGCAGCGCGTTGTCCTCATTCCACCGGGCTATTGGGGCGGCGGGGCGAGAGCCTTTTCACGCACTGCGGGTGCGACTCCATTTATGAAGTAGGCCTCACACGAGTCATCACCGCACTTCTCTGAAAGTGTGTCTATGGATGTGCCAACACGGGTCAGCCGAATACTTGTCAAGCGTCCGACCTGCCGCTGCACGCCAGACGCAAGGCCACTGTCCTGCACGTCGTGAGCAAACTTGGCGTCTACTTGGTAGTAGCCAGCTGGATCATCGAATGTCGACTCCATGAGTAGCGATGACAAGTAGTCAGAACTGGCGGCAGCGTCACGACTCACGAACAGTAGCCGCGACCCTCTGGAATCAAAGTATCCGATGAACTCGACATACATCCCGTCGTACGAACTCGGCGATGTGACCAGCGAATACATCGAAGCCTGGCAAGGATCATGTTCCGAATTGCTCGCCTGACATTGCGCCCACGCAGGCAAGCCCGCGCGGGATCCAGTTTCATTCTGCGGACCCACTCTGCAACCGGCCAGCACAGTCAGAACCATTAACATAGAACATAGACGACCAAGAAACATTTGCCTCACCCCTCCTCAATCGAGTCGGCTACCGGTGCAATTCCGATATCCCAACTCATTATTTTCCGGAATCTTCGCAGTCAAAGCTCTTGACTGACCCATCGTGAATTGTAGTTGCACGCGCCTGAAGGTTCGGGGCCGCCAATAGGTCTCCGATTGCGGTGCTATCCCCGCTATCCCCGCTTCGCCTTCCCCTGCTGCACCTCGCGCGCCTGCCGCGCCATGTCTTCGTAATGCGCGCGCAGGTCGTCGAGTTCCTTCTCTTCCAGTTCCTCCAGGTCCAGCAGTGCGTTGTTGGCGCTGCGCGAGACGCGGATCAGTTCATCCAGCTTGATCTGCATCGCCTCGGTATCGCGGTTCTGCGTGTTCTGGATCAGGAACACCATCAGGAAGGTGATGATCGTCGTGCCGGTATTGATGACCAGCTGCCAGGTATCGCTGAAACCGAACAGTGGCCCGGTGACCGCCCACACCACGATCGTCCCCAGCGCGAGCGCGAAACACGCGGGGCGGCCGGTGAACGTGGAGGCTTTCTTGGCGAGGCGGGTGAAGGCGGAGGGATTGCTCATCGGAAACTCCTGGATGTCGCATGGACGTTCTACCCGGCACTGTAGCCGCAGTGAACGAAGACAGCGCCAAGCCGATCGCGTTCGACCGAGGACAGCCCCCGCCCTCGACCCACCCCAGCTGCACACCACGCGCGCCTTCGCGGCGCTAGCATCCCCTGCATGGATGTCGCCTCCCTCAAACGCCATTGCCGTGCCCTGCCGGGCAGCGTGGAAACGCTGTACGGGGAGCCCTCGAACATCCTGGTGTACGAGGTGGGCGGGAAGCGTTTCGCCTACTTCAAGACCAGCGAGCCGGAGCGGTGGCGCTTCAGCTTCAAGGTGGCGCCGGAGCGCTTCCTGGAGCTGACCGACCAGCCCGGCATCAAGCCGGCGCGCTGGCTGGGCAAGCACCGCTGGGTGACCGTGGTGGAGGTGTCCTCGGTGCCCGGCGCCTACCTCAAGGACCTGGTGGCGTGGTCCTACCGCCATGCCCTGGCCAAGCTGACCCGGCGCCAGCGCGAGGCCATCGCCGCGGCGGCGGCCGATCCCGGCGACGCCGTCCGCTGACGGACGCGCGGACCGGATGCATCTTCATCTCCGACGTTGTCGATTCCGGCCCTGCCGGTTCGTCGGAGAACACGAGCAGGCCGTGCGGGACCTGCACCCGACCACCCAAGGAGCCCATCATGAACGTCAATCCCTACCTGATCCTCAACGGCGACTGCGAAGCCGCCTTCACCTTCTATGCGCAAGCCACCGGCGGCGAGCTGGGGCCGATGATGCGCTTCGACGGCACCGAGGGCTGCGAGGACATCCCGGCCGACTACAAGCAGAAGATCATGCACACGCACGTGATGTTCGGGCAGACCGTGCTGATGGGCTCGGACAACCATCCGGCGTATCCGTACGAAGGCGTGAAGGGCTGCTCGGTGTCGTTGTCGGTCGACAGCATCAAGGATGCCGAACGCATCTTCGGCGCGCTGTCCGACGGCGGCCAGGTGACCATGCCGCTGACGCAGACGTTCTGGGCGGTGCGCTTCGGCATGCTGGTCGACAAGTTCGGCGTGCCGTGGATGATCAACTGCGAAAAGGATGCGTGATGGCGCGGGGCGCACGTGATGGACACGGTGACGCCCCTGTTCGCTGCGTTGCGGCTTTCACCGGCCGCGGCGCCGTGGTCTGATGCGCGCCATGTCGACATCCCCCACCCATCGCGCGATCGACGCCGTCTGGCGCATCGAATCGGCGCGCGTGATCGCCGGCCTCGCCCGCATGCTGCGCGACCTGGACCTGGCCGAAGAACTGGCGCAGGACGCGCTGGTCGCCGCGCTGGAGACCTGGCCCCGTGACGGCGTGCCGGACAATCCGGGGGCGTGGCTGATGACCACCGCCAAGCGCCGCGCGATCGACCGCCTGCGCCGCCTGCAGCTGCTGGACCGCAAGCACGAGGAACTCGCGCGCGAGCTGGAAGACATCCAGGACGAGCGCCGCAGCCGCGACGAGGATGCGCTCGACCACGACATCGACGACGACCTGCTGCGGCTGGTGTTCGTTTCGTGCCATCCGGTGCTGTCGATGGAAGCGCGCGTGGCGTTGACGCTGCGCCTGCTGTGCGGCCTGACCACGGACGAGATCGCGCGCGCGTTCCTGGCGGCGGAGCCGACCGTGGCGCAGCGCATCGTGCGCGCCAAGCGCACGCTGGCGGAGGCCGACGTGGCCTTCGAGGTGCCGCGCGGCGACGCATTGCAGGAGCGGTTGGCCAGCGTGCTGGGCGTGGTCTACCTGGTATTCAACGAAGGCTATTCGGCCACCAGCGGCGACGACTGGGTACGACCCGCGTTGTGCGAGGAAGCGCTGCGGTTGGGCCGCATGCTCGCCGCACTGACGCCGGCCGAGCCGGAGGTCCACGGTCTTGTCGCGCTGATGGAAATCCAGGCCTCGCGCCTGCATGCGCGCGTGGGCAAGGACGGCGAGGCCGTGCTGCTGCTCGACCAGGACCGCAGCCGTTGGGACCAGCTGCTGATCCGGCGCGGACTGGATGCGCTGGCGCGCGCGGAGCAGCTGGGTGGCGCGTTTGGCCCGTATGCGCTGCAGGCCGCGATCGCCGCGTGCCATGCCCGCGCACGCACGGCCGATGCCACCGACTGGGTGCGCATCGCCACGCTGTACGCCGCGCTGGCGCAGGTGAACCCATCGCCGGTGGTCGAACTGAACCGCGCGGTGGCGGTGTCGATGGCGACCGGTCCGGCGAGCGCGTTGCCGCTGGTGGACCGGCTGCAGGACGATCCGGCGATGAAGCATTACCACCTGCTGCCGAGCGTGCGCGGCGACCTGCTGTTCAAGCTGGCGCGGCACGACGAGGCGCGCGCCGAATTCGAACGCGCCGCCGCGATGACGCGCAACGCGCGCGAGCAGGCCTTGCTGCTGGCGCGCGCGCGCGAATGCGCCGCGGCGGGCTGACGCCAGCTACATCCAGCGCGCCAAGCGGATCTCCGGCCCGGCGAGTGCGGCGGTCTGGTCGTATTCCAGTTCGCGCAGCTCCTCCGAGGTGTACTTCACCAGGTCGCTGACCTTCAGGCGGCGACGGTCACCGGCGCCACCGCGCAGCATCTTCCGCCAGTTCTTCACCAGCGCGTAGGTGAACGCGCCATGCTGGATGGCGCCGTGTTCGTACTCGTAGGCGAATTCGCCCTCCTGGCATGCGTACACCAGCAACGGCATGTAGGGACCCTTGTGGCCCAGCCGCTTGCGCAGCTGGCGCGCTTGCGACAGTCGCAGCGTGCGCACCGGCAGCGCGTATCCCAACCGTCCGCTCATGTCGCCCAGCGGCATCGTGCTCTGGTCGACGGCGAGTTGCTTGCGTTCGGCGACTTCCAGCTCGCGCGGCACCCACATCTCGCGCGCCGCGTTCCACTTCATCGTGCGATGGCGAATGTCGTCCGGCGGATTGAGCCCGCGCATACGCGCCGGCCCGCCCTTGGACATGCCGCCCGAGTGGCAGCAATCCAGGATGATGCTGAAGTCCACGTCGTAGGGCAGCTGCACGTAGCGTTCGAACAGCCAGTCGTCGGTGAGCGCAGTGTCCTCGGTCCAGTCGAAATCGTAGGGGACCAGGGTCTCGTCCATGCGGTCGACCCGATCGCCCAGGCCATACGTGGGCAACTGCGCGCCGTGGCCGCTGTAGTAGAGGATGCGCTGGTCGCCGGGGCGCACGCCATCGAGCAGCCAGTCCACGCGCTCGCGGATGCCGTCGGCGGTGGCGCGCTCGTCCAGCACTACGCGGATGTCGCCGGCATCGAATCCCTGTTCCTGCAGCATGGCGCTCATCAGGAACACATCGTTGACGCAGCCGGCCAGGCGCTGGTCGGGATCGGGATACTCGTTGATGCCGATCAGCAGCGCGCGCTTCGGCGGCGTGGCCACGCGCGCTGCCACCGGCCGCTGCTCGCGCAGCGCGCGAGTGATGCGCGTGGTTTCGTCGTTGAGCACGTCGAACCAGAACGTGCTGACCGCCTGCGGATGGCGCAGATACTCCTCGGCGGCGTGGTCGGCGTTGCCGGGGATGTCGAAGTGCGTGTCCACCTGGCGGAAGTTGTCGGCGGTGATGGCCACGCGCGCGGTGAACACCGAGTCGAAGCGGTTGTAGAGGTGGTACCAGAAGCGCGCCTTCTCGATCGCGCTGAGGCGGCCGGCCTGGTACTCGCCGCGCACGAACGGATTGCCGATCTGCGAACCCAGCGAGACGAAATAGCGGCCGTTGGCGGTGGCGCGGGTGTCTTCGTGGGTGAAGGTGTCGTAGCAGACCAGCGAGCCGAGGCTGTGGCCGAGCACGACGTGCGGCTTCACCGCCTCGATGCGCTGGACCAGCCGGTCGCGCGTCTGCTTGCGGAAGGCGGCGCTCTCGACCCACTTCACCACCATGCCGGCGGTATGGCGCAGGCGCGAGTCGTCACCGCGTGCGCGCCGGAACGGTGCCGTGATGCCATTGGCCAGAAGACGCGCCAGGGCTTCCAGCGTGTCGCCCAGGCTCACCCTGTGCTGGGCGAAGATGTCGTCGTAGTGGCAGTAATGGATGTCGATCGCACGCTCGGCATCGATCTGCCGGCAGGCATCGTGGATCGCGTCTTCCCAGCTCTGTTGCCAGGCGCCCTCGGGCGGATGCTGGCCCACGCCGTGCACGCAGAGGATCCGTAATGCGGTCGCCATCGCTGCTTCCCTCGCTGATGTGGTCCCGGCGTCCGCGCATGCGACGGGTGTCGCATGGCGTGGAGGCCCGGACGACAGTATCGGAGGGCCGTGTCGCATGCCGTGACACGCGCAGCACTCCGTCGCCGCCGGGAAACCGGCTCCCCAGGGAAGCCGCCGCGCGGCAGGGATCGCGCGGCTCTTCCTGTCCAACGCCGGGCAGCGGCCGGAGCGGACACGCCGCCCCGGCGAGGGAATCTCAGGCGTCGGGACCCAGGTAGTCCAGCTTGCCGAGCGTGACGCCGTTGTGGCGCAGGATCGCGTACGCCGTGGTGACGTGGAAGAACACGTTGGGCAGCACGAAGCCGAACAGGTAACCGCGGCCATCGAACATGAGTTCGCCGCGCGTGCGCGTGGTCAGCGTGATCGTACGGTCTTCACTGCCCTGTAGAGCGGCTTCATCGAAGGTGCGCAGATAATCGGACACCGCATCGAGACGGGCATACAGTTCGTCGAAAGTGGTTTCGACATCGTCGAAGCGCGGCGACTCCGTGGCCGAGAGGCGCGCCACGGCGAACTTCGCGGTGTCCGTGGCGATCTGCACCTGGCGCACCAGCGGCAGCATGTCGGGTGCCAGGCGCGATTGCAGCAGGATGGCCGGTTCGTAGCCCTTCTCGCGCGCGTGGGCTTCGCCCTTCTCCAGCACGTGTCGTAGGTTCTTCAGCGCGCGCAGGAGGACGGGGACGGACGCGCGGTGCATCGTCAGAGTGGTGCTCATGGAAAACTCCCGGGAAGTGTGGAGCGCGAGAATAGCGGCGTATGTTCACGCTGATTAGCCGCCCGTGACGGGAGAGTGCATCCCATGCCGGGCCTGCTGCGCTAGGATCACCGCCCCTGCTTCCCGAATCGCCGCACCATGGCCTGGACCGACCTGATCCGCGACATCCCCGATTTCCCGAAACCCGGCATCCTGTTCAAGGACATCACGCCGGTGCTGGCCGACGGCGACGCGTTCGCCGAGGCGATCGGCGTGATGGCCGAGCCCTGGCGCGGCGTTGCGATCGATGCGGTCGTCGGCGTGGAGGCGCGCGGCTTCATCCTCGGCGCCGCGGTTGCCCGCGAACTGGGTGTGGGTTTCGTACCCGTGCGCAAGCCAGGCAAGTTGCCGGCGCATACGCTATCGCTGGACTACGGGCTGGAGTACGGCCGCGACAGGCTGGAAATCCACGTCGATGCGCTTCCCTCCGCGGCGCGCGTCATCGTCGTGGACGACGTGCTGGCGACCGGTGGCACGTTGAAAGCGGCAGTGCAACTTGTCGAACAACAAGGGGCGGAGGTTGTAGGCACAGCGGTGCTGGTGGAGCTGGGCTTCCTCGGCGCACGCGCCGGCTGGACGCACTCCGCCCCCCTCGAAGCGTCGGTCAACTACTGACGCGCTCCATCATCCGCAGCTTCAATCGGTCACGCGGGTGACGTAAGCACCTGTGCCGATGACCTGGAAGGTGTCGTTGTCGATCCGACGCACGTGGCTTCCATCTTCCAGCACGTAGATCGGGCGGGTATCCGTCGCTGCGTGAGAGGCTTGAGCGGCTTCGTCGTTGCGGATGAGCTGGATCCGGCAGCGTCGACCGGAAGCATCCTGTGCGGTGAAGACATGCGTGCTCATGTGCAGCTCCTGGAGGATCGGGAGCGCCAGCGTAGGCCGGTCGATGTTAAGCCGAGCACATCATCACGTGAGGGTCACCAAGAAAACGAGGGGGAGGCATTGCACCTCCCCCTCATGCGCCGAGGCGCGAGGCCTGCCCTGTGTCGGGCAGAGCAGGCGATGGACCGGCGCCATGGGGACGGGGCCGGTCCACTAACTGCCGGACGGGGGATATCGCCGGCAGGTAGCTTGCGGACGAGAGTGGTGGCAGAGGCGCCGCCCACTCTCGTCCGTATTCATGAACCCGCCTTCAGCGGGCAACCGTGCTGGACGCTATGAGGCCCGCATCACCCGACTGAGGTGTTTGGTGTTATTGCGCTGCAGATAGCGCTGCACCAATGCCTGCAGGTCCTGCGAACGCTGCTCTTGCGGGTCCAGACGCGCGATCACTTCGCCCCAGTTGCCATCCTGTGCCCAACGGATGAAGCGCACGTAGATGCCATGCCACGATCCGAACTCACGCGGCAGATCGGACCAATAGGCACCCGTCTGCGCCACCCAGAGCACAGCTTCGATGAAACGACGGGTATTGCCGCCGTGGCGGGCACGCGCACCAACGCGACCTGGCAGCGCGTTCATCAACATCTGCCATTCCTGCGCGCTAAGCCGTTGCATGATCGACCACTGGCTGATCGCGCGCGGTCCTAGGCCTTGCGGCAGCGAAGGCGCAGTGCCCACGCTCGCGACTGGTGCCTGGCCCGGCACATGCGGATCACGCTCGTCCCTCGACAGGACCATCGGCGCGTCATACCGCATGACGATCACCCCGCACGACCATCCCCTGCGTCAGCATCCCCACCGACAGGACATCCAGAAAACTCACACCACAGACTTTCTTCAGACTACGCATGGCACCCTCTTGTCGACATTCCGCGCTGACCCCTCGATGTCCGCAATTGCCCGCCTCTGCCCCCACCCGTCCCTTGCTGGAGGCCCCCATTCACGAAGTGGCGGTTACGGCTTGCATGACTGGCTTTCGCCGCGTCATATATGGAGTGAGATCGTGATCACAGGCGCAGTCCGGACATGACGGGACAGCGAGACCCAGACGGCCCCCCGAAGGGGACGGCGTTGCCGCAAATCCCCCCCTTCGCGGGGCCACTCCCCGCAGTGGACGAGCAATCCGTCACCCAGTTGCTGGGTGCGGTGGAAAGCGGCCAGGCAGGGGCTTGGAACCGCATCTATTCGCTGCTCTACCGCGACCTGCACCAGATCGCCCGCTCCCAGATCCGCCAGCAGCGGCGCGGCCACATGCGCTCGCCTACCTCGCTGATCAGCGAGACTTGGCTGAAGCTAGCCAGTGCCGACTTCAGCGTGGAAAACCGGGCCCATCTGGTCGCGTTGATCGCCAGGGCGATGCGCTTCGTCCTGCTGGACGAGGTACGTCGAGCGCTGGCCGAGAAGCGCGGCGAAGGCATGGACTTGCTGCCATTGGACGAGACCACCGAGCCCGCGCAGGGTTCGCGTCTGGAGCAATTGCTGATACTGGACGAGGCCCTGAACGACCTGGCCAAGCTGGACCCGCGGCTGGCCCAGGTGGTGGAAATGCGCTACTTCGGCGGCCTCAGCGAGCAGGAGATCGCCGGCGTTCTGAAAGTCACCGAACGCACCGTACGGCGCGACTGGCGCAAGGCACGCGCTTTCCTGTTCAGCCACCTGGGAGATGCCGGCGCGGACCTGCCACCCTGACGACGGACGGCGGCGGATGACCGCACGTCCGTGCAAGGCGGGACGCTCAGACGGCGCGATGCTCCCGGCGCGGGTGATGATCCGCGCCGCCAAAAGGACGCCGTCATGTCCATGCAGGGATACCCCGCCGGGCGCACCGCGCTGCTCTTCATCGATCCGTACAACGATTTCCTCTCGGAAGGAGGCAAGCTCTGGCCGCTCGTCGCGGAGGTCGCCCGAAGCGTCGACCTGCATGCACACCTGCGTGCCGTCGTGGCCTGCGTACGTCAGGCAGGGTTGCCCGTGTTCTTCGTCCCACACCATCGTTTTGAGCCAGACGACTTCAAGGGCTGGGACCATCCCACGCCCTACCAGCTAGGCGCGGCGCGCGTACAGCCGTTCGCGAAGGACAGCTGGGGCGCCGAATGGCATCCGGACTTCGTCCCCCAGCCCGGCGACATGATGGTCAAGGAGCACTGGGGCAGCAGCGGCTTCGCCAACACCGATCTGGACTATCTCTTGAAGCAGCACCGCATCACCCACGTCATCCTGGTGGGATTGATCGCCAACACCTGCATTGAAACAACTGGTCGGTTTGCTTCGGAACTCGGCTACCACGTCACCCTCGTCCGTGACGCCACCGCTGCGGCCAGCACGGCCGCGATGCACGCGGCACATGAGATCAATGCACCGACCTATGCCCACGCCATCCTCACTACCGATGGCCTGATCGATGCGTTGACCTCCCGCACGCGTTGAGTGCTTACCGCCTGAAGGTCCTGTGCGCGCCATGCTGGGCAGTACGTCGCACTCCTCGTCACATTTGCGGTAGGCATTCGCCAGGGGATCTCGCTCTACGCCCCGTCCGTGCGTGAAATTGCGACGACGTTGGCAGCCGGCGCCCCGGGGGTCCTCGCTAGCATGGTGGCCCCGGGGATGCCCTCGATTGCTGCTCGCGCAAGGAGCGCTGATGACGACCCACGCCGCTTCCGCCTTCGTCGGTACTTGGCACTTGCTTCCCGAGCAGTGCGACTACCAACTCGGGCGTCCGCCGCGCAGCGCGCGCTACAGGCTGTCATGCGCAAAGGACGGGAAACTATCTATCGCATCGGAATGGCTGAGTGCCAACGGCAAACGCTACCGCGTCGCGTTCGACGGACGCGCCGACGGTGTGCAGTACCCGTATCACAGCACACCGCACGCGGATGCGCTCAGCTTCGAGTCCGTCTCGCCCACGCAGCTCCACTCGACGACGTGGCACGATGGCCAGGAAGTGCAATGGTCGGAGCGCGAACTCGTCGACGACGACACATTGGTGATCCGCATGCATGGCCACTTGAGCGACGGTCGCCGCTACACCAATGTGGGCGTCTACCGCCGCCAGGCCAATTAATCCAAGTGGCCCAACGAGAAAGGCGCCCCTACGGGCGCCTTTCTCGTTCGCAGGGTGTGCGCGTCAACGCGTCTGCGTGCAGTTCTGCAACCAGAGCACGCGCTTGAAGTCATCGTAACGCAGGAACTGGCCCTTGAACGTCACCTTGTCGCCCTTGCGGAAGGTCAGCACGTTGGCCAGCTGGTTGGGCTTGAACAGGCAGGCCACACCCACGCGCGGCTCGTTGTCGCCCGGCACCTGCAACAGCCCAGAACCGGGCTGCGGGATCTCGAACGAGACGTTGTAGTCCTCGCCGTCTTCCTGCACGTAATCCACTCGGCCGCGCAACGCATAGTGGCGACCCTTGTGGCGCGCCGTCACGGCGACCGCGTTGCCTTTTGCCTCGCGTGCGATCTCACGCGAGAACACATAGACGTCCTTCACCGTTACGTCCGCGTTGTTCTGGGTCTTCGCGCCCTGCGCGGCGGCGGCGCGGCCTTCCTTGCCGCCCTTGATCTTGGCCAGCAGCTGGCACATGTAAGGGCGCATCGCGTCCGCTTTTGCGATCTGGCCCTTCTCGGTCTTCACCGTCATCTGCACCGTCGCCGCGTTGCCCTCGCCGCTGATGGCGATCAAGGTGGGGATGGCGCGCGTGGTGCCGGTGGAGCGCTGTTCCACCAGCATCGTGCCGGTTTCCGCGTCTTCGGTGATCACGTCCATCTTCTCGCCGATCATGATGCCCCGAACCTGGCCCATCGCATCCTTGACGGACAGATCGGGAACGGTGACGCGGCTGGAGAAATCGGTGCCGGAGAAGATGCTGCCGGACTTGCTGAAGTTGTCCTCGCATTCACCCGCCAGGGCGGCGGGCGCCACGCTCGACAATGCGAGCGCGATGGCGGCAAGTAGCTTGTAGGTCATGTGGTCCTCACATAGTGGAAGTGTCTGGCGATCCGGTACGACGGGTGCCGCTTCCTGCCAGCACCTGCGCCTGCTCCGGCGCCCGTGCATTCTTGCAAGCAGCGAGAACCTCCACAAGCGCCCGCGCGCCGGCCACCGTACCGCGGCCTTCCGCCCTACAATCCACAACCTGTTTCAATCATTCATCAAATCCATGGCGCCTCGCCAAGCCTTTCGCAGCCTGCTCTTTCTCTCACTCTCGGCGCTGCTGGTGGTTGCGTCCGGTGCACGGGCAGGGGAAGACGCGCCACCTCGCCCATTGCCTGCCACGGTTCAGGCCGATGTCACGGCGATCGCGGAACATCTGTCGAGCGTGCAGGAAGAGGCGCCTCCGCTCGCCTGCGGCAAGGCCGTCGAGAACGCGCGCTGGGGCGTCGAGACGATGCTGGAAGTGGGCGAGAAGAACCTGCGCGGCGGCTACATGACGCAAGCGGCCTACGATGCCGCCACACCCGCGCTGAAGGCACTGCTGGGCATACTCACCGTGCAGGACTGCGAAGCCGCCACGGGCGTCCGGCGCGATTTCTACCAATGCATGTCCAGCGACTACAACCACGTCTACGCGTGCGGCAAGGCGCATCCCTTCGAACCTTGACCCTGCAGGCGTACGCGGTCACCCTTTCCGCATGAAGACCTACACCGGCGTCTCGTGCGCGCACCCTTTCCGGCAGGCCTACCGATGAGCTGGCCCCAGCTCGCGGGCTGGCTGCGCGAAGGCGCGAATGTCGCCATCCCCATCGCTCAGGCGATGGCGATCCTGCTCGGTGCTTGGCTGCTCTTGCGCGTGCTGCGCATCATCGTGCGCCGCATCTGCGACAGCTACCACCTCCCGGCACAGGTCGCGGTCAGCGCACGCCGGCTGCTGGGCGTGCTGGTCTACATGTCGGCGTTTATGCTCGCGCTGGGCCGGCTTGGCGTGTCAGGCAGCGTGTTGTGGACGGCGCTCACCGGCTTCACCGCCGTTGCTGCCGTGGCTTTCTTCGCCGCATGGAGCGTGCTGTCGAACATCTTCTGCAGCGTGCTGATCCTGACCACCCGTCCGTTCCGCGTGCACGACCATATCGAAGTACTCGAGAACGGCGACAAGCCCGGCCTTCGCGGCCGGGTGATCGATATCAATCTGCTCTACACCACGCTGCTGGAAGAAGACGCGCTGCGCGGCGACACCGTGCTGCAGATCCCCAACAGCCAGTTCTTCCAGCGCACCACGCGCCGCTGGCGCTCGGGTTCGCCACCTGCGGCCTCTTCGCCGGAGTAACGAACCTCGTCGGCGCTTCGCTCAGCGCGACGACTCGCAAGCAACGGCATCGGCGGTCTCGCCTGCGCGCAACGTCTGCTGCGCCCATGCGTAGATCAACAGACCTGCCACCGCCATCGCTGCGCCGACATAGCCCGTCGAGGTCCACCCGAAGCCGGCGGTGATCGCCATGCCGCCCAGCCACGGGCCGAGTGCGTTCGCGGTGTTGAAGGCCGCGTGGTGGGATGCCGCGGCGAGCGTCTGCGCTTCGCCGGCCACGTCCATCAGGTGCGACTGCAGGATCGGGCCCAGCGCACCCATCAGGCCAATGCCCACCGTCGCCAGCAGGATCGTCGGCAACGTCTGTGCCATCAGCGGGAACAGCAGCAGCATCGCCACCGCCCACGCGAGCACGATCCACACGCCACGCAACTGCATGCGGTCGAACAGCCAACCGCCGACGAAGTTGCCGATCACGCCGCCCACGCCGAAACCGGCCAGGCCCAGCGGGATCCATGCCGGCGATACGCGCGTTACTTCCAGCATCGTCGGTGCCAGGTAGCTGAAGACGCAGAACATGCCGGCGAAACCGATCGCGCCGATGCCCAGCGCCTGCCACACCTGCACGCGGTTGAACGCGCGCAGTTCGTCCAGCGGATGCGCCTTGGCGCCGTCGATGCCTGCCGGCAACCAGATCGCCAGCAACGTGGCGGTCACCAGCGCGATCAGCGCGACGAAGGCGAATACCCAGCGCCAGTCGATCACTTGGCCCAGCCAGGTCGCCAACGGATTGCCGATGAGGATGGCCAGCGTCAGGCCCAGCATCACCAAGCTGATCGCGCGGCCGCGCTTGTTCGGGGGACTGATCGCCACCGCGGTCAACGCCGCCACGCCGAAGTAAGCGCCATGCGGCAAGCCCGCAATGAAGCGGAACACCAGCAGGCTTTCGTAGGTGGGCCCCAGTGCGCTGGCCAGGTTGCCCAGCACGTAGAAACCCATCAGCGCGAGCAGCAGCGTCTTGCGCTTCCAGCCCGCACCGAGGATCGCCAACAGCGGGGCACCGACAACGACCCCCAAGGCGTAGGCGCTGATCAGGTGCCCTACCTGCGGCTCGGTCACGCCCAGCGACGCCACCATGTTGGGCATCAGCCCCATGCTGGCGAACTCGCTGGTGCCGATGGCGAAGCCGCCCAGCGTCAGCGCGAACAGGATCAGGCCGATCTGGCGGGGCGTCAGCGCGTCGGCGACGGAAGGAAAGGCAGCGGAGGGAGGTGCGACGTCCATCCCGTCATTATGCTGCAGCGCAACAGCCGGGGTCGACCCTGCAGGTGGAACGCTGCGGGGTCAACCGCCGCGATATTCGGCCACCACGGCCTCGGCGTCCGGATTCGCACGGGCCCGCTTGCGGACGAAGACCACCGGGATCGGCCCGTTCATCACCGACATCACCCGATTGGCGTCGTCCTGGGAAGACAGCGTGCTGAAGTTCGCGTTCTGCGAGCGCGTGTACGGGATGCCGGCATCGTCGAGCCGGCGCGCCAGCACTTCCGCGCGTTGGGCCGCATCCGACGGACAATTCGCCGGCGCGAAGATCACCACGTGGTGCCCGGACTGGCCATCCGGCAAGGGGATATCGACAAAACCATGCTGGCTGGCGGCACTGGAGCCTTCGGCAGGTCCGCCCGTGACACGCGCGGTCAACGCCTGAACGGCGTCCCGGGGCACGTATTCGCGTGCCGCCAGGACGGCCAGGGCGGCCACCGCGATGAAGAAACCGGCCTTCAGCACATTCATCGCAGCGTCCGCTGGCGACCGATCACTTCGCGACGAATTTCAGCGGCCCCGTGTACTGCGGCCAGGCGATCGACGTGGGGCCGCGCACGTTCAGCGCCACCGGCGGGGTCTCGCCCGCCTCGTTCCGCACGCTCGCCATCAGCGTGGGCACGTAGAAGGTGCTGCCGAAGATCGCGTCCTTGCGGATGATGGGGTTGATCGACACCGTGGTGGTCTTGCCGGGTTCGATACGGAACACGACCACGTCTTCGTTGAAGAACGCACCGCGCTCCAGCACTTTCTTGACGCTGAAACTGGTGTGCATCTCCAGGCCGATGCCGGTCACGCGGTATTCGCCGGCCGGTAGCGACAGGCTTTCCTGCTGGCCGTAACGCGTCATGTGGTTGAGCGGAAAGTCGATGAATTGCTTGCCCACCATCGAGAACACCATCTTGCCGTCGCGGACGCCCCACTCCAGTCCGCCGCTCTTCAACTGTTCCGCCGCCTTGGCCGGCAGCTCCTGTTCGCTGGTGAACGGCTTGATCTCCACGACCAGGTTGCCCGTCTCCGGCGGTGCCGGTGGCGACGGCACCTGCTCCTGGGCAAACGCAGCCACCATCACGCCGGCCTGCAGCAGCAGGCCCATCATCCACTTCCGCATGTGATCCCCTTGAAGGCGCCCCCCCGGGCGCGTGGGGCTATTCCACCGCAGTCCGGCAGCACGCGCAATGCGGCGTCAGCGATCTTCCACCCGGAACGGCAGATTGGCGTAGGCCGCATGTCCCTGCCCGTCCAGCACTTCGACAAACAAACGGTAAGCGCCCGGCCTCTTGGGCGCATCGAAGCGCAGCCCGCCCTTGCCGTCTCCGTGCAGCGCGATCTTCACCGCCGGCGGCACGTCCTCGCGGTCGCCGCCGATGGTGGTGGCCGTGCTTTCGTGCAACACGGCCCAGCGATACTCCAGTGCATCCCCGTCCGCGTCCTGCGCCGCGATCTTCGCGGCGTAAGGCTTGCCCGCCTGCAGCGTCACACTCTCGGTGGCCACGCGTCCGTCCAGGTGCAACGGCGCCACCGACGGCGCACGATTGGAAGGCCAGGCGCCGGTCCACACGTACTCCATCGCATCCACCGCCGGCGTGCTCTCGCCGCCCGGCAGGAACAGGCCGTACCACGTCGGCGTGCGCTCCTGCTTGTTCCCCCACAGGAACACGTACGACCCCAGGCCCTGCGTCGTGTCCGCGGCGATCACCTGCTCGTAGCGCTGCTGCAACAGCTGCGCCTTGCGCGTGGCGTCGTCCTCCACCGGCGCTTTCCACGACGTCAGCGGACTTTCCCAATGGCCGGTGGGGCCCCACTCGGTGACGACGTAGGGACCCGTCCATCCACTGGTGCTGAGTTTTTCCGGCAATGCGCCGATGTCGCCATAGAGCTGGATGCCGATCAGGTCCAGCGACGGCGCGCGCGCTTTCAACAAGTCGATCAGCCGCTTGTCGAAGCCCGCCAGCGTCGTCATCACCGGGTGGTTGGGGTCTTCGCGATGGATCATGTCGGTGATCGCGCCCACCGCATTCCATACCTTCGGATTGCTGTAGTGCAGGTTCAGTTCGTTGCCCACCACCCACATCAGCACCGCCGGGTGATCCTTGTACAAGTTCACTTCCTTGCGGATGCGCACGAGCTGCGCGGCCACCGCGGCGTCATCGTCGTAATCGAACCCGTGCCGCTCGTTGCCCACCGCGATGCCCATCGCGATCTTGAGCCCGTGGCGCTGCGCCTCGTCCAGCATGGCCCGCACGTCGGCCACGTCGGTGCCGGTGTCCCAGGTACGGAACGAATTGCCACCGCGCGCGGCCAGCACGGCCGGCCCCGCACCCGCCATGCCGGCGCCCTTGATGCGGAAGGGCTGCCCGTCGACACGCATGACGTAGCGGCCGTCCTCGTGGGTGATCCGCACTTGCGATGGCGCGGCCATCGCGAGCGGGCACAGGCCGAGAACGAGCAACGCCACGAGGATTCGCTGCAGCATGCGGGAGGGCCTCCGGCCGGGTCGGGTGCGGGACCGCATCATGCCATGCGCTGCCCGCACACGAGGCACAGCGCTAGAATGCCCGTATGAACACCATCCAGATCCCCGTTTCCATCGGCGAACTCGCCGACAAGCTCTCCATCCTTGAGATCAAGACCGAGCGCATCGACGATGCCGGCAAGCGGGCGCATGTGCAGGTGGAACGGGAAGGCCTGGAGTCGTTGTGGTCGCCGCTGGTCGCGCAGCAGGCCGAACTTGCCCCGCTGATGCATGAACTTCGCGCAATCAACGAGCGCATGTGGGACGTACAGGACGCACTGCGGGCGAAGGAAGCCGCGCAGGCCTTCGATGCCGAGTTCGTCGAACTCGCGCGCTCGGTCGCCCGCCACAACGGCGACCGCATCCAGGTGAAGAACACCATCAACCGCTTGGCAGGCTCCCGCTTCATCGAAGAGAAGCAGTACCAGGCCTGAGGCCGCTCACGCGGCGCCGTGGCGCTCGCGGATCACGTCCAGGCGGTCGCGGTAGTACAGCGCGTCGGCGGCTTGCTTCGGCGGGTGCTCCGCCAGCCAGTCCACCGCCTCGCGCAGGATGGCCGTCTTGTCGGCCTCCGGCGCTTCCAGCGCCGTGTCCACGCGATCCAGTTGCAGGATGACCTCTTCGCGAGTGCTCTGGGACATCAGGGGATTCCTGTTGCAGGGGAACCCAGCCTAGTCCGCCCGTTGTGTGCGTCGTGTCAGCGTCGACACGCCATTTCAGGGCATCCGCACATCGTCGCCCGCTGGCACCACGACGCCACTCAGCAACTCGATGATCGTCACGGCCACTTGCTTCTTCGGCCGCGACAGGCGGCTGAGCGCTTGCAGGCCGCGGCTCTCCAGTGCGTCCTGTGCGAAATCCGTCAGCACCACCGCTTCGTCCGGCACGTCGTGATCCGGCCGCACCGGACCGCGTCCCGTCGCCAGCCACTCGAACGCAACGCCGGTCTCCACGGCGATCCGGATCAGATGGGCCACGTTGGGCGTGGTGCCGTGAGCGCTCTCCCATTGGCTGACCGCGCTGCGCTTCACGTCCAGGCGACGGGCGAGTTCGGATTGGGTGATGCGCGCCACGGCGCGTGCGCGGCGGATCCGCAAGGGCAAGGTCACCATCGCTCACCTCCCTGTTCGACGACAGCGCCAGTGATGCTGGCCTGCAAGCCACGCTAATCCAATCCTGCCCAGCCGGACTTACCGTCCGTCGCCGCATCCACTGCAGCGCAGCCGACCTGCATCCCTCGCGCGGAAGCGAGCGCCGCTGGACACCGTGCGTCGCGCCAACGCCGACGGACGGTGGCTCCGGCTAGCCGGTCCACCGCACGCGACGCGTCATTCCGGATGGGCACATCCCGCCCGACATCGGAGGTCGTCATGATCATCGCATGGCGCTACATCTGCATTCTTCGCCATCCCATCACCAAGATCTGCCTGAAGTGGATCCGCATCCCCATCATCGTCTGGGTCGAGCGGTTCTTCGAACTCCCGCCACGTCGTGAACCGCCGTGGTTCGGCGGCGAAGGTATCCGCCCGGAACTCGCGCACGACCTGCAGGTGCTGGCCACCATCGACGCGCTCGCGCAGACCTTGTCCGAAGGCCGTCAGAAAGCGCTGCTGCAGACAGTGCAGGCCCAGTTCGACGCTATCGAGCTGCCGGATGGACTCTCCATCACCTCGGACCGCGACCTGCCCGGCGGCGCGACGAAGGCGTGACAGGTGGGGCACCGTGGACGCAAAGGACGGCGTCCACGGCAACGCTCCGCCAGGCGCACGGCTAGAAGCACTTCCTGCCTGAAACGCGGATAGAGCTCGTTCTGCGCGCCAATACATGCATTTACCTGGCAGCCGCGGTGCGTGTCCTGGATATACCGTTTGTCGGAACCGCGTTCACCTCGATTGCGCCCCTCACGCGCGCCTGATACATCGCACCGTCGCGCCCATGCATCCAGGGGAAGGCGCGCGACTTACGAAGACAGAACGTTTCCATCGCATCGTCATGGAGGTCGTTGTGCGGAAGTCACCCTTGGATACGCGGCCCGAACGGCGCCCGCTTCGCATCTTCGCTTTCGATCCCATGATCGCGCGAGCCGGCGATCATCGCGTGACGGTTGAAATACCCTACCGTCCCATCGAGCGCGACGAGCGTTCTTTTCGCGATGATCGGCTGGAAGTGGTCGATTACGACGCCGCGACCCAGCGGTACTACCGCGCGGTCGACCTGGGCGACGACGAGATCGCCATGGCGCATGGCTTGGAGCCCGCCGAACATGACCCCCAATTCCATCAACAGATGGTCTACGCCGTAGCCTCGAAGGTCCTGGAGAACTTCGATCGCGCGCTGGGACGTCGGTTCCGCTTCCTCGGCGGCGACAGGCTTCGACTGTTCCCGCATGCGTTCCAGGGGCGCAACGCCTACTTCGACAGCGAACTCAATGCGGTGATGTTCGGCTATTTTCCCGCCGACGAGGAAGATCCGGGCGCCAATCTCCCGGGGCAGAGCATATTTACCTGTCTATCGCACGACATCATCGCCCATGAGGTTGCGCATGCCGCGCTCAGCCGGCTGCACGGCTACTACAACGAGCCGACCAACCCCCACGTCCCCGCATTGCACGAGGCGTTCGCCGACATCGTGGCGATGTTCCAGCGCCTGACATTTCCCGAGCTCGTTGCACCCGTGATCCGTGAAACACGCGGTGACCTGCTGGCGGAAAACAACATCATGCTCAATATCGGCAGCCAGTTCGGTGCGGCCACCGGAAAAGGGCAGGCGCTGCGGCGTATCGCTGGAAAGCCCGATCCAGGCCTCTTCTCCAGGACCAAGGAGCCGCATGCGCTCGGGTGGATCCTCGTATCGGCGGTCTATGAGGGATTCGTGCTGACTTACGTGCGCCGGACGCGCGATCTCCTCCGGTTGGCGACGGGGGGCAGCGGACGCCTTCCGGAAGGCGAACTGCACCCGGACTTGGTGAATCGCCTGACCTACGAATGCGTGCGCACGGCCCAATCCGTTCTATCCATGTGCATCCGTGCGACCGACTATCTGCCTCCGGTCGACCCCACGTTCAGCGATTACCTGCGCGCGATGGTCACCGCGGATTTCGAACTCAACCGCGCCGACGATTCCGGCCTGCGCGCGGACATGATCGAAGCGTTCAGGGCGCGAGGGATCAGGCCCGAAGCGGTGGGTTCGCTGGCCGTGCAGTCGCTGCTTCTGGAAGCCCAGGATTCGAGCGCCGCGCCGACCGACCCAGCACTGGCAGACATCGTCCGCAAGCTGCTTGGCTTCGGCGCGCGCCAGCTCGACCGAAACGCGACGCACCGTGGCGAAAGGAGGCGGGAACGCAAGCGGAACGTCAGCGAAAGTAGTTCGCCACAGGAATGGTCCGTCCAGCAGGTCAGATCCGTAGTGAGCGACGTGGTGGAAGAAGAATCCTCGCCTGAGCTGTCCGAGGACATCGAGCCGGAACCCGTGCTCCGTGATGTCGCCAAAGCCCTCCATGCCTGGGCGATGGAGAACAGGGCGCGCTTGAAGCTTGAGCCGGACTTGTCCATCGCGGTGCGTGGCTTCCATCCGGTGCATCGCATCGCCCAGAACGGCGAACTGCTGATCGAGATGGTGGCCCATGTCGTGCAGACGCCACGCGAACCGCAGCAACTCGGCGGCTTGACCTACCGGGCTGGCACCACGCTTATCGCAAGCATCGATGGGCGCGTCCGATACCTGATATGTAAACCGTTCCAGCAGGCCCGCGAGCAGCGTATGGCGCATTGGCTGGCCACCTTCGATGAAGAGAACGGCAGTTTCTGGCAGAGTCAGCAGCGCGCCGCCGATCGGCTGCTTGTCGCCTATTCGGCGCGGGCCATGGATGGGAGACGGTGGCGATGAGCGGCGAAGTCAAGATACGCATGTACAACGTCGGGTTCGGCGACAGCTTCCTGATAACGCTGCCCGACAATCGACTCATCCTCATTGACGCCGGATTCCATTCCCAGGGAAAGGGCGACTACAGCGGCGAAGAACTGGCCAGCCAGATCATCGAGAACGTCACCGACATCGCTGGCGAGGCCCATATCGACGTCGTCATCGCGACGCATCGCCACGCCGACCACCTGTTCGCGTTCAACTCCGCGGCGTGGGACGAAGTTTCCGTCGGCGAGGTCTGGCTGCCGTGGGTGGAGGATCGGCAGAACGAAAAGGCCATGAGGCTCTGGAAGAAGCAGCAGCTATTCGCCACGAATCTGGCAATGGCGCTTTCGTCGTTCCAGCTGGACAACGACGACCGGGAAAGCGTCGAGTTCATGTTGCGGAATGCAGGCGTCGACGTCCCCGGCTTCGCCGCCGCCGGGGGCTGGAGCAACACGCGGGCGTTGGACAGGCTCCACGAGGGCTTCGGCTACCGGCGCCGCACCAAACCACGCTTCCTGCCGGCGACCCGTACGTTCCCCGAAACCTTCACCACGCCTGAGCTTCCTGACGTCCTCATTCATGTGCTGGGCCCCCCTCGCGATCCCGACCTCATCGAGGAGCTGGATCCGGAGGCAGACGGTGAGACATACCGTGCGTTGGCGATGCGCGCCGCCGCTGCGAGTGGCGTGGGGGACATGTCGTCATTGACGGCGTTCGGCGCGGAGTGGCAGGTGGGTGTGGACGAGCCGTTTGGCGACGCCGGCCTTTCGCCTAACGAGATCAAGCGCCTTGAAGGGTTGGCGACGAGCGCGGATGCCGTGTTGGCAGCCACCCACGTGGACGACATGATCAATTCCACGAGCCTGGTGCTCGTGATCGAAGTGGGCAAGGCGAGGTTGCTCTTCCCCGGCGACGCGGAATGGGGCACGTGGAAGCGGATTCTCGCCAACGACGACGCGCGCGCACTCCTTCACAACGCCAACTTCCTGAAAGTCGGCCATCACGGGAGCCACAACGCGACGTCCAAGACACTGGTCGAGAACATCCTTCCCGGAAGAATCCCCGCAATGATTTCGACGCAGGCCGGTGCCGGGAAATATCGCAACAATATCCCGCTACCGGATCTGATGGCCGCATTGGATGCGCACGATATCCGGTTCGTGCGCAGCGACTCGCTGCCCGGTCGCCTCCCCAAGGGTTTCCGCAAGGGCGACCAAGGGAAGTGGGTCGAATTGTCCATTCCCTGCTGAACCGCGAGGCGCTTCATGATCGAAACCGACCAGCTGGTCCACGAGCCTGCCCGCACGGCCGGCGTCGTCCCGGAGGTCGCCATCGCGTTGTCCGGCGGCGGCTACCGGGCCATGCTCTTCCACACGGGCGTGTTGTGGCGTCTTGGCCAATGGGGATTCTTCTCCGGCCGGCCGCTCGCTCGGCTGGACGGAGCGGGCCATTCCATCGACGTGGGGCCGCTGGCCCGCGTATCGAGCGTCTCCGGTGGATCGCTGGTGTCGGCCATGCTCGGCCTGGCATACCCGAACCTGAGAGCGCTCGCAGGTACCGCGTTCGATGATGCTTTCCAGAATGAGGTGGTGACGCCCGTGCGGCGGTTGGCCGGCATCACCCTGGCGGGCAAGTCCGCGCTGGGAGCGTGGCAGGTGATAAAGAACGTCTTTCTTCCCGGCAGCGTCAATGAGCATATCGCCCGTGCTTACGATCGCCATCTCTATCGAGGGAAGACACTGCAGGACCTACCGGATGACGTGCGATTCGTCATCAACGCGTCCAATCTCCAGTCCGGTGCGCTCTGGCGCTTCTCCAGGCCTTTCATGCGCGACTGGAGGGTAGGAGAAGTACGTAACCCCGACGTGCGCCTGGCGGTCGCCGTGGGAGCTTCCTCGGCATTTCCTCCGGTGCTGGCGCCAGCCGAGCTCTCTCTTCGCGAGACGGACTACACGCCGCAAAGCGGAGACGGGCTGCAGCACGCGCCATTCACCACCCACCCCACGCTGGCGGACGGCGGCGTGTACGACAACCTCGGGCTCGAGACCTGCTACAAACGCTGCATGACCCTGTTCGTCAGCAATGCGGGTAAACCTTTCGAGCCGCTACCTTCGCCGTCCCGAAACTGGGCTTCCATCGGCGCTCGCTGCATCGACGTGATGGACAACCAGGTATTGGCTCAACGCAAGAGATTGCTTGTCGATGCCCTGAGGTCCCAGCAACGTTACGGCGCCTTCTGGGACATCCAGCAAGATATCGCCAAACATCCGTGCCAGCCCCGCCTACCCTGCCCTCCTGCGCGCACCCTGCAACTCGCCACCGTGGACACCGACCTGGCCAAGAAGGCATCCGCGCTTCAGGAACGCCTGATCAATTGGGGATACGCAAGTGCCGACGCGGCAGTCCGCTCGTGGTTCAACGCGAGCTATCCCGCTGCGACGGATTTCCCTTATCCCGCCGCCAAGGTCTGAATCGTGGCGGCGCTTGCACGCGCAATTCGGTGGCGCGGGTGGTGTCGTCGGACACCTCGTTGCTGGGAACACCGATGTCGCCCGCGCGCGTCTGTCCGGCAGGCAGGCAGTCCAGGGTGGGTCACGTTGGAAGAGGATATAGGGCACCCTTGGACGCCCCTCGTCTTTTGAACCAGCCCGCTGTGACGGAAGGCCCGGTGCGCGATGCCACCCGTCATTCCGCGTGCTTATGCGAGTACAGATCGACCAAGAATCCGGCCGACGCGACGAGCAGGAACGACCCCAGCAGTTGACCAACCACCACCGCATCCAGCTTGAACACACTGTTGGCGAAGTACTGGAGCACTATCCACGACACGGCGAAACAGCCCAGGAAACCCATCGCCTTGGCCACGCCATAGGCCGCCACTTGGGAACTCCGTATCAGCAGCATGACAAAGCAGAACAGCGCGCCACCCTCCATCGCCGAACGGAAGATCTGAGCGCTTCCTCCGTCGCCCACGACGGGGAACAACGTTTCCATTGCGCCGGAGACGAGCCCCGATACACCGGGCACCTGCGCAATCAGCATGGCCACTCCGATCCCGATCGCGGCCCTTACGGATGCGTCCAGCTTGGCAACCACCCATACAAGCGAGAACGAGATCAACGACGCGCCTTGGGGAGGCGAGTACCTCGATGGCGGCACGATAGGGGCCATGAACATGCAGATGGAAGCGAAGAACACCAATTCCTTCCATCTGTACACGCTCATGGAGTCCGCCATCCAGCAGGGCAGCACCACGAACAGTGCTCTGAGGAACACGCCGGGATCGAGCAGTGATACCGGCGGCAATTGCCGGCACAACGACGCATGCTGCGAGATCAACTTGAATTTGGTCGACATCGCCAACTGGAGACACCTGTCCGATGTCTCGACTCCCCAGAAGTAGCCCAGTACCGTCACGGTCACAAGCAGTTGCGACGCAATCAGTTCAGCGCTCATGCCACCCTCGCCTGCGCGATGATCGTCTCCCCTGGCTGCTTGCGTGTTGCCATGCGGCCGGCAACATCATCAATCCATCAACTTGAAGGGAGCGCCTATGAATATCGCGGCGTAGAACTGTTCCTCGTTCGTCCAACCCAGACGTAGTCCGCCCGTCAGGAAGCCCTTGTCGTCCGGAAACAGATAGATCGGGACGTCTACGCCGGTGTCCCCATTCTTGAAGTCGTGCACGGCCCTGACGCCGATGGCACGATCTCCCAGGCGCCAACGTCCCTCCGCATTCAGTAGGTGCTTTTCTTTGACGAGGGGGGCTCCGAGCGCGCCATTCACGCAGAGCACCACGTCCTGGCCATCGGTCGGCGTCGGACAGGCCACGCCGCTGCGCGCGCTCTTGTAGGCGCGCTGATAGTCGATGCCCACGGCGTAGTAAGCGCTCCCGGCCAGGGTGCCCGCGAAAACCCCGGCACCCCACGAGACCTCATCCTCCGTGTGCTTTGTCAGCTGCGACGGTTCGTAGTAGGTGTAGTCGTCGTGCCCGATCTTCAACCGAAAGCCCTGCAGCCAGGCGCGTCCGGGAACGGAGTAGCGAGCGGCGATCATCCTGGCGTCGGCGCCCACTTTCCCGCTTTCCAGCGCGCGTGCGTTGGCCACACGCAGCAACGTCGACAGCTCGCACTCGTTCATGGCAACACCCAGTGCATCGCACGCAGCGGGCATCTCGAACAGCAGCGAGTCGCCCGTGTTGTCCACGCGGCCCAGTGGCGCTGTCTTGATACGGGTGGCGTTATAAGTGAACTCGAACCCGTTGGTCAGCCCGTCCAGATCGACCAGGCCGGTCCCCACATCGTCCTCCTTGTCCACCGGCGCGGAGAACACCGCGCTTCTCGACCAGTACAGCGCCGTTCCTTGCGGATCGCCCACCGCGGTGGACTGATCCATCTTGAGCGACGCCCTTGCACCGGAACCGTTCGCGATCACCTGGAAACTCGATGCCTTCGGCGTGGCAGGTGCCGAGTTCAATCCGGTGTCGGTGAGCGTGAGCGCGGCGCCTGCGGATCCCGAACGCGTCCTGAGCTGGCAATCGGCCGCCTTGAAGTCGAATCCGTTTCTCTTCGCTGTCGCCAGCGCCTCCAACGTTTCGCGCCGCAGATCCGTAGTGGGCAGTGGCGCCGCGGGATCTCCATCGAAGCACACCGTGCGCGCGAACGACGACAATGTGGAAGACGCCGCGGGCAACGATGGAACGTCGGGCGGTGCGCGCCTGCGCTGTATCGCGTCATCGATCATCTTCTCGAGGCCTCTGCGCTGCGCCTCGGAGAAGCCTGGCACGTCCGCCGCCTCGATCCGGACTGACGCGACGGCACCGGCGACATCTGCATCGGCACTGCCCGCCTTGGCCATCGCTTTCTCGATCTCTCGCTGAATGACTGCTTCGATCTGTTGGAATTGCGCTCCATCGAACGGAGGATCGGCACGTGCGGCGCCGGGGAGCAAGCACGCGGCCAGGACCAGCACCCACAGTAAGGTCTTCATGTCTTGAACGGCCTCGCGCCGGCTTGGAAATCTTTGCCCGGAGGCACCTTGGACTCCTTGATCTCCAGCAACTTCGTCTCGCTCACAGCGATTTCCACGGACAACGTCTGTCCCGGTCCGCCATGGAACTGGTAGAAGAGGATGTAGTCCGTTGCGGCCGAGAGCAGGAGCAAGCCTTTCCCTTGCGGATTCAGCGCAATGGGCTGGGGGAACTCGGTAGCCTCGGCCAGTGATGCCCAGAGCATGGCCGCCCGGACACCTGCCGAGCGCTTCACGGTAATAACCGCTTCCAACGTCGTCATTTCAGCCTCCTATGCGTGAGTTGGCGGGCACAACGCTCGACCGCACTTTCCCTTGCCACGTCTGCTGGAGAAGTAGCGAATCTTCGAACGTCTCGACACCCCGCGCGCGCCACGCCCCCCATGCGCGCAAAGGCCATGCTTTCACAGAAAACGTGGACTGGATCACATCTACATATACTTACTAGACACGCGCCGACAAACGGCGTTGCGAAACTCCATGCATGCTCTCCAGGAGGCTCCATGACCCGATTCCCTCTCTGCCTCACCGCGGTGCTTCTGCTCCTCACCGCCTGCACGCCGACGTCGGCGGCGCGAAACGATCCTGCTCCCGCAGAACGATCGGTCACGCTCGCGTGGCAGCAGGAAGCCACCGTAGACGGGCTGTCTGTCCAGTTCGTCGGCTACCGCGACAGCCGTTGCCCCGCGGATGTCACCTGCGTGTGGGCGGGCGAAGCGCATGCATTCGTGTGGGTGTCCGGCCCGGGCATGGAACCGCACGTGGTCTCGCTGCCGTGGAACGGCGGTGGCGCGCAGCGCCCGCAGGACGCGAACCGCATCGGGGCACGCACGCTGTGGCTGGAGGCGCTGGAGCCGCGGCCGCGCACCGATGGCAAGGTGTCGCCGGGCGACTACCGCGTCGTACTGAAGGTCGGTGGCGTTGGCGCGAAGTAGTGCCGTGGCGCCCCGACTCACGCCGGACGGTCGCTACCTCATCGTGCGCGGCCGCCTGTGGCGCGCCGCCAATCCGCATCTGTCCGAGGCCGAGCGCACGGCCCTCGTCCAGCAGTTGATGCACGCACGGCGCGCGGTGAAGACCGCGCTCCATTCCGGAGATGCCCATGCGCTTCGGACAGCGCGCGAGGCGGTCAACGCCGCCAAGGTCGCGCTCGGCGAACGCGGCCCGGTCTGGTGGACCGACGGCGCGAAGGATTTCAACCGGCACCTGGTGAAGAACACCCCGTACGCGGCGTGGCATGCGGGCATCGAGGAAACGACGTAGCAGGCCGTCGGGTCAATGGCGGTGCGAGTAGTGGTAGGGCGCGGCGGTGCAACGCCAGTACGGGATCAGTTGCGCGCGGAGGCCCTTGAACGACGAGATGTCGAAATGGAAGGTAGCGAAGGATGCCGTGGGCGTGTGGCGCATACGCACTTCCATCTCGTGCGCGTTCTCCATCGCGGCCAACAGATCCTGGTCGCTGAACCAGACTTCCCAGTTGGCGGCGATGTCATGGGTGCGGTTGGGTGCGCCGATCACCCCCATCCCGGCGGGGAAGCGCTTGCCGTCGAGCAGGATGTCCACCTCGTCGGCATCCCAGCCCCGCGGCGGCGCTCCGTCCTTCCGCACGAAGCGCACCTGCAGGCTGGCGGTCATCAGGTCCGGCAGCTCGCGGACGGCCGGAAGGCTCGTCGCGTGCGACTCGTCGTCGGACCGGTGACTGAAGGCGATACCCAGGGTGATGGTTTCGTGGCGCGAACGGGTCTTCGCGTGAATGCGGTACTGCGCGGTACCCACGATGACGCCGCCCATCGAACTCTCGTGCCATCCCTCCACTTCGGTGTCCGGCAACACCGGCTTCACGCAGGATGCCTGCGCCCAACTGGTGGCCGGCAGCAGCGCCATCCACAGGGCGCACAGGCCCACGTAGTTCCTCATCGATGCCATCCCCTGGGTGTCGGCGCCCTCCCCAGGGCGCGCTGCGGGTACTACAGCACGGTTGCCGCGGCGCTGCCACCCTGCGGCGCACGGGTCCGTCTGCCGGAGCACCCTTCGCCCTCCCCCTTTTTGCACGCGTGGCGCCGCCATGAAAGTGGTAGCGTGACAGCCGCCCGACCGCGGACCTTCGTCCAGGAGATGCCACGATGAAACCGCTCCTGCTCGGTCCCACGACGCTCGTTCTCTCCCTGCTGATCGGCGCCACCCTGATGCGATCGGATACGCCGCGTGCCATGCGATCGCAGCCCATGCGCGCGTCCATGGCGTCGGATATCGCAGCCGCGAGCGAAACCTCTTCTTTGCGATTCGCCCGGATGAACAGGACGGCCACCCCGGTCACCACGACGGCGACGTCCTCCCCCACCGATCCTTTCGCCCCCGTGTACATCGTGACCTCGCCCGAGACGTACCAGGGCATCCGCAGCGTGGCCCGCAACCCGCTCGCACGGCGCGACAGCAGCGGCATGCCGGTGCTGATTTCCGAAACCCGCGCCGACCGCCTCGGCGAGATCAGCCGCTACGTGCACGTCAACGAGCACCGCTGCGGCGGCTACTTCGCGTTCCCCACGCGTGCGCAGGCCGAGGCCTTCGTCGCCGAGGGCCGGGCGAAGGACGCGATGGCGAAGACGCTGCTCGCCACCTACACGCTCGACAATCAGGACACCGTAAATGGCTGGTTGCCGCAAGTGCAGGAACAGCGGATCTACGACACCATCAACCACCTCTCGAGCTACCGCAACCGATACTTCGCCAGCACGCATGGCAAGACGTCGGCCGAGTGGATCCGCACGCACTGGCAGTCGCTCGCCGCCGGGCGCGACGACGTCACCACCGAGTTGTTCACCGCCTGCAGCAATTGCAGCACGCAGCCTTCGGTCATCCTCACCATCCGCGGTTGGGACCTGCCCGACGAGGTCGTCGTGCTGGGCGCGCACCTGGATTCGATCAACGGCAGCACACCGAACGACCCCAACCAGTTGGCGCCGGGCGCCGACGACGATGCCTCCGGCATCGCCACGCTCACCGAAACCCTGCGCATCGCGCTGGCCAACGGCTGGCAGCCGCGGCGCACGGTGAAGTTCATGGGCTATGCGGCGGAAGAGGTCGGCCTGCGCGGCTCCAACGCCATCGCGCAATCCTTCCGCGCCAGCGGCGTCAATGTGGTCAGCGTGCTGCAGGTGGACATGACCAACTACAAGTCCGGCGCGGTGACCGACATGAAGTTGATCACCGACTATTCCAACACCGCGCTGAAGAACTTCTTCATCACCCTGTTCGATACCTACCTGGCGCCGAGGGGCCTGACCCGCAGCAACACCGCCTGCGGATACGCCTGCTCCGACCACGCTTCATGGACGAACGCCGGTTATCCCGCCGCGATGATGTTCGAGGCCGGCGGCCCGAACGGCAGCTTCCCCTACATCCACACCACCCAGGACACGCTGGCGACGATGGGCGAATCGGCGCAGCACAGCGTCAAATTCGCCCAGTTCGCGCTGGCCTACCTCGGCGAAACGGCGAAGACACGCGGAAAGCTCACCGGTGGCCCGGCGCAGGTGCATACAGTGCCATGAGCATGTGGCGCATACGCCGACTCTTTCGATTCTTCACAGGCGTGGATCACACGCAACGTTGGCACCATGCCACGCGCGGCAACGAGCGCTACAGCATCGAACTGGCCGAGACCCGCATCCGCTTCACCCGCGACACGGGCACGCGCGAATCGTTCGGCGGCAACGACATGCCGTACCCGCGATTCCTGCGCAGCCAGAAGTGGCAGGCCCACGTGCGGGAGATCTTCGGCGATCGCGTGCTGGAGGCGCTGCTCGCGGCCGCGCGCGAGCGGGTCGGACAGGCAGGCGGCCCAACGTAGCCCGGGTACGGCCAACGGCCGAACCCGGCGACAAGGAAGGCTTACGCGGGCTAAGCAGCGTTACGCAGCGCTGCCGTGCAATGCCACGTTCAAGCGGTCCACCACCATCGCCCAGTCGGCGTCGTCGAGGCGTTCTTCGCGCAGCAGTTGCGCTTGCGCGGGCGACCAGAACGGGGCCTCTTCGAGGCGCACGTCATCCGGCAGCGGGGAGTGGGTGGCGATGAACTGCTGGATGCTCGCGTTGTCGTCGGGCAGGCCCAACTGGGCGAACAGCGTGGAGAAGGGGTGGACGGTGGGTTCCATGGTGGCGCCTCGTGGAGGGAGAGCGCCAGCCTACCCGCGCCTGCGTGAAGCCGGTAGCGAACGCTACTCGACCGTCAAAGGCGCACTCCAAAGTGCGTAACCCGGGCCCGGCGAACGGCCGTACCCGGGCTACGTGATGCGGTTACTCAGGTGCCCAGAAGTTCGACGTCGAACTTCAGGGTGGCGTTCGGCGGGATGACGCCGCCGGCGCCGCGAGCGCCGTAGCCGATCCTGGCGGGGATGATGAGGGTGCGCTGGCCGCCCACCTTCATGCCCTGCACGCCTTCGTCCCAGCCCTCGATGACCATGCCGTGGCCGAGGGCGAAGATGAAAGGCTCGCCGCGGTCCTTGCTGGAGTCGAACTTGGCGCCTTGTTCGCCGTTCTCGTACAGCCAGCCAGTGTAGTGCACGGTGACGTTGCTGCCGAGCTTTGCCTCGGCGCCGCTGCCGACGACGGTGTCTTCGAACTGCAGGCCGGAGGCGGTGGTGGTGAATGCCATGGGGGTTCCTTGTGGGTGATTCGCGTGGCGCCCAGTGTATCCCGCGGTCGCTATTGCGATAGCACAGGCAGCGGGAGTGCGAGCTTGCCAAAAAAAGGAAGGCGAGCCGAAGCTCGCCTTTCTTCTGCCGATTCTAATCCCGGGCTCGCGGCTTGGCTTGCTGATATTGGCGCTTGTCGCCGGCCCGCTGGCCCTTCGGATCGATGTGGACGCACACGCGGTCACCGCAGATGACAGCATCCGATGCGTAATAGGCTTCGAGAACGGGGATAGCGTTTTCGTAGCGCTCCAGTTCGTCTTTAACCGTGCTGAGTTCGCGGCGGTAGTAGCCCAGCACGACCCCACCGACGAGCAGTACCAGTAGCAGGGTCCCCGCAGTGGTCGCGAACCACATCCAGACGGTCTTGCTGGCCGCCTGCAGGTGAGCGGACGTGGCCGAGACGGCGCGTCCGTATTCGCTGGCAACCGGCGACACAGCATCCTTCGCTTCCGTGGCGATCTGGGCGCTGGCGCCCTTGACGATCCCGGCAACCTCCTGCCGGAACTCGTCCACCCGCTGTTGCAGGGATTGCATGTGCTGATCAAACGAAGCGCTCATACGCGCCTCGCGTTGGGTCATCTCCGAACGCAGCATCAAGATTGCCTTGATCGCGTTCCCTGCATCTCCGTCATTCATCCGTGAATTCCCACGCGTTCGTCAGGTGAATTACATGGCCATTGCCGGCCCTTGGCGCATCGGCAATTCCCGCTGCTCCTGCAGCTGATGCTCCACCGACTGCTGTTGGGCAAGCATCCGGTCGCCCACCTGCGCCATGTGCTGCCCCTCTGGAGATCGAGCCAGCTCGATGGCAAGCCGGTCGAGCGCCTGGCTGTCGCCAGCCACCAGTGCCGCATGGACCCCGCCCACATAGTGATCGTTGAACAGCTCGCGCGCAGGACCGGGTCTGTCCTGGTAACTTGCCCCTGCCTGCGGTGCTGTTTCCCGACCCCGTCCGTCCAGGGTGATCCCCAACTGGCCGTTCTGGAAGTTCTCGATCACCACGGGATCCCGGCGCGCGTGATCCGCCGCCAATCCATCGGTGACGGTCAGGTGGTTGTTCTCCAGCACGTAGCTGAACCGACCATCTTCACTGCGGTAGGTATTCTCTGCCTGCCCTTCATCGCGCATGCCGCCGGTCAGCGCAACCCCGCCCCAGCGCACCTCGCCCACCCCGTCGCTATCCATCACGGTATCGCCCGCGTCGACCACGTAGGTGTCCCGGCCTTCGCCGCCTTCCATCCGGTCGCGGCCCTGCGCACCGATCAGGATGTCGTCGCCGCGGTGCGACCGCAGGGTGTCGTTTCCCCCTTCGCCGATCAGCAGGTCGTTGCTGGCGATCTCGGCATTGCCCTGCATCCTGCGGGAGTCGAGGGTGGCGGCATGGTTCTGATCTATCGCTTCACCAGTCGTGTTGCGCTGTTCTCGACGTACCGCATTCTGGGTTCGGTTGTTTCCGGGGTGCTCGCGATCCACCATTGCCGCTTCTTGCAAGTCGCGGCCTGGATCGAGATGGATACGCCCCACATTGAAATTGGCGTCAGTAAGCCGATCCGATAGCTCCGGGTATTGTCGGCGCAGATCCTGTAGCAGCGCAGTACGCGCGGGTGCAAGCGCGTCGGCGATCGAGGAGACACGACCGTACTCGTTCACCAGCGCCGGATAGTCCCTGTTCGCTTGTGCGACACGGTTGCGACGAGCGGCCTCTCCCTCAACGGTAATGCCGAACTCCCGTTCGACGCGCTCAACTTCGTCGCGATGCAGTTGGAACGCCTGATACACATCGCGGGCCTGCTGAGGCGTGACATTGTCGGGATCATCGTACAGTCCGAACACTTCGGCTTCCGCAAACCGTCGCTTGCGAAGCCCCGCCTCTTTCGAATCCGCATCTGGATACTGCTCATCAAGCTCGTCGCTTCCCCAGCAGTTGTATCGCATCTGGAACCACGCTTCTGCGCGGTTGCCGCTGCGTATGGCGTCGAGCACAGGATGCTCAGGGACGTTGCGCTGTTGCGAACCGGAAAGACTGCCCACCCCTCGGTTGTAGGCTAACGAAACCACCGCGACTCTTTCGTCCGACAGGGGCATCCCAAGGCCGTCCGCAGGGCCCGCGTACTCTGTGAGGGAGGCCCGCAGCAACTTGTCCGAATCCGCTGCATCCAGTACCCGCGTGAAGGTCACGCCAATCCGGGTCTTCTCGGCGCTTGGCGCAGCCGCATCAATGGCCGCCAGCGTCCGCCACTGCTCTTGCGTCAAATCGATACCGGATTCCCGCCAGATCGCAACGTTGTTGTTTCGGTTGAACGTGTATCCCCAACCGATCGTCGCCATGCGATCGCCAATGTTCTGGGCACGGGCATGCAACCCCTCGGCCCCTACCACCACGAGTCGCAGCTTTCGATCGTACTCAGCCTGGCTCAATTCCCGATAGTCCATTATCAGTTCTCCTCCCTTCCTTGCACCGCGCTGCAGCTTTTTGCTTCGCTCTTCTTCGTTTCCGCCTGCGATGAAGCCGCAAGCGATCTCACCAGTACGCTATCCGTGGCAATGATGGCGATATCCGTCTCCCCACGCAGGATGCTATCCACCTCCTTCCAATGCAGATCGCCACCCTTCAGCGTCGCGCGTACCAACGCAATTGAGCCATTACGGTAGCTTTCCACCGCCAGAACAGCGGTGTCACCCACCACGGTGCCGACAATGCTTCCTTCGTCGACCTGCCGCAGGTTGACGAGTGCGCCGCCGAAGTCGCCACAAATGCGGTCACCGTCCTGCACGAGCGTCGCGTTGAAGCCGCCGCAATCGAGCGCCGGGTTGGTTCTGTCGCACCACTTCACTGACCAACTTCCCGTGAAGTCTGGCCTCGTCGTTTGCATCGGTGGGTTGAATGCACAACCAACCAATCCAGTGCAGGAAGCGATCAGAGCAAGTGCAGACGCTTGGACTGTGAATCTTGGAGCTGCCATGGGGTCCTCCTGACCTTGTCCTGACAGTTGGCAGTCTGCCAGCGATGGATGAGCGCCACAGTGATCTACCCTGCCGGGGACGGCATTGATCCTGGGCACGACACCTTTGGTGTGCCGTGCCTTCAATCAAGGCTCGTCATTTGAGGTCTCATCCGGCCATCGACAGGGAAGCGCCTTTAGATCATGCAACGCCGACAGTGCATGCTCTGACCTGTCGTCGCTCAGCACCCACGTTCCGCCGATGATGCTGTCCCCAGGCCACTCGCCTCGCACCGCAGTGCCGATCACGCGCCATTGCAGACCCTTGGGCGCAAGGGTCACGACAGCGACATTCTTCTCTCCGGTTCGCGCGTTGTCGATCACCAAGACGGCTGCATTGCCAACGACCGTGCCGAGCACCGAGCCCGGCTCACCTTCCTCCAGCTTGGACAGCCTCGGCGTTGCGGCGAAGTGTTGGCCACAAATTCGCTCACCACGTTGAATCAGATACAGGTCGAACATTCCACATGGGTCTCTCGGATATTTCCGGTCGCACCACTTTGCTGACCAAGCGCCGTTGAAATCCGCCTGAGGAGCCCGGATGGGTAGACCGGAGGCGCACGCGACCACGCCGGCACATAAGCCGACAACCACACTCACGCGGAGTCCGCGACTTGCAAGACGATTTCCATTGACCATGCACCCGCTCCCTGCTTGGTTCGATGCGCTTCAATGACGGATAGCTCTATCCGCGCTGTACGGTCTGACCAGGTCGGCGGCCTAGGCCGGCATCTGAAGCCTCCGTTTAACGCGCTCCCGGGTGCGCTGCGCTTACCCGAGCTACGTCTGACAGCCACGCCACAAGAAGGACGAGCCGAAGCTCGCCTTTCTTGTTGATGACGCGACGTTTACGCCGTCGGCTCGGGTTCCTGTCGTCGCTTGCGCTCGAACCGACTGCCCAACGCTTCGCGCATGCCTTCCAGGCCGTCGCCGCGGCCGGCCACCTTGAGGTGGGCGTAGCCCTCGAGGGACGCCACCATCAGGTCGCTGCCGAGGGCCATTTCGCTATCGACCATGCGTTCGTAGACGCGCTGCAGGCGGGCGATCAGCGGGCGCAGGATGTCGAGGGCCACCAGGTCGGCGCGGTATTCGTCCACGTCGAAGTTGCGCGGCAGCACGTCGGGGTGTTTGCCCAGGGTGATGACGGCCTGGCGGCAGAAGGCTTCGGATTTGTCGCCCATCTTGGTCAGCTCGCGGCGTTGATCGGGGGTCAGACCGATGAGGCCGGTGAGGTGCTGTTCCAGGGTGGCGATGGCGCCTTCGATGATGGCCTGGTCGTCGTTGCTGAGGTGCAGGGAGATGCGGTTCTGGCTCATGTTCACTCCATTGATTGCCGAAAGGACACGTCGGCGTTCATCGCCGACGATCGCAGCCTAGCGCGCGTGCGCGCGCAATGCCTCTCACATTGCGATGTGTGAGAAGGGGAGAGATGGAGCTCGGAATGTCATCGATGGAGCTGCAGAGCCCGATCGATGGCACTCGGCGTGTGAGATGCGGAGCTCCGAGCCCGGCAGATCGCATTCGGAATGCCATGGCATGGCATTCGGCGCGCGATCGATGGAGCTCGGAACGCGATCGATGGCTCTCAATGTGAGAGAGATCGAGCTCAATGTGCCATCGATGGGATTCGGAATGTGATCGATGGGGCTCGGAAAGCCATCGATGGCACTCACCTGCCCCGCGCGTGGGATTCCGAGCTCGATAGATGGAGCTCGGAGCCCCATCGATGGGGCTCAATGTGAGAGCGATGGGGCGTTGAGTGCCATCTTTGCCGTAGGGTGGGCCTTGGCCCACCACCCGGATCGCACTGCAACGCATGGGAAGGTGGACTGAAGCCCACCCTACGCGCTTCACTTGGGCGACGGAGGTCGTACGGCGGCGATGCCTCCCCCCCTGCCATGACGTGATTCCTCGGAGTGACCTTCCCAGATGAAAATCGGCCGTCTCATTCTCCTGCTTGTTCTCTTGTCGCTCCTTGGGATGCTGGCGTTCTGGCTCAAGAAGTCTTCACAAGAGGAGGAAGCGCCCCGGGGGCACACCCTCTCCGCTGACAATGGCGCTCCCGCAGCGCAGGGTTCGGCCGGTACCGTGATGCCCAACGGTGCACTCGGCGCACCAGGAGAGACGTCACTTCCCGCGCTTCATCGCGAACGCATTGAGGTCGGCGACGCCTTATGGGAAGCCACCACGCCCGAACAGGCCGCCTGGCTCAATCGAAACGGTTTCCCTACGTCGCAACAGTTGGCCGCCTTCAACGGCGCGAAAGCCGCTCAGTTGCCGTCTGACGGCTTGGCCCGCTCACCGGCGGATGTCACCGCCGCGGAGAGTGTCGCGATGAGCGATCCGTCGTCCAAAGCGCAGGCGCTGTCGGTTCTCAAGAACGCGAGCGAAGCCGGCTCTTCGTACGCGCTGCAAAGCCTGGCGCGGATCGCGCAGCTGTCTGAAGGCGATCCCGTCAAGGCAGAGGGCTACTACCGTGCAGCCATTCTGAGAGGTGACTGGCTGGTGGGCTTGCGCGAGACCCCTCGCCTGTCGCCGGAACAGAACTACGCGGCAGACCTTCGCGCGTTCCGCATCATCGCGCAGATCAACCTGTCGAGGAGGCAACGGGGCTTGCCTCCCCTCGCCATGGACGTACGTCCGGGCGCCAATGAAGCCCTCGATCAGCTGCTGCCAGCCACGAAACGACAGGGGCGTTGAGCACCGTAGGGTGGGCCTTGGCCCACCACCCGGATCGCACTGCAACGCATGGGACGGTGGGCTGAAGCCCACCCTATGCGCTGCGATTACCGCCCGTCACTCCCCTTCAGTTCGCGGGAGGCCGCTTCTTCGCTCGCCCACTTGTCCTCGATGGCCTTGAGGTGGTCGAGGCCGGCGGCGAGGCGCGGTGCCACGCGCGGCTGTTGCAGGGCGTCGTTATTGACGCCGACGCGTGCCAGCTTGGCCTTCCAGCCGTCCACCTTGGCCGCTTCGGCGCTCAGGGTCACCGGCAGGAGCTTGATGTGCGCCTGGTTCCATCCCATGCCCACGTCGAATTCCACGGCGTACTCCTTGCCTGCTTCCACGGTGGCGTTCAGCACGGACAGGCGCTCGGAGAAGGCGACGAAGGTGTGCTTGCCCGGCGCCACGCGAAGCTGCATGTACTGGCCGCCACGCAGGCTGCCTGCATAGCCCTCGCGGCTCCACAGCGAGAACGGGATCTCTGCAATCAGTTTCGCCGGGCGATAGACATTGATGACCGCGCTCTGTGCGTCGGGCGCCATCGGTTCTGCGGTGGTCGCGATCAGTCCCAGCCCCAGCAGTTCAGGATTGACCAGCAGGTTGTCGTAGCCGTCGTTGGGGCGCGTCTCGGCGAGCACCTGCTGCGGCTTGGTTTCTTTGACCAGCGTGAGGCCCTGCTCTGCGGCCACTTCGGTGATCTTGCCGCCCAGGTATTCCATCAGCAGATAGACCGTCTCGCCGGGCCGGTTGTCCACGGTGGTGTAGGCGAAGCCGGCCTTGGCCTGGACACCATTCAAGGTATTGAGCCCGGGCTTGAGCTTCAACACGACGTGGCCGCCGTTGTCCATGGCCGCCACGACCTTGTCGTTCAGCGCCACCCACACATCGCGACCGCCGCCGACGAACTTCTTCTCGCGGATCAGGTAGACCGTCGTTTCTTGGTCCTGAGTCGGCGCCGCGACGGGCGTCTCCGCGACGGCCTCCGTCTGTGCCGATACCTGGAACGGCGCCAGACTCCATGCCATCGCCAGCACTACACCCACCTGCTTGAACGCAAAGCGCATAACGTCTCCCCAACGTAGTTTTTGAAAAGAAAGAGGTTCCCCGGCACGTTCCCGCTCGCTGCGAAGACGGGCGCATCACCTCCACCCGTTTCCCCCTTCGCAGGGGCGTACTGCCTTGGCGGGCATTGTCGTACAAACCGGTGCCGAGCGAACAGCCAGCCACACGCTCCGGCGCGGATGGACATGTGGGCCAACGCCTCCCTGCCGGCTTCGGTGATTGCAGGAGCGTAGGGTGGGCCTTGGCCCACCGGCCGGATCACACTGCGACTCATGGGACGGTGGGCTGAAGCCCACCCTACGCGCTATCCCGTCTTGGCCGCGAACCAACGACGGCTGGATGGCATCAGCAGCGCGACGGTGGCCGCGATGCGCAACAGCGAGGCGACGTAAGCATCCCAATGTTCCATCGAGACGCCTCGCCAGAGCATGCGGACGAGGATGATCGCGGTGATCGCCGTGGTCAGCACGACCCATGCCCTCGCCCATCGCTGGCGCCTCCACAATGCGAACGCCATGAGCGCCGTGTAGACGCTGAGCACCGTCATCGCGGGAACGAACACCTCGGATTTCGACATGGGCGTACCGATGAGCGGAGCCACATCGAAGACACAGCCGATCAGGTAGCACGCCAAGGCGGCGGTCATCGTCCATGGCATGTGCGTTGGCGAGGGATCCGTCGCCGCGAGCGACGCATGGGGTGCTTCGTAGGGGTTGGATGGACGGCTCATGGCGATGCGGGTCCGGAGGCTGCTCGGGTTGGGAGCAGCGCCGTCCGGGTGATGCAGTGGAACGTGCCGTCATCCGCCCTGCCGACACGGCGGCAGGTTTCCATGCGGGTGATGGCAGAGCGCGGGATGACTTCCAGCTTCTCACTGGTGATCAGCACGCACATCTCGCTGCCGCATTGCATGACGAGCGCTGGCCGTACGTCCTCGTTCTCGGTGTAACCCAACACCCAATTGCGTTCGGTGGTTGCGAATGTAGCGAATGTCGCGATCTCCTTCTGTGCGTACTCCTTTGCGCGCTCCTTCGAGGGTTGGATGCCAAGATAGATAAGGCAAAGCACGAGCAGGAATATCAAAAGTGCGTTCATGAGCCACGTTCGCGCAGCATCCACCCCTGACACCACGGAGCGTGCGAGCCTGCGATGTTTCGGGTCCACCCTTCCCTCTCTCCGGAAAGAGAGGACGAGCGATCGAAACCAGCGGGCCGCGGCAAACAACGTCGGCATCGCGAAGGCGGTGAGCAGCATCACCACAATCAGGAGCACCAGCGACGCCCACGCAAGGATCGCTATCCAAGACGATCCCTCGACGACATGCCGGACAAACATCATTGCCCCGGCGCGAACGTAGTCGGCAGCAGACAAGCCCAATAGGGTTTCGCTGATTCCAAACTCGGCCCAATAGGACTCAAGGTAAGCCCAACCCATCAGGTAGAACGCTGGCACGCCAATGATGGTCAGCTTGGTTGCCACCTCAAGCACCGACTGCGCCTTGGACAAAAGGCCTCTACGAGCACTCATAGGCTACCCCTCCCTTGGCCAGAACTATGCCACGCACGTCATCACCCGTCAGGGTCACGGCCGCGACGATGCGGCCAGCGGTGTCGGTCAGGTGGGTACGTGCATGTAGCCAGGGTTAGGCCAACGGCCGGACCCGCGGGCACGGAAGCGTTACGTGCGTAGCACCACTCAGGGCGTCGCCGCGGCTTCGGCCGTTGGCGCGCGCACGGCGTTCCAGTTGAACAGGAAGTTGCGGTGTTCGGCCCAGGTCTGTCCCGTCGCGGTGTCGCCGGTCAGGCATACGGCGGTGTGGTACGGGCCTACGCCGTCGGTGGTGCGGAAGCTGGCGCAGAGGCGGCCGCGGCTTTCTTTCCAGCGGCCGGCTTCGATGGTGCTTTGGTAGAAGCTGCCGGTCACCGTGCCATCGGCGTTGAGCGTCAGCTGCATGGGCTGGGTGTAGGGCTTGGCGGGATCGGTGGTCAGGTCCACGCGCCAGGTGCCGTCCAGCGGCGTGGCGTGGGCGAAGGCAGGCGCGGCGAGAAGCAGGGCGAAAGCGAGGAAGCGGCGCATGGAGGATCCTGGCGTGTGGATTCCGAGGTGGTGCGCACTGCTTACGGTGGCCGGCGGCGGATCGGATGCACGCGCCGGCACGATGTGGGAGTTAGCTGGTCACGGCCGCGACGATGCGGTCGGCGGTGTCGGCCAGGTGGGTGAAGCAGTGGGCCAGGCCGGTGCGGGGCAGGACGAGGCTGTCAGGGTGTTCGTGCTCGGGGATGCTGAGCTGGGCCAGCAGGTGCAGGTGGTCGCGCAGGGCCTGCAGTTCGGCGTGGGCGTCGGTGGGCAGGTGGTAGCCGGGGTCGGTGAGCGTTCCGTGCTTCATGGCGGTGTCCTTCCGTGTGGAGCGAGGCGTGCCTGCGGGCGCGCGCTGCGCCCGCAGGGTGTCGGGAGGTTCGAAACCGCTGATAGACGGCGGGCGTATTTCCTCTCGCGAGGTGTTGTATTAGCCGCCCTCCCGACGCGGAACAGTCTGCGCCGGATGTGCCCGATGCCTTGGGCACAAAAAACCCACCGGGTTGTCGTAGGTGGGAACCGCTATCAGGGGAGATTCGACGCTCCTTGGAAGCGAGTTTGCGTCGCTGATGGCGGGGTGTCTATTTACATTTGTGGGGATATCGATGCCGTTGTCACGTCGGTGGCACTTGGCAAGCAATCGGCGTACTGACTGCGCAGTAACGGCAACGTAGGGGAAAGCAGGCCGTGGGCTGTGCGGACTGCTTCAGTAGCCATGATCAGCATGACATTGGCATTGATCAGCACTGAACCCATCTCCTGATGCGGGAAAGGCATCGAACTCTGTGCTACGGCACGGATGCCCCCATGTACATACGAATGCATGCCCCGCCACGTCGCTGCCTTCAGCGCCTCGAGGGGCGCCACAACGGAAGGCGGATGATGCTGCGAGATGGTCTTGAGCATCGCTTCGACGTCTGGACCCTTTCGGGTCTCTGCATCAGACCGCAAGGCCTCCGGGCGAGCAGATAGAAAACCATCTATCCACGCATCTTCCGCACCCTTGAGGGCCCACATAGTCCGGAGCAGCGCTTCGTAAGTGGGCCTGACTAATGTCGATGCAGACACATCGAGTCCGCTTTGAATCAACACTTGCTGGGCTTTCGTGTGCTGCCCAACTACGCTTCCAAAACCACGAACGACAGCCATTCGTCTGCTGGATGGAGTTGGCAGCTCTTCCCATAATGCATCAACTGCACTGCGGAGTAAGCGAGTCCCATACGCCACACGCTCCAGGCGCTCTATGGCTGCGAGAGGATTGTCGCCCATCTCAGGCATCGCACTCCGCCAGGCGCGCACCATCCTTACGAACGTAGGTGGTGACACTGCCAGTGTCCTCGTCGTGATTCTCCAGTACATCCCGCTTGGGCTGGATCGTCAGCGTGATGGGGATGGCATAGCCCTTCGCATTGGCCAGCATCTCCAATCGATCGCCACGCACCCGGTAGACGAGTTCGGTGCTGCCCTTCGCGCTGATGACCTGGCCCGTGCCGTCAGGCGCGAAGCGCAGGGCGTCCTTGGGGCTCTTGTCCGGGTTCTTGCAGAGGACCCAATCGCCGATGAGCCACGCGTTGGGGTTACTGGCCGGTTCTGCGGCTGCCGGAAGCGTGGCCGCAATGCTGAACAGCCCCGCGATGATGATGGTTGCGACCTTCATTGAGAAACCTCTTGATCGAAACCGTAGGGTGGGCCTTGGCCCACCTGTTTGCATGCGCTATTGGAAAGGTGGACTGAAGCCCACCCTACGCGCTCAGCGCGCTCGGCTTCTTCGCCAAACAACATCATCGGGTTACGCACCCCACAGACCGCGGCGTTACCGGATAGCAATCCTCGACGCCTGAGCCAGGGCAATAGACGTGATTCGACCGCGCCGTGATCTGGGTCCAGCTGTTGCCGTCGCGATAGAGCAGCGTGCCGCCCGCACAGCGGTAGCCGGGCGGGACGGGGTGAATGACGGCGACAGGACGGGGCGGAGGAATGGCGGCCGCGCGGACGGCGGTCTGCATCTCATGCTCCAGCTTGGCGCTCTCTTGCTCAAGCACGCGCATCGCTTCTTCGACATCGGGCCGCGCCTGATGGCGCTCATAGGCATTGAATATCAACAGCGCGCCCAGCACGCCGACGCCGACAGCCACGCCGATCTTCCAGGCGAAGCCTTCATTGCTTTGGGAGTGCGATTGCTGCGACGGACCACGATAGGAGCGCGGACGGAACTCCACGCCCTTCATGTCCTTGTCGAACCTGGGCTCCTGACGTTCCATGGCCTCCCCTTGCCTTATCGTCCCGACTGTTGGATATCGCTCCGCTCAACCCATCCTATGCTCTAGCGCTGCGTGACGTTAGGCCGTCACCAACTGCCTCTAAGCAGGCTTCTGGATTGGGCGTTGGCCGACCCACACGCTATGCTGGCAACTGCAGCCCCCTGCTTCTCACGTATGCTGAGACGACAAAAGAAAACTCACTGTCAGATCCACACTCTAGCCAAATCTGATTCTGGATCACCTGGCGCGATCCAGCGCTCGTAGCCGTCTCCCATGCTCGAACAAGGGTCTGAACACGATCGATCCTCTCGGCCCTGCGCTGTAGAAGCTCTGAGCGATTGAGGCGAAGCTGACCTGTGGTCACACATCCACGCTCGCTGCCAGCGTTACCAAGAACCATCGGCCCGGCTGCGTGTAGATGCCCTGAGGGATCATCCGCATATGGGTTCAATAGGGGAAGGTCCTCGTCGTGATAATTGCGCTTTCTGTTGTTGCAGATGGAGCATGCGTACGTGAGGTTAGAAAAGTCGTAGCGTAAGTTTGGGACGGCGTCCTTGGAGATGATGTGTTCGACGTCCCCGTAGTCGATGTGCGAAACCTTGGACTCGCAGTACGCGCACTTATCTGCTGTCTCCAGACGCAGCAAGGTCTTGATCGCGGGCGTCGAATATCCCCTCGCTAGCGAGTCGGGGATAGGTTCACCCGCGGCTGAAAGCGCAAGAAAGCGCTCAGTTCGGGCTGCCAGCTCCGCAACAATCTCCGGCGCCGGCACCGACTTGCTAAGTCGAATCACTTGAATCTTCCTTGCTAGAAGCGACTTTTGCGATGGTCTGTGGTATGTAGTTCTCCATTCCAAGCGCTTGCATCTCTTGTCGCAGTTGGCGCATAGATGCATCCGTGAAGTCGAGCTCGGAATACCGGAGAACGATCTCATCGAGCTTCGCCGAAACCCAGACCGGCCAAGTCGAATCAAGGCCTAAGACCTCCCTCAGGATCTCGTTCGCGCTGCCAGCCTTGTTGACTGTGTCGAGCTCCGTGCTGCATATCTTGTTCGACTCGTCATAGTCCAACACGAAAACATTGGAGTCAGGAACCGATCCAATAATGAAAGGACTATGGGTTGCAACAATGAATTGCACGTTTGGAAACGCCGAAATGAGATCCGACAGAACGCGCTTCTGAAGCTGCGGATGCAGATGATTCTCCGGCTCATCGATAGTGACAACGAATCGTTTTCCGGAGGGCTCAAACATGAATATCTGCCAAGCCAGCTCGATGATTGCAGACACTCCACCCGATACTGCATCGATCGAGAAATGGCCGCTCCTCGTCTCTAGGACCACATCTGGCACTATGACCCGCAAACGCTGAAATCCAAGCGAAGTAGGCAGCATCCTATGGAGGATCCGTTCGAATCCTTCGAAGATCTGTGCCGACTCCGGATCTGAGACAACTGCTTGGCTGCCGTATCCGAACGTCGCCAAAGCAATCAGTGTCTCCTTCATGTAGTAGTGCGGAGAGAACTGCGTGTGCGTTCCTTGCAGTCGCTGCTGCAGCAGATTCCGATACTGGTTGAAGACCTCGTTGCGTCGACGAGGCTGAGTCGGAATGCTCTGAACTTGCTGAATATTGAAGTGCGGTCGATGCGACGGAATGGCGAGGCCTTCGACGGGGGCTTGTGCTGTGACAGTAACGTCGTACACGTAGCTCACATTTTCAGCACTGACGAGAAGGCCTCCATTCATGCCGTCAGAGTACTGAATCGATCCGATAGGCCGGTGCTGCCCACGCGGTCCAGGGCCCAGCGGCTCCAGAGACACACTGGCCGTCAGTGATTCTAGAGCATCCTCCAGCCACCAATCAGTCGTGTAGCGCCTCTTATCTTGAGTGGCGGTCAGCTTCGAGGTTCCGACAAAGTTCTGGTGCCACCCAAAGTGACGGTTCAATAGCTGTAAGAGCGTCGACTTGCCCGCGCCATTCGCGCCGGTAACGATGGTGAGTTGCCGATGAAATCGGATGCTGACTTCTCGGAACTGGCGCCAATGATCCACCTTCAGAGCACTGAACGTGGTGGGACCGGGCTGCACTAGAGGAGAGGGACCTGGCATGAGAGCGAGCCTGTGTGATGGCGGGGGCAAGCTGTTGGGGTTGCGCTGACGTTAGACCGCCCACTAAGCGGTTGTCCAAGACTCATGTGACTACAGGCAAGGAAGGCCGGAATGGTCGATTACAGCAAGAAGATGGCAGAACGGTCGGCAAGCGTGATTTACAGAATGGCCCGAGAATAGCTTGCCCCTCCTACTCGACGGATTGGCGCTAACTCTAGCTAGCCGCGGCTCTCCAGTCGTCTGTCTAGTCGGGCTTTCCGGCCTTTCGGGATCTCGACGATCTGGGTGATTTAGGGGCATCAAGGAGAGGAGCACTAGCGACCAACTCCTCGAGGTCATCATCAAACAAGAACTCTGCAACCCCAAGCAACCTGCGGATCTCATTCAAGTCGAGCTGAGCAAGCTCGATCATCAGCGTTGAGGCCAGCTCAGCGGCGAGGTCCTCCTTCCCCGTCACCTTCTCCAAGGCTTCACAATACTCGTCGATCGACGTCGCCAGCCTTGTAACTTCGACAAATCTTTCCACGTCAATAGTAGAAACGTCATTCAAGTGTCTGAACCAGCGATTAGCCCTAACTGAGTCAAGGACTTTCGCATCGTGCAGGCGACGCTGCTCGGACGAGATCAGTACGGTCGAATTTTGAACTGTCTCGGAAACGACTGCCTCAAGATACTTTCTAAGCGTCTCATTTACTTCAGCCAACTGCCCGACTTGTGCGCTCAATGCATTGAGCTGCTGCTCACTCGACTTGCTATTCAGAAGCTCCCGAAAAAGCCCCGCCCATTGCTCCCGCAACCAAGCCTCAATGTCGCCGTACTTCTCGAAAGTCTTTACTGGATTGTTTCTCGGCTTCGAAAGCACCTCTTCAATCAGCCGAAAGATGTTTACCGAATCGACGTGCGCGTAGTTTATCTTTTCGTTATCTTTATTTCGCTGATACGTCATGTACTCCGCGTACACGCCAGCCTCAACAAAAATATAGATCGGCATGTCGCGACCGACCGCTGTCTCGTACTCGGTTTTCGTGATGCTCTCGTAGCGATCAAAAAACGTCCTGCTTTTTGGCCGCTTGCCGTCGCCGACCTCACTTCCATACCTACCGCCGACTATCAACACAAACATATCGGCGGCCTCAGCCTCTCTGTAACAAGACTGATCAAGAGGACGATCATGTGAGTACGCAATGTCACCCTTCTCGGAGAGAACCGACTCGTACCCTAGTGACTGAATGAACACATCTAGCGACGCTCGTATGTGCTTGAGGTCAAAGTAGGTGGAGCTGACGAAAACACGTGGACGAGCCATTCAACTTCCTTCCTTGAAGGTTGATCAATGCGACCAGGTCAACTCGATGCTTGTTCAGGCACACGCCTACCCGCACTTCGAATACCCACAGTTCAAACACGTCGCGCACCCGTCCATGATGACGAGGGCCTTGGTGCTGCACTTGTGGCAGAGGGTGGCGGAAGGCGGGAAGCTGGCGCCATCGCCGGTGACGGCGATGTCCTCGGCGGCGCCCTGGGCGGGTGCGGCCGGTGCGGCGGTCACGGTTTCGCTTACGTCAAAGTTTTTTTTTGCGCGGTCTTCGTACTGCTTGCGCTTCTCGGCCAGGATGGCGCGCTGGTGGGCGCTCATTTCCGGGTCGTGGATCAGACCGATCGACTTCATGTGCTCTTCGACGATGGCGCCCAGCTCGGCCACCAGCGACGGCATGTACACGCCACCGGCCTTGAAGTAGCCACCGCGCGGATCGAACACGGCCTTCATCTCGTCCACCAGGAACGTCACGTCGCCGCCCTTGCGGAACACCGCCGACATGATGCGCGTCAGCGCGACGATCCACTGGAAGTGCTCCATGGACTTGCTGTTGACGAAGATCTCGAACGGACGGCGCAGCTCGTGCTCCGTGCCGGCGTTGAGCACGATGTCGTTGATGGTCACGTACATGGCGTGCTCCACCAGCGGCGACTTGATCTTGTAGGTGCTGCCGATCAGGACTTCCGGGCGCTCGATGCGCTCGTGCATCTGGATGATGTTGTCCTGCGGGGTTTCCTTTTCTACCGTCTCGCGCGGCACCGACGCGGTGGCGACCGGCGCTGCGGCTTCGCGCGCCTTGTCTTCCGGGGTGAGCACGCTGTAGCCCTTGATTTTCTTGTCGATCTTGACGGCCATGACGGGGGAATCCTGTTCTTGTCTTGTTGATGGTGACGACGACGGGCGGGGCGATGGCCTTCCGGGCCGGCTCCCGCCCCAACCCTCCCCCGGATCCGGGGGAGGTGGGGTGAAGCATCAGGTCTTACTTACGGGCTGCTTTTTTCGCAGCTTTCTTCGGGGCTTTCTTCACGGCCTTCTTGGCCGCTTTCTTCGGGGCGGCTTTCTTCGCCACCTTCTTCGCGGGCGCCTTGCGGGCGACCTTCTTCACGGCTTTCTTGGCGGCCTTCTTCGCCGGCGCCTTCTTGGCGGCGGCCTTCTTGGCGACCTTCTTCACCGCCTTCTTGGCGGCCGTCTTCTTGGTGGCCTTCTTCGCTGCCTTCTTCGCTGCCTTCTTGGCGGGCTTCTTGCCGGTGACCTTCTTCTGCAGGCTGGCGGCTTCGGCCTTGGCGGCGGTGCTGGCGGCGGCCAGCTTCTTCTTCGCCTTGGCGACGGTCTTCTTCACTGCCTTGGCGGCCTTGTCGGTGCGCTTGGCCACGGCCTTCTTCGCCTTGGCGATGTCGGCGGTCACCGTCTTCTTGGCTTTCTTCGCGGCTTTCTTCGCCTTGGTGACGGTCGCGCTGGCGGTGGCGGCGACGGCCTCGCCGATTTCCACGGCCTTGTCCTTCACGCTTTCGGCGGCGCCGGAAAGCGTCGCGGTGACACCATTACCGTTGCTCATGTTGCCCTCCTGTGGGCGAGGTTGGTTGACGCTGCCGATGCTATACCCGATGGCGCGGGGTGGAACGGTGAAGCGGATGAATCGGTGGTTCAACTTTCCCCCCGCCGACCTGCGGCGAGGGGACGCGGACCGGCGAGGCGCCGGTCAGAACTTGCCGTAATAGCCTTCCTTCAACGCATCGAACAGGTTGGCGGCGGTGTGCATCTCGCCGTCGTACTCGATCTGCTCGTTGCCCTTGACCTCGATGACGCTGCCGTCGTCCAGCTCGAAGCGGTAGGTGGTGTTCTCCAGGTCGGCTTCCTTCACCAGCACGCCCTGGAAGGCGGCCGGGTTGAAGCGGAACGTGGTGCACCCCTTCAGGCCCTGCTGGTGGGCGTAGCGGTAGATGTCCTTGAACTGCTCGTACGGGTAGTCCGTGGGCACGTTGGCGGTCTTGGAGATGGAGCTGTCCACCCAGCGCTGCGCGGCGGCCTGCACGTCGACGTGCTCCTTCGGGCTGATGTCGTCGGCGGCGATGAAGTAATCGGGCAGCTTGGCTTCCGGATCGTCCGAGAACGGCATGGCGTTGGCGTTGACCAGCTCGCGGTAGGCCAGCAGCTCGTAGGAGTAGACGTCGACCTTTTCCTTCGACTTCTTGCCTTCGCGGATCACGTTGCGGCTGTAGTGGTGCGCGAACGAGGGCTCGATGCCGTTGGAGGCGTTGTTGGCCAGCGACAGGCTGATGGTGCCGGTGGGCGCGATGGAGCTGTGGTGGGTGAAGCGGCTGCCGACTTCGGCCAGCTCGTCCACCAGGTCCGGGGCCACTTCGGCCACGCGCTGCATGTAGCGGCTGTACTTGGCGTGCAGGACCTTGCCGGGAATTTCCTGGCCGGCCTTCCAGCCGTCCTTCGCCATTTCCGGGCGCTGGCGCAGCATAGCGGCGGTGACGGTGAACAGCTCGTCCATGATCGGGGCGGCGCCCTTTTCCTTCGCCAGGGCCAGGCCCATTTCCCAGCCGGCCACGGCCATTTCGCGGGCGATGGCTTCGGTGAACTCGCAGGATTCGGCGCTGCCGTACTTGTGCTTGAGCATGGTCAGCGTGCTGCCCAGGCCCAGGAAGCCCATGCCGTGGCGACGCTTGCGCAGGATCTCCGCCTGCTGCTGCGGCAGCGGCAGGCCGTTCACTTCGACCACGTTGTCGAGCATGCGGGTGAACACGCGCACGACTTCCTTGTATTCCTCCCAGTCGAACCGCGCCTGGTCGGTGAAGGGATCGCGCACGAAGGTGGTCAGGTTGACCGAGCCCAGCAGGCAGGCGCCGTAAGGCGGCAGCGGCTGCTCGCCGCACGGGTTGGTCGCGCGGATGGTCTCGCACCACCAGTTGTTGTTCATCTCGTTGACGCGGTCGATCAGGATGAAGCCCGGCTCGGCGTAGTCGTACGTCGAGACCATGATCATGTCCCACAGGTGGCGGGCACGGATGTGGCCGTAGATCTTGCAGGCCACCAGGCCGTCGTCGCGGACGATGTAGTTCTTGTGGGTGGGCCACTCGCGCCAGACGACCTGGGCGGCGTCCTCGACGTCGATGTCGCCCTTCTCCTTGATGTTCACCGGGAACACCAGCGGCCAGTCGGCGTCGGTGTCCACGGCTTCCATAAAGCCGTCGGTGATCAGCAGCGAGAGATTGAACTGACGCAGGCGGCCGTCTTCGCGCTTGGCGCGGATGAAGTCCTTCACGTCCGGGTGCGAGATCTCGAACGTGCCCATCTGCGCGCCGCGGCGGCCGCCGGCGCTGGAGACGGTGAAGCACATCTTGTCGTAGATATCCATGAAGGACATCGGGCCGGAGGTGTACGCACCGGCGCCGGCGACGAAGGCGCCCTTCGGGCGCAGCGTGCTGAACTCATAGCCGATGCCGCAGCCGGCCTTCAGGGTGAGGCCCGCTTCGTGGACCTTGTCCAGGATGCCGTCCATCGAGTCTTCGATGGTGCCGGAGACGGTGCAGTTGATCGTGCTGGTGGCCGGCTTGTGCTGCTGGGCGCCGGCGTTGGAGGTGATGCGGCCGGCCGGGATGGCGCCGCGGCGCAGCGCCCACACGAAGCGCTCGTACCAGTAGGCACGCTTCTCCGGGGTCGCTTCGGCGTCGGCCAGGGCGCGGGCCACGCGCTGGTAGGTGCCGTCGATGTCGGCGTCGAGGGCCTCGCCCTGCTTGGTCTTCAGCCGGTACTTCTTGTCCCAGATGTCCTGGGACGCCGGTTGCATGGGGATCAGGGTGGGCTGTTCCGTCTTGATCGCCTCGAGGCGCACCGTACTCATGGTTTTGTTGTTCTCCTAAAAACGACTGGAACCCGTAATGGCTGTGCCGGGTGGGCGCCGGGCCCACCCCCTGTATCTCAACGCGGACCCGGACGACGGGGACGGCGGCGCAGGCAGTCGCTCAGGAGGCGCCGCCCGGGTTGCCGGATTGTGGAAGTGGGCCGTACCACCGACCTGGAAATCGCCGTGTCGCCCACTGCTTCCCTCGCCCTCATGCGCCAATCCCCAAAGGCGCCCGAATTCCCAAGCAAAACCGCCTGAAAACACCATCGCTTGGGTCCGCCACGTGCTGGACCGCAACATATTGTGTCCACACGAGGCATGCAAACTACGCCCGGGTGTGACCTCTGTCAACCGGATTGACATGACATTCCGGTGACGCCAAGGCACCGTCCGTCATCACGTCATGACGCCGGCCAGGGGGCCACGCCGACCCGAACTTCATTGCCGGTTTAGGGGTCTCTGAGCAGACTCATTCAGGTTCGCCTCCCCGCCCCGTGCGGGCCTGGCCCCTCCTTCCTTATCTATGCGACGACCCGCCGACCGACCATGAAGAACGCGATGCGCCCGCTCCCGACCCTGATCGCCCTGACCGCTGCCGCCGCCTTCGGCGGTTTCGCCGCCACCGGCCTCAACGAACTGCTGCAGCAGCCGGCCCAGGCCGCCCCCAGCGCCGCCGCCGCGGTCCCGGCCGCCGCCGCCCTGCCCACCGCCGTCGATGGCCAGGTGCTGCCCTCGCTGGCGCCGATGCTCAAGCGGGTCACCCCGGCAGTGGTCAGCGTGTACAGCCGCCAGACCGTGCGGGTGGCCAGCCCGCTGGGGCCGTTCGGCGACGACCCGGTGTTCCGCCGGATCTTCGGCATCCCGGACATGCCGCGCGAGCGGGTGGAACGCGCGCTGGGCTCGGGCGTGATCGTCGATGCGGTGCGCGGCTACGTGCTGACCAACCACCACGTGGTGGAGAACGCCGACGGCGTGTCGGTGACCCTCAGCGACGGCCGCCAGGTGGAAGCCGAGTTCATCGGCTCCGACCCGGACACCGACGTGGCGCTGATCCGCATCCCCACCCAGGGCCTGACCGCGGTGCAGATGGCCGACAGCGACCAGCTGCAGGTGGGCGACTTCGTGGTGGCGATGGGCAACCCGTACGGACTGGGCCAGACGGTCACCTCGGGCATCGTCTCGGCGGTGGGCCGCAGCGGCATCCCGGTGGCGGGCTACCAGAACTTCATCCAGACCGACGCCTCGATCAACCCGGGCAACTCCGGCGGCGCGCTGGTCGACCTGCAGGGCCGGCTGGTGGGCATCAACACCGCCAGCTTCAACCCGCGCGGCAGCATGGCCGGCAACATCGGCCTGGGCTTCGCGATCCCGATCAACATGGCGCGCGGGATCATGGAGCAGCTGATCGCCAACGGCGGCGTGGTCAAGCGCGGCACCTTCGGCGTGGAATCGCAGGACGTGGACGAGCGCACCGCGCGCGGCCTGGGCCTGGACGCGCCGCGCGGCGCGCTGGTCACCCGCGTGTATCCCGGCTCGGCCGCGGCCACCGCCGGCCTGCAGCCCGGCGACGTGGTGACCACCGCCAACGGCCAGCGCATCGACAACCGCGCGGCACTGCACAACTTCGAAGGCTTGCAGCCGGTCGGCACGCGCGTGGCGCTGGACGTGCGCCGCGACGGCAAGCCGGTGCAGCTCAACGTGGCACTGAAGGAAGGCGCGCGCTCGGCCGACGGCACGACGATCGACGCGCGCCTGACCGGCGCGACGCTGAAGGAACTGGACGAATCCGCGCGACAGGTGCTGCGCAGCCAGGGCGCCAACGGCGGCGTGCAGGTCAGCAACGTGGCGCGCGACAGCCGCGCATGGAAGAGCGGTCTGCGTCCGGGCGACGTGATCGTGGCCAGCAGCAGTGGCGAATTCGGCGACCTGCCCGGCTTCCGCGCGACCTTCGAGCGCTCGCCGCCGCAGCTGGTGCTGCAGATCCTGCGCGGACGCGGCACCGGTCGCGTGCTGATGCAGTAATCGCGCGCGGTGGACGGGATAACAGCCCGTTCACCGCCGTGCATTAGAGTGGCCCCATCCCCCGCCCGCAGGAGCACCTGATGACCATGCCGACGAATACCGATGCATTGAAGTCCAACCTGGGCGAAGCCGGTTCGCACCTCGCCTCCGCCGCGGCCGCCGCTGGCGAAGCGATCAAGGGTGCCGCCAGCGCCGCGGGCGACGAGCTGCGCCTGGGCAAGGCGAACGTCAAATCCGAACTGGCCGACAGCGCGCTGTCCGGCATCGCCGCGGCCGAAGCCGGTGGCGGCGCCGCGCGCGAGCAGGTCGATGCGCTGATGGACAAGGGCCGCGACCTGATCGACAGCGCCGCCGACCTGATCCGCGAACGTCCGCTGGCCTCGTTCGGCGTCGCCTTCGCCGCTGGCTGGATCATCGCCAAGCTGGCGCGCAGCGGCGGCGACAAGTAAGCCCCGCCGCGTGTCCGACGCGCCCCGCGACACCGACGCACCCGCACCGCCCGACCTCGCCGACACCCTGAAAGAGGTCGGTGCGGCGGGCCGTGCTGCGTACGGTTCGGCGAAAGACACCGGTCGCGCGCTGCGCGGATTGGTGTCGGCCGACTTCGCGCTGGCGCGCAGCGCGTTTGGCCGAGGTCTTGCCTGGGCTGGCATCGCGATCGTGTTCGGTGCATCGGCCTGGCTGCTGGTGACCGGCGCGCTGATCGCGCTGATGCAGCGCTTCGGTTTGTCGTGGTTCCAGTCGTTGTCGATCGCCGCGCTGCTGAGCCTGGCCATCACCGCGTTCGCGGTGTGGAAGGTGGGCCGCTACTTCGACTACACCGGCATGCACGCCACGCGGCGGCAGCTGTCGAAGCTGGGGCTGTTCGACGAGGACGCGGCGATCGACGACGACCCGCCCGCCGCCGGCACCGCGCACGACCCGCGCGCGTCGGACCACGGGGGCGCCTGATGCGCTTCGAGAAACTCCTGCAGCACGTGCAGCGCGCGGAACAGCGGGTGGAGCTGCGCGCGACGCATACGCACACCCAGTGGAGCACGTTGAAGCAGGCCTGGCGCGAAGGCTGGACGCCGGGACGCATCCTGATCGCCGGCGTGGTCAGCGGCTTCCTGGTGGGCCGCGCCGAACCGCTGCGCACGCTGACCGGCGCGCGCTGGATGCAGATGTTCAGCGCGGTCTCCAGCCTGCTGGCCACGGCGCAAGCGGCCGCCGCCGCCGAACAGGCCGAGCAGGCCGCCGACACCGCGCAGGACGTGCAGGACCAGGCCGAGGGCATGGCCGAGGCCGAAGAGCCGCTGGTCGACGAGGCGTTCGAGGACGACGACATCGTCGTCACCGCGCCCCGCCCGGCCGAAGCCGCCACCGAGCTGTCCGAACGCTGAAAGCGGACGCGGCGTCCTGACGCGACGCTGACAGAGCGCCCGCCCATAATCGCGGCACTTTCGTACCGGCGCCGCCATGAGCCAGCCACCCGACGCATCGCCCGCCCGTGCCACCTCGCCGCCGCCCACGCGGCCCCGCGCCTCCGTGCCGCTGCTGGTACTGGCGACGCTGGCGGTGGGCTACACGCTGTGGGCCGCACAGGAGGTGCTGCTGCCGGTGCTGCTGGCGATGTTCTTCGCCCTGGTCGGCAACCCGATCATCCGGTTGCTGCGGCGGATGTACGTGCCGCGTTTCGTGGGCGCGTTGCTGGTGCTGCTGGGCGGCATGACCGTGGCCGGCTTGCTCGCCCACAAGATGCTGCCGTCGGCGATGGACTGGGCGCAGCAGGCACCGCGCGAGATGCGCCAGCTGGCACCCAAGCTGCGCGAACTGACCAAGCCGGTGCAGGACGCCAACAAGGCCGCCGAAAGCTTCGCCCGCGCCGCCGCCGGCAGCCAGACCAGCAAGCAGCCGCAGATCGTGCAAGCCGCACCCGATGACCCCTACCGCAAGCTGCTGGCCACGCCGCGCGTGCTGGCGTCGCTGCTGGCGGTGGTGTTGCTGACGTTCTTCTTCATGGTCTATGGCGAGAACCTGCAGCGCAACGCGATCGCATTGTTGCCGGGGCGGCAGCAGAAGAAGTTCACCGTGGACATCCTGCATTCCATCGAGCGCGAGGTGTCGCGCTACGTGCTGACGATCAGCGTGATCAACACGGTGGTGGGCTTCGTGTTCGCCGGCGTGCTGTACCTGCTGGGCCTGCCGCTGGCCGAGGCGCTGCTGTGGGGCACGATGGCGGCGCTGTTGAACTTCGCGCCGTACGTGGGGCCGCTGATCGGGATCGTGGCGATGCTGCTGGTGGGCTTCATCAGTTTCGAGGAGCCGTTCCAGTCGATGTTGCCGGCGGTCGCCTATCTGGTGCTGCACACGATCGAGGGGCAGATCGTCACGCCGATCATTCTGGGCAAGCGGATGGCGCTGTCGCCGCTGGTGTTGATCCTGGCGCTGATGTTGTTCGGGTGGTTGTGGGGAATCATCGGGTTGTTGCTGGCGGTGCCGCTGTTGGTGTGCGTGAAGTTGGTGCTGGCGCGGGTGGAAGGGATGGAGGGATGGGCGCGGTTGTTGGAGTGATCGCTGGATTCTTCCCGGGCCTGCGGCGTTTAAGTTCCGCTTCTTTCAGCACGGTGCCGCTCGCCGCGGAGGCATTCTTTCTTTGCTTGTGCAAAGAAAGAATCAAAGAAACACACCCCAGGCGGCACGCCCTGCGCTTCGCTCCGGGTCCGCGAGCGGGCCGGGAATTTTCGTAAGGCACATCCTTGTGCCATACGAAAACGCCGCCCATCCAGGGCGGCGCCCTTCAGGTTTTACCCGGCCCACTCGCCGTGCCTCATGGGGGCCCTGGAGAGCCACGTCAAAGGCGTGCACGCCCGATCTGTCCGTGTCGGCTTTCGGGGCCCCTTAGGTCCGGCAGTCACGGCGGGTCAAACCCGCAGGGCGGCGCACAGGACGTGCGCCGTTTTCGGCCGGGGCGGGATGCCCCGTCCGAAAATTCCCGTCGGGACTGCGCACCCGCCGCGCAGCGGCGGGCGGACCGCCGGGGGGTGTTTCTTTTGCCTACTTTTCTTTGCACAAGCAAAGAAAAGTAGGGCCCCCGCGGCCAGCGGCGCCATGTATTGCCGCGCTAGGCACCACACGAAGGTCATGAACCCGATGCGCTCACACCCCCATGTGCGTGCCGCGCTCATGCCAGTCGCAGCCCGGCCTCCCCGCCTGGCAGGTGAAGGGCCCTCGGGAACCGAGTGTAAAATCGCCCCGATGAGCTTTCCCGTCCGCGCCATCACCCTCGACCTCGACGACACCCTGTGGCCGTTCGCCCCCATCGGCGCCCGGATCGAACGCGTGCTCGACGACTGGCTGCGCGAACACAGCCCCGCCACCGCCGCCCTGTTCCCCGTCGAACGCATGCGCGCCGTCCGCGAAGCCGTGTTCGCCGCCCACCCCGAACACAAGCACGACCTCAGCACCCTGCGCCGGATGACCCTCGAACACGCCCTGCGCGAGAGCGGCGCCGACATGGCCCTGCTCGAACCCGCGTACGAAACCTTCTACGCCGCCCGCAACCAGGTCGAGTACTACCCGGACGCACTGGACGCGTTGCACCGCATCGCCGCCCGCCTGCCCGTGGCCGCGGTCACCAACGGCAACGCCGACCTGCAGCGGATCGGCCTGGGCCACCTGTTCGCCCATCAGATCCACTCTCGCGAACACGGCGCGGCCAAGCCCGAGGCCAGCATCTTCCACGCGGCGTGCCGCTTGCTGGAGGTGCCGCCGGCCGAAGTACTGCACGTGGGCGACCATATCGAGATGGACGTGCTGGGCGCCGCGCGCGCGGGCCTGCGCAGCTGCTGGATCAACCGGCCCGAAGACCACGACGGACGGCCGCAAGTGTGGACCGACGCCACGCTGCGCCCGGACCTGGAATTCGCCACCCTCACCGCGCTGGCCGACTGGCTGGACGCGCATCCTTCTTCCGCCACGGAACACGCTGCCGCATGAGCGCTGCCCTCGCCTATACCGACGCCTCCACCACCGCCCGCGCGTTGCACGTGCTGGATCGCACGCAGCTCGCCGCCTGGCGCGCCACGCAGTCGCCCGCGGTGAACGCATGGATCGACGCGCAGGGCTTCGCGGCCGGCGCGGGTTCGCTGGTGCTGCTGCCGGGCGAGGACGGCCTCGCGGGGGCGGTCATCGGCATCGGCGATGCGCTGGACCCGTACGCGTATGCCCACGCGCCGTTCGGCCTGCCGGCCGGCGACTGGCAGCTGGCCACCGAGCTGCCGGCCGACGCGCGCACCGCGCTGCAACTGGGCTGGGGCCTGGGCAGCTACAAGTTCGACCGCTACAAGCAGCCGGCGCGCAAGCCCGCGCGCCTGGTGCTGCCGCAGGCCGATGCCGAAGCGCTCGACCTGCTGGCCGCCAGCCTGCAGGTGCGCGACCTGGTCAACACGCCGACCGAGCACATGGGTCCGGACGATCTCGAAGCCGCGGTGCGCGAGCTCGCCACCACCCACGGGGCCGAGATCGAGGTGATCGCCGGCGACGCGCTGCTGACCGAAAACTTCCCCGCCATCCACGCCGTGGGCCGCGCCTCGCACCGCGCACCGCGCCTGATCGCACTGCGCTGGGGCGACGCCGCCGCGCCGCACGTCGCGGTGGTCGGCAAGGGCGTGTGCTTCGACACCGGCGGCCTGGACATCAAACCGGCCGACGGCATGCGCAACATGAAGAAGGACATGGGCGGTGCCGCCCACGCGATCGCGCTGGCCCGCCTGGTGATGGCGCGCCAGCTGCCGGTGCGGCTGACCCTGCTGGTGCCGGCGGTGGAGAACAGCATCGGCCCGAACGCGTTCCGCCCGGGCGAAGTCATCGCCACCCGCAAGGGCGTCAGCGTGGAGATCGACAATACCGATGCCGAAGGCCGCCTGATCCTCTGCGATGCGCTGACCTATGCCGGCGAGCAGTCGCCGGAACTGCTGCTGGACTTCGCCACGCTGACCGGCGCCGCACGCATCGCACTGGGCCCGGACCTGCCGGCGCTGTTCGCCAACAATGACAGCGTGGCCAACGACTGGATCGCCGCCGGCGAGCGCATGCGCGACCCGGTGTGGCGGATGCCGCTGTGGCGCCCCTACCTGCGCTATCTCACCAGCGGCATCGCCGACCTGGCGAACGCGGGCTCGCGCATGGCCGGTGCCGTCACTGCGGCGCTGTACCTGGAGCGTTTCGTGCCCGATGGCTTGCCGTGGGCGCACCTGGACGTCTATGCGTGGAACGACAGCGACCGCGCCGGTCGCCCGGCCGGCGGCGAAGCGCTCGCACTGCGTAGCGCTTACGCGATGCTGAAGGCGCGCTACGGCGCCACGGCCTGAACCACGGCGACATCGTTCGCCGCGGTTTCCACCCGGTTGCGGCCGGCGTGCTTGGCCCGGTACAGCGCGGCATCGGCCTGCCGTAGCAGCGTCTCGCCTAACCCGCCGTGCTGCGGGAACATCGCAATCCCGATCGACACGGTCACGTGCGGCAGCTCCTGCCCCAGGTGCATCACCCGCATGCCTTCCACGCCCGCGCGGATCGCCTCCGCGCGCGCCTGCACGGTGATCGGATCGGCTTCGGGCAGGATCAGGGTGAACTCCTCGCCGCCATAGCGGCAGGCGATGTCTTCGTCGCGCGACAGCGCCTGCAGCAAGCGCCCGAACTCCGCCAGCAACGCGTCGCCGCCGGCGTGGCCGTGCACATCGTTGAAGCGCTTGAAGTGGTCCAGGTCCAGCATCATCAGGCCCAGCGGCATGTGCCGGCGCTCGCAGCGTGCCAGCTCGCGCGCCAGCGACTCTTCCAGGTAACGGCGGTTGAACAGGCCGGTCAGCGGTTCGCGGATGGACTGCACGCGCAGGCGCGATTGCAGCTCCAGGCTGGACAGCGCCATCGACAGTTGCTCGGCAGCGGTCTTCACCAGGTCCATGCGCACGAGGAAGGCATCGTCGTGGCCGGATAGATACAGCAGGCCGAGCTGGGTGCCCTGCGCGATCAACGGTACGCACACGTAAGTCGGTGTGGCATTGAGCGACGGCGTGGTCACGTGCGCGCACGGCAGCAGCTCGTGGTGCGCGCGGTGCACGTGCGGCTGACCGCGGCGCAGCGCCCAGCAGTCCTGCAACGGGAACATCGCCGGGCCGTTGAGCGCGTGCTCGCCCCAGTGCGCGACTTCCTCGGCATAGTCCTGCGAGGCGCGCACCCGGTACAGCGTGCCGCCGGCTTCGGGCAGCAGGCGCGAGAAGTACTGCGTCGCCAGGCCGACGGCTTCTTCCACGCTGACGCAGCTCTGCAGCATGCCGCCGTAGCGGCTCAGTTCGTTGAGGTCGGCGCCCTGCCGTTCCAGCGCGTCGATGTTGTCGAGCAGCTGTGCGCGCGCTTCGTCGCCGGCGTCTTCGGCGCGCGCGCGGCGGCGGATTTCGCCGACCAGCAGCGTGTACACCACGCCGATGATCGCCAGGCCCAGCGGAATGCCCAGCAGCGCCAGCACGCGCAGCAAGGTGGCGCTGTTGTGGCTGGAATTCGCACGCTGCACGAGCAGCTGCCGCTCAGTGGCGACCAGTTGCCGCGCTTGCGCGCGCAGCGCGCCGGAGGTGCGCCGCACTTCCTGGCCGATGGAGCGCTGCGCCGACGACAGGCCGCCGGTCGCGTAGTTGCCCAGCGTGGCATCCATCTGCCCAATCCGGCGCTCGATCTCGAGCTTCCACGCCAATGCCAGGCGGCTCTGGTCGGGATTGTCGCGGACCAACTGCTGCAGCTGGGTAAGCAGCTCGGGCAGTTCGCCGCGGCTGCGCCGGTAGTCGGCGAGGTAGTCGACGTCCGCAGTGAGCAAGTAGCCACGCTGGGCGGATTCGCCATCACGCAGGTGCGCTTCGATCGCGCCGATCAGGGCGATCACTTCGTTGGTGTGCGAAACCCGGTTGGCGTCGCCGATGAAGCGTTGCGCGCCCAGCACGACGCCCACGCCAATGACCACGAAGATCGCGGCGGCGGCGAGCAGGCCGATGCGGTTGGCGTTGCGACGGCGCAAGGGCATTCCGTTCCGGAGCGCGGGGGTCAGGGGGAGCCTAGGGGCCCCTGTCCGCAAGGACAACCCGGCGCACACCGGAACTGCCAACCACGGCACATCTTGGCGCCGCTACAGCCACCCGCGCTGGCGCGCCAGGCGATAGGCCTCGATGCGGTTGGCCACGCCCAGCTTGCCGATGGCTTCGGACAGGTAGTTGCGCACCGTACCCTGCGAGAGATTGAGCTGCTTGGCGATGTCGCCAGCCGATTGGCCTTCGCCGGCCAGCCGCAGCACCTGGCGTTCGCGATCGTTGAGCGGATCGGCATCCGACCAGGCTTCCACCGCCAGCTGCGGATCGATCGCGCGGCCGCCGCGATGCACCTTGCGTAGCGCCTCGGCGAGGTCTTCCGCGGGCGCGTCCTTCAACAGGTAGCCGGACACGCCGGCCTCCAGCGCGCGCCGCAGGAACCCGCTGCGCGCGAACGTAGTGACGATGACGACCTTGCACGGCAGCTCGTGCCGCTGGATGCGTTGCGCGAGTTCCAGCCCGGTCAGGCCGGGCATTTCGATATCGGTGACCAACAGGTCCGGCGAAAGCCGCTGCAGCTCGCGCCATGCGGTCTCGCCATCGGCCGCGCTGCCGACGACCTCGATGTCGCTTTCCATGCCCAGCAGCGCGGTGAGCGCGCCACGCACCATGGCTTGGTCTTCGGCGAGCAGCACGCGGATCATCGGAGGGCCGGGAAGGAAAGATCGGATGACACGCTAGCAAATCGGGCCACGGAAGTGGACCGCTTGCTGTAGGAGCGACGTAAGTCGCGACCGCATGCCTTGCGGGCCTATAGACAACAGCAGGCCGTGGGCTCGCATGGCATGGATGCCGAGGTCGATGAATGTTCTGGCCGTGCGGTCGCGACTTACGTCGCTCCTACAGAGGTTTTCTCGGGGGGCGCCAGTACCTCGTCAGCCGACGGCAGCGGCAGCACGATCTCCACGCAGGTGCCCTGCCGCAGCGTGGAATCGATGCGCAGGCGTCCGCCGCGCGCTTCCACGCGCTCGCGCATGCCGGCCAGGCCGTTGCCGGGCACGCCCGCACTGCCCACGCCGTTGTCGCGGACGCGCAGGGTGACGTGCTCGGGCGTGGACGACAGCACGACCTCCGCCAGGCTGGCGCGCGCATGGCGCTGGATGTTGGTCACCGCCTCGCGCAGGCTCAGTGCGAGCACGGTCTCCAGGTCGGCGGGCAGCGCGACTTCCTGCGCTTCGTAGCGCAGAGTGACGCCGTCCGATTCCAGCAGCAGACGCGCGGATGCGAGTTCGGCCGCCAACCCAGCCGCGCGGATGCCGGTCACCGCACGCCGCACCTGCGCCAGCGCATCGCGGGCGACGCGGCTGACTTCGTTGATCTCGTTGCGTGCGGCCTGCGGGTCACGGTCGATCAACCGTCCCGCAAGATCGGACTTCAACGCCACCAGCGACAGCGTGTGGCCGAGCAGGTCGTGCAGATCGCGGCCGATGCGCTCGCGTTCGGCCAGCGCGGCCAGCCGGCGCACTTCTTCGTGCGAGAGCTTCAGCTCGGCGCGCTTGCGCACGGTCTCCGACTGGAAGTAATTGCCGGTGAACACCGCCACCGACACGATCGCCGTCACCACCGGCACGAACACCGGGAACCCCAGCCACGCCGCCATGCCGCAGTACGCGATGATCAGCACGGCGAAGACTTCCAGCCGGATCCACATCGAGCCCGGCAGCAACGCGACGAAGGCCGCCGCATAGATGACGTAGGTGTTGGAGAACGCGTTGAACGGCATCAGCCCGTAGCCGAGCGCCGCGATGCCCAGCGTGCACAGCACGCGCGTCATCGCGCTGGCGCGGTAGGCCAGGAAGTACATCGGCAGGAACACCGCGATCGACAGCAGCGTCGGCCACAGGTACCAGCGCACGCCCTCGCCCCAGTCCGCATTGGACGGCACCAGCACCGGCACGAACAGGAACACCAGGTAGCCCAGCAGGAAAATGGGCATCCAGCCCAGGCCGAGCGCTTCGGGCACCAAGCGATCGCGCTGGCGGGTCAGCCAGGCCAGCAGGGACGGCAATGGATGTTTCATGGACGACTCCTTGCGTCGGCGTGCCGGTTCACTGCACCAGGCGGCGACGCGCCAGCACGAAGAACACGGCAGTGATGGCGGCCAGTACGGCCAGGTGCAGCCCCAGCGGGCGCCCGGCGCCGACACCGACGGCCTGCTGCGCGACCTGCGCCAGATGATACGCCGGCCATGCGGGCGCCAGCGTCTGCAGGAGCTTCGGCAGCATCGTCAGCGGCACCCACAGCCCCGACAGGAACGCCATCGGCAGGTAGACCAGGTTGATCAGCGCCGGTGCGCCGCGACCGCTGACCAGCGTGCCCAGCCACAGGCCCAGCGCGCTGAAGGGCAACACGCCGACCAGGCACGTCGCCACCCAGGCGGCCCACTGTGCGGCCGACAGCTGCACGTGCGCCACGCCGGCCGCGAGCGCGGCGAGCAGCGCCAGGATGATCGCGGCGAACAGCAGTGCCATCGTCATCTTCGCGACGAGGTACGCGCCCGGCGGCATCGGCTGCGCGCGCTTGAGCGTCAGCAGGCCCTGTTCGCGATCCATCGCGACGGTCACGCCGAAGCCGAACAGGGCCACGCCGATCACGCCGAACACGCCGTAGCCGGCCAGCATGTACTGCGCAGCGACCGGTCCGCCCTTGCCGCCGAGCAGGACGCCGAACAGCAGGTAGAACACCGGTGGGAACAACAGGCAGGGCAGCGAGAACGACGGCGTGCGCAGCAGGCGGAGGAATTCATAGCGCGCTTCCAGCAGGTAGGCGCGCGTGGACGAGAACGGCAGCGGGACGGTGGTGTCCATCAGGCGGCTTCCTTGTGCAGGTCGGGGGCGGTGGCATCGCGGGTCAGCGCGAGGAAGGCGTCGGCCAGGCCGGCGCGCTGCACTTCCAGTTCGGTGAGCGCCGGGTCTTCGGCCAGCAGGCGACGGACGACGGGCTCGGCGGCGTCGACGACGATGTCCAGGCGCTCGCCGTCGTGCTGGGCGAGCTGCACGCCCGGCCAGCCTTGCACCAGCGCCGCCGGCAGCGTGGTGCTGCAGCGGATGCGCCGCTGCGCGACGTGCGCGCGCACCTCGGCCACGGTGCCTTCGGCGACGACGCGTCCGTGGTTAACCACCACGACGCGGTCGGCGAGTGCTTCGGCTTCTTCCAGGTAGTGCGTGGTGAGCAGCACCGCGCACCCTTGCGCGCTCAGTTCGCGGATCGCCTTCCACAGCGTCTGCCGCGCATCGATGTCCAGGCCGGTGGTGGGTTCGTCGAGGAACAGCAGCTCGGGCCGGCCGCAGACCGCCAGCGCGAACTGCACGCGCCGCTGCTGCCCGCCGGACAGCTGGCCGTAGCGGCGGTCCATCAGCCCGTCCAAGCCCGCCAACGCCATGCAGTCGGCGACGCTGCGCGGACGCGGGTAGTAGCTGCGCGTCAGGTCGATCAGCTCGCGCACCTTCAGCGTGTCCGGCACGGCCGCCGTCTGCAGCATCACCCCGACGCGACGGCGCGCGGCCAGGTCCTGCGGCGGCTGGCCGAACAGCTCCGCCTGCCCCGCCTGCGGACGCTGCAGGCCCAGCAGCAGGCTGATCGCGGTGGTCTTGCCGGCCCCGTTGGGGCCGAGCAGCGCGAGCACCTGGCCGGCGGGCAGCGCCAGGTCCAGGCCATCGAGCGCCAGCGTGCGGCCATACTGGTGGCGCACGCCGCGCAGCCGGGCGAGCGGGTGGGAAGGAAGGGTCGCCATGTCCATGCCAAGGGGCCTTGTCGGAAGATGGACACAGCCTGCGCCGCCGCCCCGCCCGTGATCAGTGGCGCCCCTCAGGCGAATCAGGTGACAGTTGTCACTGGGCCATGCCACCGGCCGCGGCCATGATGCGCACCGTCCCGGCCCCGCTACACCCGGATCCGCCGGTTCCTGCATGAAGTGACTTCCGGCAACTAGGCTTCCGTTACCCTTGCTGGTCACACTTTCCCGCATTCACCGTCTGGATACGCATGAATACGTCTGCCGACTTGCTGAAGGAACTCCGCATCGACCGCAAGGCGCCGCCGCCTGAACCCCGGTCGCGCCGCGGCCTGTGGATCACCCTGGGCGTGGTCGTCGTGCTGCTGGCGCTGGCCGCGGCGGGCTGGGCGTTCTTCGGCCGCGAGAAGCCGATCGAAGTGCGCACCGCACCGACCGTGGCGATGGGCAATGGCAGCGCGTCCTCGTCCGTGCTGGACGCGTCCGGCTATGTGGTCGCGCGGCGCATGGCCACGGTGTCGGCCAAGATCACCGGCAAGGTGCGCGAAGTGCTGATCGAAGAAGGCATGAAGGTCGAGGCCGGCCAGGTGATGGCCACGCTCGACCCTGTCGATGCCGACGCGAGTCGTGCGCTGTCGCAGGCCCAGGTCGAGTCGGCGCGCTCGCAGGTGGCGAATGTGCAGGCGCAGCTCACCGAAGCCGAAGCCAATGCGCGCCGTTTGTCCTCGCTGGTGCAGCAACAACTGGTCGCCCGCTCGCAGTACGACCAGGCCGTCGCCACCCGCGACGCCCTGCGTGCGCAGATGCAGGCCGCACAACGCAACGTCACCGTGGCTAGCCGCAGCCTGGCGATTTCCGACAACGGCGTGGACAACACCATCGTCCGCGCGCCGTTCGCCGGCGTGGTGATCGCCAAGGCCGCGCAGCCCGGCGAGATCGTGTCGCCGCTGGCCACCGGCGGCTTCACCCGCACCGGCATCGGCACCATCGTCGACATGGACTCGCTGGAAGTGGAAGTGGAGGTCAACGAGTCCTTCATCGGCCGCGTGCAGCCCAAGATGCCGATCCAGGCCACGCTGAACGCTTATCCCGACTGGCAGATCCCCGGCGAGGTGATCGCCATCATTCCCACCGCCGACCGCAGCAAGGCCACGGTGAAGGTGCGCGTGGCGTTGAACAGCAAGGACGCACGGATCGTCCCGGACATGGGCGTGCGGGTCAGCTTCCTGGAAGCGGCCAAGCCGCAGCAGGCCGAGCAGCCCAAGGGCGTGCGTGCGCCGGGGGCCGCGGTGGTCGAGCGCGGCGGCGCGCAGGTCGCCTTCGTCGTCGGCGACGAGGACACCGTGGAGCAGCGCGCGCTCAAGGTCGCCGGCAAGCTGGGCGACGACGTGCACGTGACCGATGGGCTGGCGCCGGGCGAGACCCTCGTGCTGGACCCTCCCGCCGAACTGAAGGACGGTGCCAAGGTCGTGCTGGCCGAAGACACCGAGTAAGCCGCAAGGCGCCGCGTGAGGATGGCCTCACCGCGGCGAACCACCAAACACCCGGCGCCGCCCCACCGGCGCCTGTCGATCCCGGGCGACGCCCTCCGTCGTCCCGATGGGTGGCCCGTGTCCATCGAGGACGGGATCCGCCCTGTTTGAACCGCAGCATCGCCGTTCGCCTTCCCGTCTCCAACAAGGATCCTGCCGATGTCTTCCCTGGTTTCCATCCGCAACGTCACCAAGACCTACCAGCGCGGCCCCGAAAAGGTGCAGGTGCTGCACGGGATCGACCTGGATATCCCGCACGGCGATTTCGTCGCGCTGATGGGCCCGTCCGGCTCGGGCAAGACCACCCTGCTGAACCTCATCGGCGGCCTGGACACGCCGTCCGGCGGCGAGATCGAGATCGAGGGCCAGCGCATCGACCGGATGAACGACGGACAGCTGGCGCACTGGCGCAGTTCGCACGTCGGCTTCGTCTTCCAGTTCTACAACCTGATGCCGACGCTGACCGCGCAGCGCAATGTCGAACTGCCGCTGCTGCTGACCAAGCTCGGCGCCGCGCAGCGCAAGCGCAATGCGGAAATCGCGTTGCAGCTGGTCGGCCTGGCCGACCGCGGATCGCACCGCCCGAACGAACTGTCCGGCGGCCAGCAGCAGCGCGTGGCGATCGCCCGCGCGATCGTTTCCGACCCGACCTTCCTGATCTGCGACGAGCCCACCGGCGACCTGGACCGCCATTCGGCCGAAGAGATCCTCAACCTGTTGAAGATGCTCAATCGCGAGCACGGCAAGACCATCATCATGGTCACGCACGACCCGAAGGCGGCCGAATACGCCACCCACACCATCCATTTGGACAAGGGCGAACTGGTCGACGCCCCGGCCGCCGCGCACTGATCCGGAGACGGACATGAAATATTTCTCGTTGATCTGGTCGGCGCTGTTCCGCAGCAAGACGCGGACGTCGTTGACGCTGTTGTCGGTGGTCGCGGCCTTCCTGCTGTTCGGCCTGCTCGACTCGGTGCGCGTGGCGTTCAACTCCGGCGGCAGCGTCGCCGGCGCGGACCGCCTGGTGGTCGCGTCGCGCCTGTCGATCACGCAGATGCTGCCGTACAGCCTGCTGGGCCGCATCGATGCGACGCCCGGCGTGAAGAAGAGCGCCTATGCCGCCTGGTTCGGCGGCATCTACAAAGACCCGAAGAACTTCTTCCCCAACTTCTCGGTCGGCCCTGGCTACATGGACATGTATCCGGAGTACATCATCGATCCTGCGCAACTCAAGGCCTGGGAAGCCGATCGCACCGGCGCCATCGTCGGCGAGAACCTGGCCAAGCGCTTCGGCTGGAAGATCGGCGACACCATCCCGCTGCAGGCGACCATCTTCCCCCAGAAGGACGGCAGCAATGCGTGGCCGTTGACGTTGCGCGGCACGTTCAAACTGTCCGACAGCAAGCGCAAGGGCGAAGAGAACCAGTTGCTGTTCCACTGGAAGTACTTCGACGAGGCCAACCAGTACGTCAACGGCCAGATCGGCTGGTACATGGTGAAGCTGGACAACGTGAACCACGCCACCCGCGTGGCCAACGCGATCGATGCGATCTCCGCCAACTCCGCGCACGAGACCAAGACGCAGACCGAGCAGGCCTTCAACCAATCCTTCGCCAAGCAGTTCGCCGACATCGGCCTGATCGTCACCGCGATCATGGCGGCGGTGTTCTTCACCTTGCTGCTGCTGACCGGCAACACGATGGCGCAGGCGGTGCGTGAGCGCATCCCGGAACTGGCGGTCCTGAAGACGCTGGGTTTCACCAACGGCACCGTGCTGGTGCTGGTACTGGTGGAATCGGTGCTGCTGATCGTGCTGGGTGGCGTGCTGGGCATGGCGATCGCCTCGGCCATCATTCCGGTGGTCAGCGGCGCCAGCAACGGCATGATCGCGCTACCGACCATCCCCGCCCAGACCTGGGCCGTGGGCTTGGGTCTGATGGTGGCGATCGGCCTGATCGTCGGCGCGTTGCCGGCGACCCGCGCGATGCGGTTGAAGATCGTCGATGCACTGGCCGGCCGCTGACAGGAGACATGACATGAAGAAGCAATGGTTGGGCAACCTCCTCTCCGTCGTGCTGCTGGTCGTGGGCCTGGGGGCCTGGATCATGTCGCCGTGGTACGTCATCGCCGGCGTGGCGGTGGTGCTGGCGCTGTGGCTGTTCCTCACCCGCAGTGGGCGGCTGTCGCTGGAGGCCGCGAAGATCGGCATCGCCAGCCTGCCGCAGCGCTGGGGCGCGTCCTCGGTGATCGTGGTCGGCATCGCTGGTGTGGTGGGCGTGCTGGTCGCGATGTTGGCGATGGGCGAAGGCTTTTCGGCCACGCTCAAGCAGACCGGCGGTGAAGACACCGCCATCGTGCTGCGCGGCGGGTCGCAGGCGGAGACCAATTCCGTCATCAGTCGCGATCAGGTACCGCTGATCTCCACGCTGGCCGGCGTCGCCAAGGGCAAGGACGGTCGCGCGCTGCTGTCGCCGGAACTTTCGCAGATCGTGAACCTGCCGACGGCCAGCACCGGCGAGGATGCCAACGCGCAGTTCCGCGGCGTCAGCGAAGCCGCGTGGTCGATCCGTCCGCAGGTGAAGCTGATCGAAGGCCGCAAGTTCAACGTCGGCGTACGCGAGATCGTGGTCGGCAAGGGCGCGAAGGGACAGTATCGTGGCCTCGAGGTCGGCAAGACGCTGAAACTGGGCAACCAGGAGTGGACGGTGGTCGGCGTGTTCGCGTCCGGCGACGCGCACGACTCGGAGTTGTGGACCGACATCGACACGCTGTCATCGGCGTACGACCGTCGCGCCTACCAGTCCGTCACGGTGCGCACCGAAGGCAAGGCGGGCTTCGATCAGTTCAAGCAGGCGATGGAGAACGACCCCCGCCTGAAGCTGGATGTACTGACCACGCGCGACTACTACACCAAGCAGTCGACGGGCCTCAATACGCTGATCAAGGTGCTCGGCACGGTCATCGGCACCATCATGGCGATCGGCGCGGTGTTCGGCGCGCTCAACACCATGTACGCCGCCGTCGCCGGACGTGCGCGCGAGATCGCCACGATGCGGGCGATCGGTTTTCGCGGCGTGCCGGTGGTGATGGCGGTGATGCTGGAGACGATGTTGCTGGCGCTGCTGGGCGGCCTGCTCGGCGGGTTGATCGCTTGGGTCGTGTTCAACGGCTACAGCGTGGCCACGCTGGGCAGCAACTTCAGTCAGGTGGTGTTCCAGTTCAAGGTCACGCCGGAACTGCTGTGGAGCGGGCTGAAGTGGGCGCTGGGCATCGGCCTGGTCGGCGGACTGTTCCCGGCCTTGCGTGCGGCGCGCCTCCCGATTACGCAGGCCCTGCGCGCGATCTGACGTCCGTCGAAGGGTGCCGGCGCCTGCCGGCACCCTCGTCACGCCAGCGGATCGAGCCACCCCCGCGCCACCGCCGCCGCGAGATCCTCCGGCGTATCGATATCGACCCCGAGATCCGGTGCATCGCAGGCGATGACGTCGGCACCCGCGGCATTCAGTGCATCGCGCAGGCCGCGGTCTCCCTGCACGGCCAGTGCGGCGTGCAGCATCGTCGGCGCCACGACCGCGGGCACGCCCACGCGGTCGCCGAAACGTGTCGCGGCAGAACCCGACGGCGCTCGACGAGAGGCCTCCTGCAGCGCGTGAAGGTATGCGACATCCAGCGCCGGCTGATCGCAGGTGAGCAGCAGCGTCGCGTGATCATGGGGGGCAAGCGCATCGACCGCGATGCGTACGCTTCCTGCCAGGCCCTCACTCCATTTTGCGTTGACCACGCATTCCACCGGCAGGTCGCGCACCGCGGCAACGACGTCGCCTGCGTATGCACCGACGATCACCAGCACGCGCGAAGCACCGGATGCCAACGCCAGCCGCGCCGCGCGATGCACCAGCGTCTCGCCGTCGCGCGTCAGCAGTTGCTTCGGCCGGCCCAACCGCGTGCTGCCGCCTGCCGCCAGCACCACCGCGACCAACGGCGACGTCACGACGCCTCGCCGTGGTGCCACGCCTGCAACTGCGCGGCGATGCTCAGCGCGATGGCTTCGGGGCCGTGGCCGCCCAGCTTCAAGCCGATCGGCGAACGCAGGCGGGACAACAACGTGGCATGCAGCGAAGCCGGCAACACGCGCAGCAGATCCTCGCGTCGCCGCACTGGGCCAAGCAGGCCGATGAAGGGAATGTCGGTATGCGCCAGTGCCTCCAGCGCTTCACGGTCGTGCTCGAAATGGTGGTGCATCACCAACGCGGCATCGGGTGCGGGTTTCGTGCTTTGCAACGCATCGGCCGGCGGCTGCATCAGCCACGCGTCGGCGATATCGGTATCGGGAATCCAGCGCGCGCGTCGCTCGACCACGGTGACGTGCCAGCCGAGCGGACGCAGCGCGTCGATCAGCCGCTGCGTTTCCGGGCCCGCGCCGAAGATCGCCACGCGCGGCGGCGGCGCGATCCGCACCGTGCCCGCCGCATCCACGCCTTCCGTTGCCAGGCGCTGCATCGACCATTGGTGGCTCGTGTCGCCCGCGTCGGCGTGCACGTTTCCTTCCGCCGTCACCTGCAGGGTCAACGTACCCTGCCCGTTCCACCACGTCCGCACGACGGGCGCCCACCCCGGCATGCGGTCCAGCGGCAACAACGCAAGCCTCAGCCGCCCACGGCAGCCGATGGCGGAACCGGCGAACAGGTCTTCGTCGTCGCGCGTATCGATCTCCATCGCATCCAGCGCACCGGCTTCGGCCACGTGCCGCGCACGACGCGCGATCTCCGGTTCCAGGCATCCACCGCTGAGCCAGCCCAGCTGCGCATCGCCCGGTCCGAACACGGCCAATGCACCCGCCCGCACATAAGTGGAGCCTTCGGTCGCCATCACCACGGCCAGCACGCGGCCGTCGGCGGCGTCGCTGGCATGCGCGGAGGCGTCGAGCGGGGAGCGGAAGGCCGTCATGGCACCACGATGGCGCAAGCTGCGGGGCGAAGGCAACGCCCGGCGCGCCGGTCGGGGCATCGGGCAACGATGCCGCAGGATCGTGCAAGCATCGGCCCGCGCGTTCACTGGCATGCAACGGAGGCGCGGAGTATCGTCGTCCGGTCCCACGCCGCCGCCAGGA